>JAKSQD010000040.1 GCA_024404315.1 Oscillospiraceae bacterium
TGGTCGCTTTGCTGCTGCGCTTTTTAACCGTTATTTCAACTCTTGATTCGCATTAGTAGTTGGGAGTGATTTTTTTATGGATTTAGATTATAAAGGAATCGGTAAGCGGATCAAGATTGCCAGGATCAAGGCAGGACTATCTCAGGAACAGCTTGCCGAGCTGATTAATTTGTCCACAGGCCACACGAGCAACATCGAAACAGGCTCCACCAGGGTCAGCTTAAAAACGATCATCAGCATCGCAAACGCCCTTCATGTTTCCGCTGACGAGCTTCTTGCGGACAATGTGGTGTATTCCACCTCTGTGATTCACAACGATATCCAACAGCTGCTCAGCGATTGTGACGAATATAAGATTCATGCCATTGCCCGCATCATTGAGGCGGCAAAGGACGCTTTGCGTCAGGACCGCAGGCTTCGCAACCAGGATTGACAAACACAGAACAAGGGTGAAAATGAAATGTCCTATTCCATGTCATATAAATGAAAATGAATTGGCAAGGTCTGCGCCGATGACATGTAAATGAAACCATGTTATAATACCATCATCCACAAGTGGCTCCTGAGAGATACAGCACTCGGTTTTATACCGAAATTATCTCAAAAGGAGTCTTTTTCTATGAATTTTTGTCCATCCTGCGGCACTCAGCTCTCTGACCCCAATGCCGCCTTCTGTGCTGGATGCGGAATGCGCCTCGCACTGCCCGAACAGCCTGCTCAGGCAGAGGTTCCCTTCCAGTCCCCTGTCAGCGCTCCGCCTCCTAATGTGGATGAGGACCCTACCAAGGTTTATCATCCTCATCAGATGTCCGGCACCCCTCCTCTGAATTCTTCCCGCTTTCAGTTTGAGGAACCGACCTCTCAAATTCCCGTCGTTCAGCCGACCCAGTATCAGCGCCAGATTCAGCGCAGTCCGCAGCCCCGGCAGGACCCTCGCAGGAATCAGCCCCGCCGTCAGCAGCAGAGGAAGCCGCCGAAGCCCACTCCGATGCCTGAACCGGATTGGGATGAAGTGAATGACGGCTACGACGGCTATTACAATGATGTTGACCCCATGGACGACGATGACCTCCATGATGGCATCGACAGCGAGCTGATCAAAAAAGTGGCTCTTGTCGTTGTCGGCCTGTTTGTGGTGGTCGGTCTGTGCGTTGCCGCCATGTATTTTTTATAACAGTGCTGCATTTTCAGGGGTGCCGTCGTGTAATAGGAGTAAATCAAAAAACGAGGTGTTTCATTATGATGTATATTTCCAAAGGCGCTGTCCTGCCCAACTCCACAGAAGACCTGATCCGTGTATCTCATCAGAGCCTGACCGTCAGCCTTACAAGGACAGAGGCCGCTCTCTGGTTTAACGGTCGAGATGAGTTTACTTCCACCGAATCCCGCTATGAGCTGAATGCCCTTGACCACCTGCGCCGCATGAATCTGGTAGAGTACACTGACGGCAGCGACCTGACCGCCCAATACCGGACACTGACCCGCTGTATGCCCTGTGTCAGCGAAAGCCACTCGTCTGATTTCGGTCTGGGGAAGCATCAGCGCCATATGATGCGCTGGCTTCGGCACGCCGGACTCCATCTGACCGTTGCCGAGCTGGTCAAGCTCAGAGAACTGGACCTGGCTCCTTCGGATGACCTGCTCTATGAGAAGAATCGTCAGGCATTGACCGAGACCCTGTACACCCTCGATACGATTGAGGACAACGTTCTGGAGAATCTGATGGAACACTCCGCTGCTATGCCCCAAACAATAAAAACCCTTCTTTCTCTGCTGAAAAAGAACCGTATTTATCTGGTGTGAGGTGATGTTGTGCGAGAACAGATCAATCAATTCCCGCCTGCCCTCCAGCGTCAGCTTCTCCGCAGTGGAGCAGTCTCTGCGCTGCTCTTGTGCCTGACCCTGCTCATTCTCCTTTTTTACAGAGATATCAGGCTATGGCTCCCGACGCTGTTCTTTGGAGCGCTTCTCTGCGCTATGACTGTGACGCTGTATCAAACCGTGCTTTTTCAGCGATATGTGGTGATTGAGGGTCAATGCCTTTCCATTGAATCCACTGTCCTGAAAAAGCGTGTGACAGCCCTGCTCCTCCAGACACCTTCTGGACTTGTAAGGCTATCTGTTCATCAGAGGATCGGCTTTGTGAGGGAAGGGGATACCATACGGCTTTATGCCGCCGAGCGTACACCGGTCTATCAGCAGGAGCAATGCAAAGTCCTCTGCTCCTTTCTGGCTCTGGAGGTAATTCCACAGAAAATTGTTTCTTAACCAATTGACGAAAGAAAAAAATCATGCTATAATGCAGACACTTAGTTTCAAGAATTTCCACAATGAAATTCACAGTTTCTGTTTATATAGTGTCAGTTAGTGCCTTTGTGCGCCAACTGGCACTTTTTGTTTTCTTCCGTTTTCCACCCGCCAAAGGGTTGAAATATATTATTTTATCGCAGGATAACCTGCAGAAAGGGGCTTACTATGCTCAAGATTCTTATTACCAATGCAGTTGTGGCGAAAGGCTACAATGGCGCTCCCGCCGTCAAGTTCAACGACAAGAACACCCTCGTCCGCTTCCGCGTCGGCTGCCGTGTCTACGACCGCAATGCCGAAAACAACACCCGCTGGATCAACCTCGCCGTCAGAGCGTTCGGTCAGACCTGCGAACGCATTTCGGCCATGCAGCTCACGGAAGGCTCCCGCCTCAACATTGACGGAAAGCTTGATGAGGAGGTCTGGGAGGATGAAACCACCCACGAAAAGCACAGACAGTATGTCGTCATTGCCACCTCTGTCGAGTTCTGCGGCAGCAAACCCGATTCCGCTGCCGCTCCTCAGAATCCCGGCGCAGCCGGTGGCTATAGTGGCACTCCCCAGAACGCAGCTTATGGCGGCACTCCTCAGACTCCGCAGAACGCCGGTGCTTATGGTGCTGCTCCCCAGATGCCGCAGAATGCTGCCGCTTATAACGGTACTCCTCAGAATGGCAGTTACGGTGCCACTCCCATGAATGCTGGCGGTTATGGCGCTGCTCCTCAGAATGACGGTTATGGTGCTGCTCCCACGAATGCTGGCGGTTATGGCGCTGCTCCTCAGAATGGCGGTTATGGCGCTGCTCCTCAGAATGGCGGTTATGGTACCGCTCCCGGTAATTTCACCGGCTATGAGGGCTACGGCGCTCCCGGCAGCGGAAACGCTTTCTACGGCTGATCCTTCAACCTTTCAGCTCAAAAAATGAACAGGCGCATTAAAACGCACATGAGTTTTCGGCTTTATACCGCTCATGTGTGTTTTTTTGCACCACAGAAAGGAAATCTATCATGAACAAAAAAGGCAAAAAGAGAACTCTCAACTCCCGTTTTCTGTTTACCTCCCTTATTTGTGCCATCCTGTTTCTGATCAGCGGTCTTTGGGTCCTCCTGATTCCGCTGCTTCCTGTCCTGCTGGGTCTGGGCATTCGCCTGCTCCTGCTTTCCAAACGGAACGTGAACACTGATCAGACCAAAGAGGCTCCCTCTTCACCCGCTCCTCAGCCTGCTCCTCTGGATGAGAATGACTCCTTTGGACACATTCAGCTTCGCATTGCTGAGCTGGTCCGTCATCAGTTTCCCAAAGCACGCTGGGTCTGGAAAAATCCCAACGCCCGCTTTGACATTGAGAACGGCGCTCCTTTGTTCATTCGTCTTAATCGTGCCGGTGGCTTCCGTCGTGCAAAGGTCATTTTGAACGGCGATGATGTGGATGACCTCAGCTTTTGCGTTACTGAGACTCCTCCCACAGACACCGAAAATGATACTCCTGAAGAGGACGAAGAAGAGCTTCCTCCGCCGCCCAGGGAAAACTATGAGCTGATGGCCTTTGAATGGGTCGATGCCAATATGTCGAGGGACGCATGACAGCCAGCTTTCCCGGCACTTTAGGGCATTGTTTGGAGCTGATGCGGAAGGAACACACCGAAACTGCGCCTGCCGTTGACCAGATGATGGAGCATGAGGACGATGCCGACAGTGATTGGACCATCTGCGACACCATCCTGCAAAATCTCCTGACCTATTCCACTGCCGGAATCATCAAGTATGGCTCTGTTCCTCTTACGGATGAACGGATTCAAGCCGTCTTTTCCCTGATTCCCTGCATTGACACCGCACTGGTGAGCCGCTCCGGTAAGGACCGCCTCGACGCTGTGAATCTGGTGTTGGTTCGGCTGTGGGACTATCTGGAAAACTATCTGGAGGTCTGCAAAAAGCGTCACGCTGACGATGGGCGAGCCTGTGATCTCACTGTTACTCTGGGACAGATGCTCGGCTCTTTGTCCGGCGCATCTGCCGCCGGTTCCGGCTCTACAGCTCCTGTATCCGACCCCGGCGGTACAGCCTTGACGCTTCCCAACGCCGCTTTGCGTTCTGCTCTCTCAGCTATGGCTGGCAGTACAGGCGGTACAGAAGAAGACGCCAAATCCGAGGAACAGCCCGACGGCTCCACGCCGGAAGAAGCACCGGAAAACACGGATACCAATGCTGTCAATGTCAAAGATGCAGGAGAGCCGCAGGAATCGAAAAAGCAAGTGACCACCGCCACAGAGCAGGGCCGTCTGCCGCAGGCAAACACATCCAGTGTGTCAGAACCGGTCGGCGGAACCACCACCTGCGACGAGGAGTACAAACGCCAGATGGATGAGCGAGCCGCCGCCGATATTGAGCGTATGCTGGATGCCATGGCGGAAAAAGCAGCGGCAAAGCAGCTGGAAAATGATCGCATCAATGAGTTAAACGAGGCTGCCCAGAACATTTCTTATGGAGATATTCACGCAGGAGTGAATGTCCGTGTGAGACGGATTGCTGAGGTAGATTCTGAGCTGATCGAACAGTATGAGTCCATTGCCCCGGCTTTGCTTGATATCTCTAAAAAGCTGCGAAGAAGCATCCTTCAGCAGCTTCAGGATAATCAGCGGGGCGGAAAGCAAACCGGTCTGCTCTTCGGACGCACCCTGAACGCCCATGCTCTGCATCGACAGGACGGCAAGATGTTCTGCAAGGCCCGACTACCCAACGATATCCCCCAGCTGACCGTCACACTTCTTCTTGACGAATCCGGCTCCATGTCCAGCTGTGACCGAAGCACCTACGCAAGAGCCACCGCTATTATCATCTATGATTTCTGCGAGGCTCTGGGGATTCCGGTCATGATCTATGGTCACTCTACTGGCACCAAAACCGTTGAGCTTTACTCTTACGCCGAGTATGAGAGCTTCGACTATGACGACAAATATCGTCTCATGGATATCGGCGCTCGTGGAGGCAACCGTGATGGAGCCGCCCTGCGGTTCGCTGCTGAACGGCTGGTCAAACGCAAGGAGGAGGTTAAACTTTTGATTCTTGTTTCGGACGGACAGCCCGCTGATGACAACTACTATGGTACTGCCGCCGAAGAGGACCTTCGTGGTATCCGTCTGGAGTACAAGCGTAAGGGTGTCATTTTTGCCGCCGCTGCTATTGGAGATGACAAGCAGAATATTGAACGCATCTACGGGGATTCCTTCCTCGACATTACCGACCTGACCCAGCTTCCCCACAAGCTTACCAGGCTCATCAAGCGGTATATCAAGGTCGCATAACCCACTCGGAGACAGGGCATTTCGCTCTGTCTCCATTCTGATCCAAGGAGGTGAATATCATGGCAAGAGATGAGGTCTGGGACGCTTTAAAGGACTATTCCAAACAGCTCCATGCGGAGCGTGTCGCCCAGACTCCCGACCGCATTGCCTATGCAATCGAACAATTTCAGGCAAATGGCATTGAGCATAAGCTGAAATCCCCTGAGATTGGGCATTTCCATTGCTGGCGAAAAAGCGACCATAAATTATTTCAGTTCTACGCCGGAACCGGCAAGATTCAGGGACTGAAAAAACAGCGTGGCATCCACAGCCTGATCCGTCTTCTGACGGCGGCACCCAGCACAAAACGAAAGCACTCACGCAAGAAAAAGAAAAGGTGAATACAGATGTTTCAAATTGAGATACACGATAAAAACGGAAATCCGAAGCAGCGCTTTCCCCATATCCGCTCCTTTATCATTGGTCGATACCATTGCGAGGGAACAGAATGGCTGGTTGAGCTGAAGCTGACCCATAGCAACGGCGAGGAATTTCCTGTTATGCTGTCTGATTATGACCGCTTTGCCATTGTGACGCAGCTAGAAAACGAGGCTGTCGCAGAGATCATTCGGCTTCGGGATGCCGGAGTGGATGACGAGGAAATTGAAATCATCAACTGTTTTTCCGGTGATGTTCGCTATACACCAGAGGAGTTCATTGACGATTTCGAGTCCATTGAGCCTGATGTTGAGGATTGAGGTGGGAATATGCTGCTTACAAAAGAAAATCAAGTCTTATCCTATCAGGGGCGTGAGTTTGCCATTGGTCAGACGGTACGCACCACCAGTGATTGCGATTATCCTGACCTCACTGGTTACATTTACGAGATCCGCACGGATGAGGATAAGGACACGGAAAATGAAACCCCTGATATCTATTGCTGTTTCAGTGAACCTGATGATCCCGTTGAGATTGAACGACTGGAACAGCAGATCAGTTCGCTGTATGGATACCCAAAGACACTGGATGAAATCTGTCTGGACTGCCTGATCATGGCTCCTGATGAACTGATTCTTCTGGAGAAATGGGGGGAGTGCTGATGGATGCTCAGGAAAACAGAATCCTCACCAGTATCGTATCCTATCCAGAGCGAGGACAGGGTGGAAGCAATCGCTATCGAGGCAACTGCTCTCCCAAACTGATTGAGGATTTGATCCGCCATTTTAAGCCAAGCCAAATCTGCGATTATATGTGCGGAAGCGGAACCACCAGCGACGCAGCAAAGACCATGAACATCCAGAGCCGCACCTATGACCTGCACAGCGGCTTTGATATTCTGAATTGTGACATACCGGAACGGTCTGAGTTTACCTTTTGGCACCCACCATACTGGGATATTGTGACATATTCTGACGTTATGTACAAAGCAAGTGAAGTTCAGCAGCGTTATGGGTATGACCCACGCCTTTATGACCTGTCCAGAATCAAAAACTGGGATGAGTTTGTGCGGGTCATGAACTACGCCATGATGAAGCAGTTTTGTGCTTTGGAAAAGGGCGGCAGGATGGCTGTCCTTGTAGGCGACATCAAGAAGAAGGGAAAGCTGTTCAGTATGCTCTTTGAGCTGAACAAGCCCGGAACGATTGAAAACGTCATCATCAAAGCACAGCACAACTGCTTTTCCAGCCAAACACAGTACAGCGGCAGGTTCATTCCCATTCTCCACGAATATCTGCTGATCGTGCGGAAGGATGACCCCACCGTTTATCCGATTCTGTTTACCGACCGTAAGGATGTGGATATCCGTGATATGCCAGGTGCCACATGGAAGGATGTCGTAGCTTCTGTGATGGAAAAGGCAGACGGCACCCCTATGTCTCTGTCCGCTCTGTATGCTCAGGTCGAATCCTACCGCAAGGCTCGGCAGACTCCGTTCTGGCGTGAAAAAGTCCGGCAGACGCTCCTGCGCCATCCCGCTGTCTTCCTCCATGTTCGGCGTGGGATATGGCAGCTGAAACGTCAGGGCGTATAACCCACTTTCAGGAGGATGTCAGGTACACGCCCGGCATCCTCTTTTTGATAAAACACTGGATTCTTTCTTTAAAATGTGGTATTATTGATAAAACAAATAAGAATCAAAACAGAAAGGAGTATCGCACAATGGGAATTTATCTGAATCCCGGCAATGAACTTTTCTCCGAAGCTCTGCGTTCTAAAATCTATATAGATATGACCGGACTCATTGCCTTTACCAATGAGGTTCTGGCAACAGAACAAAAAAATATTTGTGTCAGCCGTCCCCGGCGCTTTGGCAAATCCATGGCCGCCAATATGCTGTGTGCCTACTACTGCCACACCTGCGACTCCCGCTCCATGTTTGAGGAACTGGAAATCGGGCAGTCCGACTCCTTTGAGGAGCATCTGAACCAATATAACGTTCTCTTTTTCAATACTCAGCGTTTTCTCACCCGTTCTCCCTCTGTGTCCCAGCTCCCGGAATACTGGCAGGAAAAAGTATTGCAGGACATCCGCAGAACCTTTCCCGAAGCAGTCGATTTGTCCGGCGGGAGCTTGAGTGCCGCATTGGAGGAATGCTATGCCCAGACTGGTCGTGGCTTCGTTGTCATCATAGACGAGTGGGATTGCATTTTCCGTGAGAAATCTGCTGATCTTGAAGCACAGCGGCATTATCTGGACTTCCTGCGGGATCTGCTGAAAAATCAGCCCTATGTGAAGCTTGCCTACATGACAGGCATCCTGCCCATCAAAAAGTACGGTACTCACTCCGCTTTGAATATGTTCGATGAATACTCCATGACCGAGCCTGACGAGCTGGCATCTTTCGTGGGCTTCACTGAGGAGCAGGTCAGTGTTCTTTGCCAGCGCTTCCACATGGATTTTGACGAGACTCGCCGCTGGTACGATGGCTATTATTTCGAGCGGATCGGGCACATCTACAGCCCCAAGTCGGTGGTAGATGCCATGCGGAAGCGTCGTTTTGGCAGCTATTGGACCAGCACCGAAACCTATGAGGCCCTTAAAGTTTATATTGATATGAATTATGACGGCCTTCGTGACGCTGTCATTTCTCTGCTGGGTGGTAATTATCATCGCATTGACCCCACCACCTTCCAGAATGATATGACCACCTTCCATTCCAAGGATGATGTACTCACCCTTCTGACTCATCTGGGCTATCTGGCCTACGATGCCGCCCGCCGCAGCGTATTCATTCCCAATGAAGAGGTCCGTGCCGAGTTTATCCGGGCCATGAACACCCCCAAGTGGTCTGAGGTCATGAAGGCAGTGCGTGCCTCTGAGTCCCTGCTGGAAGCTACCATGAATGGGGATGCCGATACCGTTGCCCATGCGGTTGATGAAGTCCATATGCAAAACGTTTCCATTTTGGAGTACAACAACGAGAACGCTCTGAGCTGTGTCATTTCCCTTGCCTATTACACCGCACGGGAGCAGTACCTCCTCATTCGGGAGCTGCCCACAGGAAAAGGCTTTGCCGATATGGTGTTCCTGCCCCGCAGAGGCTGTGAGGTCCCTGCCATTGTAGTAGAACTCAAATGGGATCACAGTGCCCATACTGCTATTTCACAGATCAAAGAAAAGCAATATGTCAAGGCACTGGAAAGCTATTCCGGCGAGATCGTGCTGGTGGGCATCAGCTATGACAAAGACACGAAGCTGCACAGCTGTGTCATTGAACGAACCATGCAGTAAAGCATAAGATATACGGCAAGAGAGGATGTCAGGTTCACACCCGGCATCCTCTTTTCTATCCCAACGAGGAGGTGATTTTATGATATTCTGTGCTGTCATCGGCTTCACACTGGGCACCATCTTTGGCGCTGCCCTCATGTGCCTTGTCCAGATCAACCGTCACACGGGCGGCTGATTCTGTCTGAGCAGCATAGAGATGTCCTCTTTTTTGAATTTCTGAGCCTGAAAACAATTGACTGTGAACAAATACTCTGCTATAATACCCTCATAAAGTTTCCTTGTTTTCCCTTTGGAAAACACAGTTTCAGAGTATTACAGTGTCAGTTTGCGTCTATGCGCAGATTGGCGCTTTTTGTTTCCCGCCAACTTCATATTGGACATAAAGCCAGTAGTTTCTTCGGAGATTACTGGCTTTTGTTATATATTTTGAGTCTGACCGCAACAGAGCGGCACGCCGCTTGCTTGTTTCTTTTCCGTCAGATTGCCCCCGGCTTTTTTGAAATCCGTCAGGATTCCCGCAAAATCCAGTGACAATCTGACAAAAAATCTGCTTCGCAATCGGCATACCTTCCCTTGCGGACAGACTCTGAACGCTTTCCGTCAAAATTCATTCAGAAAGGGGCATCTATATGTCTATCACTTACGCAGACGAATCAACCATGACCTTCCACACCTACCCCGAAATGCAGCATCACCACGAGCAGCTCTCCACCAACAGCCAGTGGATTCGATGCGGCATCAACAGCCTCAAGGTGGTCCCTCTGACCTCCACCTCTCCGCTCCTCTCCACCCCCGGCTCCTTCGCCTCCGGTGTCAGCGATGATGCCGCCAAGGACACCGCCAACCACATTCAGCTCGCCCTCTCCATCTGCGGTCAGCTCTATCCCCTCCGTGACACCGCCTATAAGAGCCTTCTCGACCGGGCAAAGATCAGCGGTACAGCCCTGAACCATCTCACCAAAGAAGAGCTGGCAAGCATTCTCAATATGTGCCTGTCCAAGTTCCGCTCCGAGGCACTCGTTCTCATTCGTGACGAAAAGATCACCGCTGTCCACTCCGGCGACCGCAGGGATTATTCCGTCCTTCCCATCGACAGCCTGCTCCTGTCCCTGACCGGCAAGCTGGACAGCCGTTTCTCCGGCGGTCAGTTTGTGGACGGCTTCCGCAGTCACGCTATTTCCAGCGCCAGCTGGACGCTTCCCGCTAACCGTGATGAGCTGTTGGGCACCTACTCTAAAATGCTCACCGCTGACGGCAAGAAGCGGATGGCAGACCGGCTGATGCCCGGTATCCGCTTTGTTACCTCTGACACCGGTGTTGCCTCGGCAAAGGTATACGCCCTCATCATGGGTACTCAGTATCCCATGCAGATTGGCAGCTGCGTTTCCGTGGAGCATCGCCGTGAAACCACTGTCGCAAACTTCGACAAAGCGCTGGACCAGCTCTTTGCTCAGTTTACCGACTCGGTTCAGAAGCTCCAGAATCTTATGAGCATCCACCTGGATTATCCGGTAAACACCATGACCCGTATCTGCAAAAAGCTCTCCCTTCCCAAGAAGGCAGCACTGGAAGCCATCAGTATGTTTGAGGTGACCATCGGGGATGAACCCGCCACCGCTCACGATGTTTTTCTGGCACTGCAGGAGGTCCTGTTCAATCTCAAAACTCAGGGTGCCTCTGAAAGCAAGCTCCTGTCAGTTGAGGAATCTCTGGCAAGGGCGCTCACTCTGCGCTGGTCTGACTACGATCTGGCAAAGGCGGTGAGCTACTGATGTCCGCTCCCATTATTCTGTGTGATACCGCTGGCATGGACGAAAAACGCTGGCTGGAATGCCGTGCCCATGGTCCCAAGGGCAATATCGAATACACCGTTGGTGGAAGCGATGTTGCCACCATCTTCGGTCTGTCGCCGTGGATGACTCCTTTGGAGCTGTGGCATATCAAGAAAGGCTATGCCAAGCCGCCTGTCAAAGCCAATGCCAATCAGCTGGAGATGGGACATCTTCTGGAACCCATCGCCGCTCATTGGTATCAGAAAAAGACCGGAAACATCGTCACAGATGACACCTTCCTCTATCAGCACGCCGACCATCCCTATGCTCTGGCCAACTTTGACCGCCGCATTGCCCGTGCCTCTGACGGAGAAGCTGGAATTCTTGAATGCAAATCCTGTACCTACCACAAGGCGGAGGAATGGGCAGACGAAGGGTATCCCGAACATTACGAAATGCAGCTGCGATTCTATCTCAGTGTGGCGGATGTCAGCTTTGGAGCCTTTTCTGCTATCTGGGGCAACAACCCGGACCACGACATGGCAATGCCGGAAATCCAGCGGGATCAGGCAAAGGAGGATATCATCTTTGAGCGTCTGGACCAGTGGATCTGGAGCCTGAAAAATGACAAGCCGCCGAAGCTCAATGAAGCCGCCCCCAAGGTGGCTCTGGAATACCTTGCCCGTGTTTACCAGAAAAGTGACCCCGTACTGCCCACCATTGAGCTTCCTGCAAAGCATGAATCCGCTCTGAGAGTGATCGCTGCGGAGCAGGCTGCTATTGCGGAGCGCAACCGGCTGAATCGTGAGAGCGAAAACAGGATTGCCGCACACAGCGTCAATATTATTGCGCTGATGAAAGCACATGAGCATGGCGTCCTCGAAACCACGGACGACCATTTTCTCATTGAGTATGTAACCCGCACCTCCCGCCGGACGGATACAGCCCTTCTCAAAAGCAGCCATCCATCGGTCTATGAATCCACGCTGAAGACCTCCACCAGCCGTAAGCTGAAGGTTTCCATTCAGCCCAACTAAGAGCCTATCGGTCAATAAGCGGCACACTGCTTGCTTGGCTCTTTCCCGCCAGATTGCCCCCGGCTTTCTTGAAATATGTCAGTATTCCTGCGAAATCCAGTGACAATCTGGCTAAAAATATCCGGCGCAATCAGCGCACCTTAATTTACGGATAGGCTCTAAACACCATCTGCACAGGGGGCATTTCCGGTCTCCTGTGCAGGAAAGAAGGAAAATTCTATGAAGCAATTCTATCAAAAGGTAGACCGGCGTTCCCGAACGGCTATGACGGCATTCCTGAAAACCCATTTCCGCTATGATACCGCACATGGCTGGAACTGCTCCCGTTCCTACGCCTGCAATGTCAAGCTCCATCATCTCGGTCTGGAGAAGGATATCTTCGATAAGCTCTTTGACATGATTCAGTTGGATGATTTCTGGGATTACCAGAGCCGGATCATTCAGAGATTTAACAGTCAGCACGGTTATCGCTGGCAGGCTTGCATGAACGGGCGGAGCAGCGGTTATCTGGTGCTGTATCAGGGCAAACTCACCCCTGATCCACACAAATCCTACTGCACCAGCTGCGGTCAGCAAAATTATCAGTCTGTCAAATCCAGCGGTAATACCCTCTGCGGTGTCTGCGGAAAACCCGCCAGAGTCGATTATAAACAGCCTCTTATGTCCATCGTTACCTATCCCGGCAGGGGAACGGATGAGAACGAAGACTTTGAGGATTGGACGATGGAGGAACTTCGGGAACGGGTGAAGCTGGTACAGAGCTTTGACCGGCTGGCAGATGAGCTGGTCAGAAACGCAGTCTCTCTTGCACAGCATTACAAAATCGAAAAAGAAGAAATCTATGTCCCGCAGGAACGAACCATTCTTGTTCCCTGTGGGTAAAACAAGGAGGAATCATCTTGGTCTGCACCTTTCAGCGGCTGATCTATCCCCGCAGCACATCGGACATCCATCCTGATACCTATGTGGTCGCCAGTTACTGCCCCTGCGAGCGTCTGGTCAACTCACGCAATGAAGTTATCACCGCCGTTACCGCTGTCGGCTACGGTCTGCCTGTTACCTCAAAGCTCCGTTATGCGCTGGAAGGCCACTGGGTCAAAAGCAAGTACGGTCCTCAGTATCAGGTGGACTCCTATACAGAGGTCATAACGCCTACAAAGGCTGGAATCATCGCCTATCTGTCCTCCGGTCAGATCAGGGGAGTCGGGAAAAAGATGGCTCAGCGCATTTATGATGCCTTTGGTGAGCATACTCTTGAGATTCTGGACAAAGAGCCGGATAAGCTTCTTGAGGTAAAGGGCATCAGCCAGAATAAGCTGGAACGAATCTGCGAGTCCTACGAATCGGCACGGGCCGCCCGTTATGTCATTGCTTTCCTTGCTCCTTACAACATCTCTCCCAAAAAAGCGTTAAAGCTGTATCGAAAGTACCGCTCCCGAACGCTGGAAATGGTTCAGCAGCATCCCTATGTTTTGCAGGAGGTTGCCGGAATCGGTTTTCTCTCCGCTGACAAGATCGCTATGTCTGTCGGAATTGATCCGCTTTCTCCTGAACGGGTGGATGCCGGATTGATGCACACCTTGGTGTCAGAAGAAGAACAGGGCCATCTCTGTATGGAAAAACGGGACTTCGTTCAAAAGACACTCAAGCTCCTGAATACCGATGGACTGACCGAGGATATGACGGCATATCGGGCAAGCATTCTGGTCAAGACCGGAAAGCTGTCCTGTTATCAGGGCATGGTCTACCGAACCGTGACCGCCCAGGCTGAGCATGTGCTTGCGCAGCGGCTCTCCGAGCTTGTCTTTGCCGAAACGCCTCAATTTCCCTGCGACTTTCAGACTGCCCTTGAGAAAGAAGAGCGGAAACTGGGCTATAAGCTGGACACTGAACAGCGTGACGCTGTTTTGACCGCCCTTGCCTGTTCCGTCAGCGTCATCACCGGCGGTCCCGGAACCGGAAAGACAGCCACTCAGAAGATCATTCTGAACCTCTATCGCAAAATGTTCCCCACTGGCAGGATCATCTGCTGTGCTCCCACCGGACGGGCTGCCCGCCGCATGACGGAATCCACGGGCTATCCGTCCTCTACCATTCACAGCGCATTGGGTCTGAATGCCGGAGACGACCTCTCCGAAAAGTGTCCGGAACCTCTAAAAGCCGATTCTGTTTTGGTGGATGAGGTCTCCATGCTGGATATTCACCTTGCCAACTTTCTGGTACAGTCCATCCCCACTGGCTGCCAGCTTGTCCTGGTTGGCGATGCTGACCAGCTCCCCTCCGTCGGTCCCGGTGCTGTCCTGCGTGAGCTGACCAAATACCCGGATGATATCATTGCCCTGATCGCCCTGAACAAAGTTCACAGACAAAGTGCCGGGAGCCGAATCGCTGTCAACGCAAGCCGAATTCGGGTCGGAAACCTCAGTCTGGAATACGGTGAGGATTTTCAGTTTTGCGAAACCGCCAATATGCAGGAATCAGCCGCTCTCATTGAGCAGATATATCTGACGGAGATCGGCAAACACGGTGTAGACAACGTGGCTTTGCTGAGTCCCTACCGAAAAAATACCATCACTGGGGTCAACGCCCTGAATCAGCAGCTTCAGGCACAGGTCAATCCGCCTCATCCCCAAAAAGCTGAGATTACCATTGGACAGCGCTGCTTTCGTGTGGGCGATAAGGTCATGCAGACCCGCAACCATCAGGACATCAGCAATGGCGACATTGGTTACATCACGGCTATTATTCGCTCTGAGGATGATACCACCATCTGCATTGACTTTGGTGATGGCCGTCAGGTGGAATACGATGTCACTGAGCTTTCCATGCTGGACCTCGGCTATGCCCTGACTGTCCATAAAAGCCAAGGCTCTGAGTATCACACTGTCATCATCAGCGTGGAAACGGCTCACAGCTTCATGCTGGTCCGTCCCCTGATTTACACTGCTGTTACCCGTGCCAAAACCAAAGTCATTCTGGTTGGTCAGCGCAAAGCTCTTTGTACTGCCATCCGCAGGGAGGAAACTCAGCAGAGGCGCACCATGCTGGCAGAGCGCATGAAAGAAATTCAAAGCAAAAACTAAGTAAAAGGAGCGGATTATGGCAACTAAACTACAGGCTTATATGAAGCAAAAAGACGAAATGGAACAGCAGATCAGCAGCGGCACCCTTCCGCTGGACCAAATCCTGATTTTTCAGGAATTGTGCTATCGGATTTCTGTTCTCCAGAGCTGTCAGGCTTACAACCAAACTGCTCCTGTCACTACGAATATCCGGGCGATCATGTTTCATTTTCAGATGCTCGACGCTTATCTGTGTGCCTTACAGGAGGAACACAAGGTCGGCGTCCCCGCCGATGAGAAGCGGAAGGAACAGCGCAGGACTGCCGCTCAGAGCTTTGGCATCATCGTCCAAAACTGCCGCAAGCCCTTCCTGAGCTTCCGTGCCTCAACACCGGAGCTGTACAAATCCAAAGTAGGCATCCTCTTTAGCTCCATCCTTCCTGCATGGATTCAGTATCGGGATTCCTACATTCCCTTCGACACAAAAAATAATTCAAAGGAGAATCAAAAATGAGTATTCATCCCAACTCGAATGAGGCAAACAACCCCTTCGCTATCCTTTCCACCATCAATCAGGTGGAAGGCTTCGACCCTTCCGCCTTTGCGGTAGAATACAGCGACCTTACCACCGGTGATACCCGCAAACGTCTGCCCGTTATGGCTCAGATGGCGTGGTTCCGCCTCAAATATCCGGAGGGTCGTATCTCCGTAGAGGTTAAGCCCGCTCAAAGCTGTTTCGTCGCTACGGCAAAGGTCTATCCCCACTACAACGATCCCCCTGAGCATTTTCTGGCTGAGGCAACAGCCTCCCGCAGCTATGACCCGCAGAATCCCTCCGTGTCTCCCCGTGAATGGGCGCAGACCGCCGCTGTGGGTGTTGCCCTGCGAAACGCCGGATTCGGTCTGCAATTCAGCATCGCCGGTGAATCTTTTTCTTCTACCGCCCCCACTGAGCTGCCGGACGCTCAGACTCCGGTCAGCCCTGCTCCTGCTCCCGCTGCATATCCGCCCGCTTCTGAGCTGGCTCCTGTGGCTTCTGCTCCTGTTCCCGCTCCTGCTCCTGCCCCCGTGGTGGAAACGAAGGAGGCCAAGCTGAACAAGGCCATGAATATGCCCTGTCCCATCACCAAATACAAGGGCAAAACGCTGGGAGAGGTCGCTGTGTTGGACCCCAACGCCCTGAACTGGATCGTGCGTAAATATACCAGCGATCCTGACATTCAGGCAGCGGCGCAGCTCATCTGTGAACACGCCGTTGAGGTGGCAGGCAGCTGATAACCAACAACAAAGGGGGAGGCAGAACCACTCTGCCTCCCCGGAAAGGAACTGTAATGCAACCATTTCGCATCTCTATGTCAGATATTATCCCGCTCATTGGACTCCCTTACCCTCCAGCCGGTCGAATCAGCTATAACGTCCCCTGTCCCTGCTGTGATGACAAGCCGAAAAAAAAGCATCTGAACATCAACCTGAAAAAAGATGTGTTCAGGTGCCCCCGCTGTGGCGTTCATGGCGGGGTTCTCGCCATATACAGCCTCTATACCGGAATCAGTCAATCTCAGGTTCGTGATGTATTGATGGAGCGGCTCAATGTTCCTACGGAGATACGGCAAAAGCCTCTGAAAGTCGTCCCCACAGAGATTCTGGATTATCCACTGACCGACATCGACAGCCGCCACGCTACCTATACCGCTCTCCTGAACCGGCTCACGCTGTCCTCTGACCATCTGGCAAGCCTGAAAAGCAGAGGCTTAACGGAGGAAGCTGTGGAAGCATTGGGCTACAGGACTACGCCGATGATAGGAACAAATGTGCTGGCTAAACAGCTTCTTGCAGAAGGTCTATACCTCACAGGAGTTCCGGGTTTCTACAAAACAGATGGGGATGTCTGGACTTTTTCCCGATGTGAACGGGGTATCCTCATTCCCGTTCGGGACGAACAGGGACGGATTCAGGGCTTGCAGATTCGCCGTGACAACGTACAGCGCCGTAAATTCCGCTGGGTGTCCAGTGTCGGTAAAAAAGACGGCTGTAAGGCGGAGGGCTGGGTTCACATGGCTGGTCCGATGCAGTCTGTCATCCTCCTGACGGAAGGTCCCATGAAAGCAGATATCATCCACGCTCTTTCCGGCGATACTGTCCTTGCCGTTCCCGGCGTGAACACCCTTTCACATCTGTGTGAGCTGCTGCCCGTCCTGCGGGAAGCCGGTGTGGAAAAGATCATGACCGCCTTTGACATGGATTTCCTCCAGAATCCCCATGTCCAGAGCGGTTATCAGAACCTCACGCAGCTTCTGAACACTGCCGGATTCCAGTATGGTACATATCTCTGGGACCCTGCTTACAAAGGGCTGGACGATTACATCTGGTCGCTGCGACAGAAGCAGACTGAGTGAATCTCATTTCTCGCAGAAAAAACAATTGCACCGCTGCAAAAATTCCTCTTGTGGCGTGTAATATATTATCAGTCTTCAAAGGAGCAATGTTTATGTTGATTGCAATTGACCATGGCAATTATGCCATCAAGACCCCCCATTTCAGCTTTGTTGCCGGTCTGACCGAGCATACCACGCTTCCGCCTATGGAGGATGAGGTGCTGAAATACGGCAGCACCTTCTGGACTCTCAGCGGAAACCGAATCCCCTACATGAGAGACAAGACCAATGATGAGCGCTATTTCGTCCTCACCCTGTTTGCCATTGCCCGTGAGCTGGAGCTGGCAGGCTGTGACGACGGCTTTGAGCAGGTCGATCTGGCTGTGGGTCTGCCCCCTGAGCATTTCGGTATTCTGCGGACAAAGTTCGCCCAGTATTTCAAGCGTGACGAGCCTGTGACCTTCCTCTTCAAGAGCAAACGCTGCAAGATCGTCATCCGTAACGTCTTTGTCTATCCGCAGGCGTATGCTGCCATTGCACCGGAGGCGGCAAAGCTCATTTCCAGTGTCCGTACCTTTGTTGTGGACATTGGAGGCTACACCACCGATGTTCTCCTGCTCCGAAACGGCAAGCCTGACCTCCAGTTCTGCCGCAGTCTGGAGATGGGTGTCATCACGATGAACAACGACATCATCCGAAAGGTTAGCTCTCAGTATGACCTGACTTTGAATGATGAGCTGATTGCCGCTGTCCTTATGGGACAGAATACGATCCTTCCGGAAGAAGTGAAGGACATCATTCGTCACGCCGCACGTCAGCACGCTAACGATATCCTGAACAAGCTCCGTGAGCTTCAGGTCGATCTGCGCTCTAACCCTGCTGTTTTTATCGGCGGCGGCTCCATTCTGTTTCAGGAGTATCTCTCCTCCTCCAGACAGGTGATGCAGGCCGAGTTCAATCCTGACTCCAAAGCCAACGCCAATGGTTATCTCATGCTCGCCAATGTTCAGCTTGCGGCAAAAGGGCAGGGATAAGGAGTTGGTATCCGTTGAAAAAGAACGGAAAGTATCAGTATACCATTCAATTCAGTGCTTCTGCGCCTGAAAACCAACGTGTGGGCGAATTTCTGGAACGGATGGGAAACAAAAAAAGCCGTGTTATCATTGCGGCTCTCCTTGAGTTCTTGAACGCACATCCTGAAATCATTCCGGCTGACAGCAGCACAATTGAAATTCGGGTCGATGCTCCTGTCTCAGACAACGACTTAGAATCCATGGTGCGCAGGATTGTCGGTGAACAGCTTGCCTCTTCGCCTGCGCCCAATGAGCAAGCCGGAACAGCATCGCCGCCCGATGAAGTATCCACAGAAGCATTGAATACTTTGCTCGACAACCTTGAACTTTTTCATTTTCCAACATAATACTTTCTTTATATCTCTATTTTGATGATAAGAACGCACCCAAAATCTTTTTTTGGTGTGCGTTCTCTCTCTTGTCTTATATCTCTGACAAAAGCAAAAAAATTTTTTATTTCCTAACTGTTTTCGACAGCCTTTTCTTATTGTGTGTACTATTATAAATGTACATTATATAAGAAAGAGGGTGAATATTTTGCCTGAGAACACAGCCCCTGTCTATTTCAAATTGACTGCTTTTCTCCAAACCGTCATTCAGAGCGCCAGATTGAATTATCTGAGAAGCTTACCTCCTGATACCGTATCCTTAGATGAAATGTTCATAGAACCTTCTGTAGAGTTTGAAACCATTTATGATTCTTTCTATCCTAAGACCGGCTTCGAGTTTGAGGAAGAGCGCCTTTCAGAAGCATTTGCTTCTCTCCCATTGATTCGTCAGCGCATACTGGAACTGACTTATATTGATGAACTGTCGGCAAACGAAATTGCACAGCGCCTGAACTGCTCTGTTAAGTGTGTATACAATCAACGTTATTGGGCCTTAGACAAATTAAGGAGGTAGACCTCATCAACGAAAATCGCTGCGAGATTAACTATTTTGAAACCTTCAGCGGTCATTGCTTCCGGCACACCTATGCCACTCGCTGCTTTGAGGCCGGAGTCGCCCCTAAAGCTGTTCAAAAGCAGTTGGGACACGCTAACCTGAAAATGACGATGGATCTGTATACTCATCTGCTTGATGACCAGCGAGATGATGAGCTTGCAAAATTTAGCTCTTATTCGGATACTGTTTTCGACAAAGATTCCCTGAGCGCACCGCCTAAAGTAGTCCCTCTGCCGAAGGTCGAGTAACGTGGTGTGTGAATGGTGTAAGCCTCCAATCCAACAACATTTTACCTTTAATTATTCATTTTTCCTTGTTCTGCGCCGTCTTTACATCCTTTTTTAATCCAAACTGGTAGTTTTATTACGTCTATCAGACCACCCCCTACTATCTGGCCGATATGCCTCATGAAGAGGGCGACGAAGAGCAGTAATTTTCGCTTCTTCTCTCCAACATCAAAAAGCTGCCTCAAACCGTCGCAAGTTTGAAGCAGCTTTTTCTTTGATTTCTTTACTTTTTCTTGTTGGATTTGTGGTTTGCCTTCCAGGTTTCCACAACAGCGTCCGCAAAGGCATCGGCATAGCCATCGAGGTTTTCCTCAAAAAGACGGTTATCCTCTTCGTTGCCCATAAAGCCCATTTCGGCCAGCAAGCCGGGCATATCGGTATTTCTCAGCACCATATAGTCGCCGCTACCGCTCTGGGAGCCGAGCTGAACGCCACGGCTTTTGGAAACGCCGACCTCAATCAGCTTCTTTTCCAGAGACTCGCCCAGCATCACGGATTCATCGCTGGCGTGCGTGGCCACCCAAATTTCAATACCTTTCGCCTCACTTTCGGCATAGTTACGGTGGAGGCAGATGAAATAATTCACTCCTGCGTCATTGGCAATGGTGCAGCGCTCAGAAGGCTTATAGAAGGTATCGTCATCACGGGTCATCAGCACCTTAGCCCCCCGCTCCTTCAGCTTATCCCGGATGGCCAGACCCAAAGCCAGGTTGTCATCCTTCTCATAGTGGGCTTCTTCGGCGGGGTTGTGGGTGCCGGGGTCAATCCCGCCGTGACCTGGGTCAATGCAGACGTAAATTCCCTTTGCATCCTTGACAACGGGCTCCGGCTCCGGCTCAAGCGCCTCAATCTCCACCTTCGCCTCGGGGAGATCATCCGCAAAATCGGTGATAACACCGGATTCCATGTCAATGGTGATGGTTCCGGTTACGGGAGTGGCTTCTCCGCCCAGCTGCACGTTGAACGCATAGCTGCCCTTTTCCTCACCTTTGAAAAAGTCGATCTGTTCCACCGTCCAAGGCGTTTCTTTCTGCTGCTGGTCGTAGCCAGCGGGAATGCTGCGCTCGCTCATCTGCTCCAGCAGTGCTTCGGTGACAAAGTGCTCCACGCCAGCTTGATACACCTGTAAGGGTTCTTCTTTGCGCTCGTTGACGGCTTCTTCCACGGCGCTCCACCGTCCGTTATAATCGGTGGTATACACAGCGGTGAGGAAGTCCGCCATAATGGATTGGTTATTTGCGTCCTGCTGTTGTTCGGTGCGCAGCCAATACACGCCCATGCCTGCCCCAACACCAATGGCAAGCAGAAGCAGAACGAGAGGAATCAGGACAATCTTTTTCTTTGTTTTCATCTTCTTACCCTTTCCGATGCCCGATGACCGCTTGCATGGACGCAGCATGTCACCCGGCGTTCATTTTCAGATGACTGTGAATCAGCAAATTCAAACCAAAACTATCCTACCGTTCCAAGGGCGAATTGTCAAGCCCCGAACAAGCGTATCTGGAAAATCTTTCCGTTCTTCTGTATTTTGGGTTCTCTTCCTTTTCCTCTTTTGAAAAAATACGTCAAAACATTCATTTCCCTCTGGAAAAATGGGGAACAGTCGGTTATAATTGATTCAGCTTTTTTGACCGGCCAAGTGTTCAGCCAGAAAAGCACTGCCCTCCCCGTTTCTTCCGTACCGGCAGAACAAACGGCGGATGCAGCAGCATTTTTGATATGAGAGGAACGGAATTATCATGATTAAGATTGGTATTTTTGGTTACGGCAACCTGGGTCGTGGCGTGGAGTGCGCTGTGGCTAAGAACAAGGATATGGAACTGGTTGGCGTTTTCACCAGAAGAAACCCCGAAAGCGTCAAGGTTCGCACCCCCGGCGTTCAGGTTTATCACGAGAGCGCCATTGAGGGCATGAAGGACGAAATTGACGTCCTGATTCTCTGCGGCGGCTCCGCAACGGATCTCCCCGTCCAGACCCCCAAGTATGCTTCCATGTTCAGCGTGGTGGACAGCTTTGACACCCACGCCCGCATCCCTGAGCACTTCGCTCACGTCGATGCCGCCGCCAAGGCAGCGGGCACCACCTGCATCATCTCCTGCGGCTGGGATCCCGGTATGTTCTCCCTCAACCGCCTGTACGCCAACTGCATTCTGCCCGACGGCAAGGACTATACCTTCTGGGGCAAGGGCGTTTCCCAGGGTCATTCCGATGCCGTTCGCCGCATCGAGGGTGTCAAGGACTGCCGTCAATACACCATTCCTGTGGAGTCCGCTCTGGAGGCCGTCCGTGCTGGCAAGCAGCCCGAGCTGACCACCCGTGAAAAGCACGAGCGTGAGTGCTTCGTTGTGGCAGAGGAAGGGGCTGATCTGGCTCGTATTGAGAACGAAATTAAGACCATGCCCAACTACTTCTCTGACTATAACACCACCGTCCACTTCATCACCGAGGAAGAGATGAAGCGTGACCACAGCGGCCTGCCCCATGGCGGTTCCGTCATCCGCACCGGCGTGACCGGCATGAACGACGAGCACACCCATGTGGTGGAATACACCTTGAAGCTCGATTCCAATCCCGAGTTCACCGGCAGCGTGATTGCCGCCTATGCCCGTGCCGTTGCCCGCCTGAACAAGGAGGGTCAGACCGGCTGCAAGACCGTCTTTGACATCGCTCCCGCTTATCTGTCTGACCTGAGCGGCGAGGAGCTGTGCGCTCACCTGCTGTAAGCAGGGAAATCCCTCAAAAGGCGCTCTCTTCCCATCAAGCAGTACAAAACCGCTCACTCTTTTCAGGGTGGGCGGTTATTTTTTCAGATTCTGATAGGGCTTGGGGGTGTTCGATGAGTTCCATTTGGGGTCTTGACAGGAATACCATTTTGAAGTATCATAACCGCACGTTATCATCTAAATTGGGATATTTTAAGAGAAAGTATGGAAATTTATGGACAATTTTAACCTGACAAGAAAACCGCTTTACGGCGAAGAATTGGAATGGCTCTATCACACTCACATGGAGAAGGATTTTCCTTCCTCCGAGCTGAAACCGCTTTCTCTGTTGATTCATCAGATTGAAACGGGCATCCTCTCCGTTTTCGGCTGTTATAACGGGGAAATCTTTGTGGGCTACTATGTGCTGGCTCATCAAGAAGGAAGCCCGCTGTATCTTTTGGATTATGTGGCGGTAGATTCTGCACAGCGAGGAAACGGCATCGGCTCTGTGATTCTTGCGGATCTGCAAAAGGATCTGAAAGACAACGAATATCTTTTTATCGAGTCTGAAAATCCCAACTTTGCCCCATCCGAGGAGGAAAAGGCGGTTGGTTTTCGTCGTCTGCGCTTCTATCACCGAGCAGGCGCTCATGAGGCCGGAGTGTATATCCTGCTCTTTGGTATCCAGTTTATCGGACTGACGTTGAGCCGTGGCACTCCCCCTTCCGCCCAGCAGCAGAAAAAAGAGTATTGTTCTCTTTATCGGCAAATGCTGATTGAAAAGGTGTTTTTAGATAACGTAAACATTGGAATTTCTCGTCCTCCCGCTCCCCGTATCACGGTATCCCTGCGAAAGGGTTTAAAGGCCATTCAAACTCGTTTCAAACTTCACAAGTAAAGCGATAGCATAAAATTGCCGCCCGCCTGAATACCAGTTTCACCAAAGCAACACAAAACCGCTCACTCTTTTCAGGGTGGGCGGTTATTTTTTCAGGTCAGTATAAGGTTTTGGATTGTTGGTCAGGCCAAGGAGGTAATCAGTGGAGGTGTTGTAAAATTTGGCAAGCTTGATGAGGATGGTGGTAGGGATGTCACGCTTGCCCAATTCATACAGGGAATACGCTGCCTGTGTGCAACTCAAATATTGTGCGATATCTTTTTGTTTTAAGTCACTATCCTCTCTCAGGTCACGAACTCTGGAATACGCCATAAGAATCACCCCCTGCGTTATTATGGCATACGACATTTTGTTATATTGACAAAAACAACATTTTGTTGTATCATTCAATTGTCAATTACTCATCTATTGCTTATGCAG
>JAKSQD010000041.1 GCA_024404315.1 Oscillospiraceae bacterium
CTCGCCGTCCTCATGGTGGTGGTGATGCTCATGCTCATGCTCGTGGCAGTGGCACTCCTCGCCATCCTCGTGGTGGTGGTGATGCTCATGCTCGTGGTCGTGGCAGTGGCACTCCTCGCCGTCCTCGTGGTGGTGATGGTACTCGTGCTCCTCCTCGTCATGGTGATGACCGCAGGAGCAGACACCATTTTCATCATAATGATGGTGGTGATGGTGCTCCTTCTCCTGAGCGTGGAGCAGAGCCATCAGCTCATCAGCCAGGGAGTTGCCGCCAGCGATAGCGGAGACAATCTGAGCACCGGTCAGCTCCTCCCAGGGAGTGGTGACGATGGTAGCACGGGGATTTTTCTCCTTGAGCATGGCGATGACGGCTTCCAGCTTGTCCTCGCTCATGTCCTGCGTGCGGCTGAGAATGATGGTTCCGGCGTGCTCTACCTGATCGTTGAAGAACTCGCCGAAGTTTTTCATATACATCTTGCACTTTTTGGCGTTGACCACGGTGACAGCGCTGCCAAGCTGAATTTCGGTGTCCTCGGCCACGCTGCCCACCGCCTTGGAGACATCGGACAGCTTGCCCACGCCGGAGGGCTCAATGAGGATACGGTCAGGCTGGTACTGCTCATAGACCTGGCGCAGAGCGGTGTTAAAGTCGCCCACCAGAGAGCAGCAGATACAGCCTGCATTCATCTCGGTGATTTCAATGCCTGCGTCCTTGAGGAAGCCGCCGTCGATGCCAATCTCACCGAACTCGTTCTCGATGAGCACCAGCTTTTGCCCCTGATAGGCCTCAGCGATCAGCTTTTTGATGAGGGTGGTCTTGCCGGCACCCAGGAAGCCGGAAATAATATCAATCGTCGTCATGATTCACATGCTCCTTATACGTTATAAAAATAGCTTGCGTGTGATACTTATTTTACCCGTTTTGCGGAAAAAAGCAAGAGAAAAAGTGTTCATAATTCCAGCGTGTAAGGGGCTTGTTTTGAGAATAATGATAAAGGCAAAAAGGGGCGGAAGTTTGCCGAAATGTAAACCGGTTTACATTTTTAACGGTGTTTTCCTCGTATAATAAAACCAGATGAACATGGAGATGACCTTAATTGGAAAATTTTATCTTTTCTGTCAACGCCACCCTGCCCCTCTTTCTTGTCATTTTGCTCGGCTGGTATCTTAACCGCATCGGGATGCTGACAGACGGCTTTTGTAAGGCGGGCAACCAGTATGTTTTTAACGTGGCTCTGCCCATCAGTCTCTTTCTATCCATCGCCAAAATGGATCTTTACAGCGACTTTGACCCGTTTTTCTGTCTCTTTTGCTTTCTGTCCACCACCATTTTCTTCCTGGGTATCTGGGCAGTCACCAGCCTGGTCATGAAGGACAAAACCATGGTGGGAGCCTTCTCTCAGGCGGCGGCTCGATCCAGTGCGGCCATTCTGGGCGTGGCGCTGGCGGTGAATATCTATGGGGATTCGGGCATGGTTCCCATGATGATTGTGGCGGCGGTGCCCTTTTTCAATATCTACGCCGTGTTAATTCTCTCCTTCTCCCCACATGTGGACGAAAACGGAGCGCTCTTGCAGGAAGAGACTGCCAACGGCATGAAGGCGGTGAAAAAAGCCTGCCTCAACGTGCTGAAAAACCCCATTATCCTTGGAATTGTGGCGGGCATTCCCTTTGCCCTGCTGAAAATCCCTCTGCCGACCCTTGCTGTGTCCACGCTGAACATGGTGGGCGGAACCGCTTCCCCCGTTGCGCTGCTGGTGGTGGGAGCGTCCTTCTCCGGCGGGGAAGCGCTGAAAAAGTGGAAGCCTGCCGCCGTTGCGACCTTCATTAAGCTGTTCGTCCTCCCGGCCATCTTTCTGCCCATCGCTGCGGCGCTGGGATTCCGCAATAGTCAGATGGTGGCCATCTTGATTATGTGCGGCTCTCCCACCACCGTGGCTTGCTACATTATGGCAAAAAACATGAAAAACGACGGTGTTTTGACCTCCAACGTGGTGGTGTTGGCCACGCTCTTCTCGTCGGTGAGCATTACGCTGTGGCTGTTCCTGCTGAAAAACTTTGCGCTGATTTAAGAGCCTTTGTTTTTTACAGTTCGATTGTTGGGAGGCTGTCTCCATGGTGGCCTCTCACTGCTCTCATTTTTTTTACAGTATAAAGTATAAAAGGAGAATCATTATGAGCGAATTGCAACTGCATCATGTGTCCATTCTGGTGGATGACTACGACTGGTATGTTTCCTTCTTCCGTGACGTGTTCGGCATGGAGGTGGAGAAGACCAAAGGAGAAGCGCCCAAGCGGAACATCTGGTTTAAAGAGGGCATCCAGCTGCGGGAGTGCGTCCAGCTTCCCCCCGCCAGCGGTGTTTATGACCACTTCGCCTTTGGTTCCGACGACATCCCCGGAACCGTTGCCAAGGCGCTTGCCGCTGGCTGTCGGCCCCTCAGCCCGGAAAAGCCCCATTGGTTTGTCCTGCCCAACGGCGCAGGCGTGGAGATGAAGCCGAAAAAGTAACCGGCTCCTCAAACACTGCATGTTTGGAAAAACGAGTCTGCAAGAATCGCTTTGCAGGCTCGTTTTCTATGTCCGTGAAGAAATCCCCTCTGCTCACGAAGAACAGAGGGGGTTGTTTATGTTATGAGACCAGATGGAAAGAAACTCTTACTTCTCCAGCTCCTTGGCCTGAGCGATGGCTTTTTCCTGAGCGGCAGGGGGGCACTGCTCATAGCGGACGAAGTGGAAGGTGAAGGAGCCACGGCTCTGGGTCATGGCACGCAGGTCAATGGCGTACTCCTGCATCTCAGCCATGGGAACCTCGGCGGTGATGAGCTGCTCGCTGCCCGCGGGATCCATGCCCATGACACGGCCACGGCGCTTGTTCAGGTCGCCGATGATGTCGCCCATGTACTCGTCAGGCACAGTGACCTTCAGCTCGCCCACGGGCTCCAGCATAACGGGGTTTGCCAGGGGCAGAGCGGCCTTATAAGCCAACTGAGCGGCGGTACGGAAAGCGATTTCGGAGGAGTCAACGGGGTGATAGGAGCCATCATACAGGACAGCCTTCAGGTTGACGACGGGATAGCCAGCCAGGACACCATGGACAGCGGCTTCCTTGATGCCCTTCTCGACAGCGGGGAAGTAGTTCTTGGGAACGGAGCCGCCGAAGACCTCTTCTGCGAACACGACCTCTTCGCTCTCCTCGTTGGGCTCAAAGCGAACCCAAACGTCACCATACTGACCGGAACCGCCGGTCTGCTTCTTAAACTTGCCCTGCTTGGAGACGACCTTGCGGATCTTCTCACGGTAGGGGATGCGAACGTCGGAGAGAACCACGTCCACGCCGAAACGGGATTTCAGCTTGGAGACGATGACATCCAGATGAATATCACCAGCGCCGGAGATGACCATCTGATGGGTCTCGGGGTTGTTCTCGACGGTGAAGGAGGGGTCTTCCTCGTTCAGACGGTTCAGACCCACGCCGACCTTATCATCCTGACCCTTGGTCTTGGGAGCAATGGCCTTGGAGTAGACGGGCTCTGCGAAGGTGATGCCGTCCAGCTTGATGCCGTCCACGGAGAGGGTGTCGCCGGTCTTGAGGCCGTCCATCTTGGCAATGGCGCCGATGTCGCCAGCGTTCAGAACCTTCAACTCGGAAGCCTTCTTGCCACACATAGCGTACAGACGGCCAACCTTCACGGAGGAACCGGTGGTGCCGTTGATGAGGGTCATATCGGGGGTCAGAGTGCCACGAAGCACCTTGACATAAGAGTACTTGCCGTACTGGTCAGCGACGGTCTTAAAGACATAGACCACGGTGGAGCCATCGGCGGAGACAGAGACTTCCACGGGCTCGCCGTCAGCGTCAACGCCGGTCATGGGCTCGGTGTTCATGGGATAGGGACCCATGGTAATCAGGCCGTGCATGAAAGCCTCAGTGCCCATAGCGGTGAAGGCGGAACCAGCGAAAACGGGAACGATGGTAGCGTCCTTGACACCGGCCAGCATACCTTCGGCGACTTCCTCAGCGGAGAAATCCTCACCATTGAAGAACTTCTCCATGAACTCCTCGGAGTACTCGGCGACGATTTCCATCAGGGAGGAATAGCTCTCAATGACAAAGCTCTTCTTGTCGGCGGGGATGTCGATGTGGTGGCTCTTGCCGTCGTCATGGATGCCGTAAGCGCAGCGGTTGAGCACGTCCAGCACGCCGACGACCTTCTTTTTGGCATCCCACATGGGGCTGACGATGGGAATCACCTGGGGACCAAACTTTTCCTGCATCTCTTCAACGATGCCGTTAAAGTCGCTGTTGTCCTCGTCACACTTGGAGACGTAAATCACGCAAGGCAGGTTGCGCTCACGAACCATCTTATAGGAGCGCTCTGCACCGACGGGCAGCTTACCCTTTGCGGGAACGACGATGACAGCCAGGTCAGCGACGGACAGAGCCTCGGCGACTTCGCCATAGAAACCAAAGTGACCCGGGCAGTCAATGATGTTGAACAGGTGATCCTTATATTCAACGGGGATGACGGAAGCGGACAGGGAGACCTGGCGCTTGATCTCTTCGGGATCGTAGTCAGAGACGGTGTTGCCGTCGGGAGTCTTGCCCAGGCGCTGCGTCACGCCGGTGACGTTCAGCATACTCTCGACCAGCATGGTCTTACCGGAACCGGAATGACCCAGCAGACAGACGTTGCGGATTTGTTTGGCAGTGTAGCTCATGGTTGGTTTCGCTCCTTATGGAAAAATTTTAGAAAATATCGGTTCCCCTCGTCTCTGGGAGGCTCGAAAATACCATTTTCACCAACAGGAGAGGGATTTTTCACGATTTATGCTGTAGTAACAGCTCTGTTTGACATTATACATTAAAACAAACGGTTTGGCAATGGTAAAATTGCGTTTTTGCACAAAAGATTTGAAGGAGTCAATTGACAAAGTGACATCGCACAATTTCTTTCAAAAAGAATCTTGACAAAACCAGGAAAAGGTAATATATTCCGTTATAGAGAAAAGAGAAGCGACCCATCAGAGGGAGAGGAGGAGAGAGCGTGCAGCCATCGAGCATGAAATTTCAGATTTTGCGCCGGGTGATGGAGCTTGCCAATCAGCTTCAGGTCAAGGGTGACACCCTGTATGAGGAGATGTCCTCTAAGCAGTATTATTTGCTCTACTATGTGGACAGCTTTGGTGCAACGCCGCCCACGCTGCGGGAGCTGGCTGAGGCCATGGGTACCTCTCACCAGAACACTCGACAGCTGGTCAGCAAGCTGGAAGACAAAGGCTATCTGAAGGTTTTCCCGGATGCGTTGGATCGTCGCAAAACCCGCATCTCCCTGACAGAGAAATATATTGCGTTGTGGGAAAAATATCAGCAGCGACAAACCCGATACACCGAAGCGTTGTTTGAGGATTTGTCCAAAGAGGAACTGACTGCCCTGCTCACAGACTTGGAAAAGATCCTGCGCCGGGTCAGATTGTAATGGTATTCGCACCTCAATGATGCTATCATGAGCTTAACAATCAGAAAAACGAAAGGAGTTTATCCGATTATGTATCGAATTCTGGAACTCAACCCGCAGTTGAAGCCCTTTGCCAATGACATTGAGCTTCGCATGAGGAACTATCAGGCAAAGAAAAAACAGATCCTGGCCAAGGGTCAAACGCTGAGTGAGTTTGCCAACGCATATATGTACTACGGCATCCATCACACAGCGGATAGATGGGTCTATCGTGAGTGGGCTCCCGGCGCAGATCAGCTGTATTTGGAGGGCGACTTCAACAACTGGGAAAAGACCACCCACCCCATGACCAAGATTGACCCTTATTTCGGCATTTGGGAGATTGAATTGCCGGATGAGACCCTTTATAGCGGCTGCAAGGTCAGAACCGTGGTTCAAAATGGCAAACAACTCACCGAGCATATTCCTCTGTATGCCCGCCGAGTGGTGCAGGACAACAAGACTTTTCAATGGTTCTGCGAGGTGGTGGACGAGTGGAACGTGTTCCCCTGGACCGATGACAATTTCTGGTCAGACGCTCCGCTCTATATCTACGAGGCACATGTGGGCATGGCACAGGAAGAGCCTCGCCTGGGCACTTATCGGGAGTTCGCTGACAAGATTCTTCCCCGTGTCAAAAAGGCCGGTTACAACACCATTCAGCTCATGGCCATTATGGAGCATCCGTATTATGGCTCCTTCGGCTATCAGGTTTCCAACTTCTACGCCGCTTCCAGTTGGTTCGGAATGCCCGAAGACCTGAAATATCTGGTCAATACCGCTCACTCCATGGGCATCCGTGTGCTGCTGGATCTGGTACACTCCCACGCCGTGAAAAACACCGTGGAAGGAATCAACCTCTTTGACGGTACAACAGAGCAGTTTTTCCACTCCGGTGCTCGTGGCGATCATCCCGCCTGGGGAACCAAATGCTTCAACTATGACCGAAATGAGGTCCTGTCCTTCCTGCTGTCCAACCTGAAATTCTGGATGTCGGAATATCACTTTGACGGCTTCCGCTTCGACGGCGTGACCTCCATGCTCTATCTGGATCACGGCCTGGGCACTGACTTCAACTCCGACCAGAAGTATTTCTCCCTCAACACCGATACCCAGGCTATCACCTACCTCCAGCTGGCAAATGAGCTCATCCGTCAGGTCAACCCTCACGCCCTCACCATCGCTGAGGATATGTCCGGTATGCCCGGAATGTGCCTGCCCATCGAGGATGGCGGCATCGGCTTTGATTATCGTTTGGGAATGGGTCTTCCCGACCTGTGGATTAAACTGGTCAAGGAACAGCCGGACGAGGCTTGGGATCTGAGCAAAATCTGGAGCGATATGTGCTTGCGCCGCAAGGGAGAAAAAACCGTCGCCTATGTGGAGAGCCATGACCAGGCTTTGGTGGGCGACAAAACCATGCTGATGCGCTTGGCCGACGCCAACATCTACACCGACATGGATAAATCCTGCCACACGTTGGTCATTGACCGTGCCATTGCTCTGCATAAGCTCATCCGCCTGCTGACCATCGGCGGCGGCGGCGAAGGCTACCTCAACTTTATGGGCAACGAGTTTGGCCATCCTGAGTGGATTGACTTCCCCCGTGAGGGCAACGACTGGAGCTATGAGCACTGCCGCCGTCAGTGGAGCCTGGTGGATAACGGCTTCTTGAAGTATCAGTGGCTCAATGAGTTTGACCGTGATATGGTGGCCGCCTGCAAGCGCTACCGTGTGCTCGACCAGAGCATTGGTCATCTGCGCCTCGTCCATGTGGATGACCACGTTCTCGCCTTTGAGCGGGGCGGTCTGCTGTTCGCCTTCAACTTCCATCCTACCAAGTCCTTTGTTGATTATATGATCCCTGTGGGCAAGCCCACCGACTATGAGGTCATTCTCTCCACCGACGACGACAAATATGGTGGTCAGGGGCGCATTGCCCATTCGGTCATGTCCAGCATGATTCCCGGCGTTCAGGGCAGCCATATCAAGCTGTACCTGCCCAGCCGTACCGCCGTCGCCCTGCGCAGCGTCCCCATGCCTCCCAAGCCGGTGATGGAGAGCACTCCCGCAGTCAAACCGCCGGTCAGAGTGTGCGCCAAGCCTGCTCAGAAGCCGGTAGAAAAGCCCGTCACAAAGCCCGCTCAGAAGCCGGTGGAAAAGCCGCTGGCAAAGCCGGTCGTCAAGCTGGTGGAACAGCTTGTGACAAAGGCCGTGGAAGAGCTGGAAGAGAAAGAATAACCGACGCTTTCCCATAAAAAAGAAACGCTGAACCACGGAGAAACAGTGACACTCACTGTCCGTTGGTTCAGCGTTTTTTATAAACTGTAAAAGTGCGATAGGCTCTTAATCCATCGCCACTCGTTGAGCCAGTCCCTCCCGCAGGAGGCGGACGGCTTCGGGGCGGTTGTTGTTCCGCAGAGCGGTTATCAGTCGGTCGTCCTCCACCAACAGGGAGCTTACGCTCTGCATAATTTCCAACCGAGCCTTGTCGCCGTCGTCGGGAATCAACAGAACGAGCGCACCGCAGATGATTTTCCCGTTCTCATAAACGGGCGGGACGGATTCCAGATAACCAAAGCGGCAGCCGGAAACGGCGTTGGTTTTGCAGTGCAGCAACACCGAGCGCAGCGGCTTCACATAGGTGTCAGCCAGCGCTTCCCGGCGGAGCAGTCCCGCTTCCACCTGCTTGGCATCATAGTCCAGCGGACAGAAAAGGTGAGAGGCTCGGGTGATGAGGGTGCTACGGGAGGCGGGAGCCAGGATTTGGTCAATCATCAGGGTATCCAGCAGCTCGTCAATGGAGGCGCTGAGTTTTCCGGTGTAATACAGCCCCTTCCAGTCTTCGCTGTGAAGACGCTTTTGGGGGCGGGAAGGCTTGTTTTTGATTTGAGCCATAGCCGTGTGAATCAGTTCCTTATCCTGAGCCGTGAGAATGGTGGAGACAACCACGCAGGGGAAGTCCAGCTCCAGCGGAATGGTGGAGATGACCAAATCGGCCTGATTCTGTTCCAGCTCTTCCAGAGAGATGTCCCGGACGGAAGCGCAACGGCTAATCTGGAGGGTGGGGAATTCCTTTTGCAGCTGAGAGATGAGGAATCGACAGGAGGCCATACCGTAAGGGCAGACCACCACGGCGTGAACTTTCAGCCGGAGGAGATTTTCCCGCTCGATGATGGCTCCAAAGTGCATGGCCAGAAAAGCGGCTTCCTCATCGTTGAGGGCGGGTAAAACGCCGGTTTCCGCCAGCATGTCGCAGGAGCTGCGGGTGGCTTCCCACAGGGCGGGATACTGGGCTTTGATGAGCTCCACGCTGGGGTTATCAATGCGGCGACCCTGCTCCGCTCGGTAGAGCACAGAGCGCAGGTGACAGCACAGGTCATTCAAAAGGGCGGGATAGCGGGAAAACTCCAAATCCATGATGGCTTCCATGGCGGAAATCAACTGGGAAGCCAGATGACGGAGATTCCATTCGTCGGCGTTGTCCCAGCCCTGGCGCTCCCGGTCGGGGCGGTTGGCCTTGAGGTAGTGCTCCAGATACGCCCGCTCCTCATCGGGGAAGGAGAGGCCAAACTTTTTTTCCAGAGCGGCGGCCAGGCGGCGTGTGGGGGCGGAAAAGCCGTTCATGGCGCTGGGGGTCTGAGTGGCGCTGTTCCGCAGGGTCTGAATGGTCAAAATCAGGTGAATGGCCAGCGTGAGATAGCCGCTGTCGGTAAACCCAAAGGCTTCTTCCGAGTCAAAGCGACGGAGAACCGATAAGACTCCCTCAGCGATATCAGCGTCCAGAATCTCCGAAAGTATGCTGCCGGTGGGGAAGTTGCCCAGCAGAATTTGGCGGATGTCTTCGGAGGGAAGCTCCGCACGGAACATGGAACCAATGGCTCTGCGGCGAGCCTCGGGTGTGCCGCTGATCCAGGTTCCCACACCGGGGCGGCGGCAAAGCTGTACGTCGTGGGGGAGCAGCTCTGCCTCCAACTGATCCAGCTCGACCTTCAAGGTGCGTTCGGAGATGTCCAGCTCCCGTGCCATGACGTAGGCTTTGATGGGTTCTTGGCTGCGGAACAGCATCGCCATCAGGCGCTGCGTCCGTTCTTTTTTGGTCAGGGTGGGCTTTTTGCTGTGGAGCTCCTGAGCCAGCCGTTGCAGTTCTTCGGGTTCGGCGGTGAGCTGAATGCCCAGGCCGGGGCTGCGGGTCAAGGCGGCTCCGTTGTGCGAGAGCCACTGCTCCACGGAGGAAAGCTCCCGCAAAACCGTCCGGCGGCTGACGCTGATGGATTCCGCCAGCTTTGCTGTGGTGAGCCATGTGCCGGCCTGTTCCAGCAGAATATTCACAATTTTATGCCCGTTCTCAGAGAGAAGGGGGGACTGTTGGATAGGTGGCATAGAAACCCTCCCGGTTGGTCATAATCTCTAAGAGCCTATCCGCTCTTTGCACATAGACTCTTAGAATATTATAACATGACCCGTTGGATTTTTGAAGAGAAATTTGTGATTTTTTACAAAAAATACACAAACACGAGAGAGCGTTCTGCCTTACAAAAGAGCCAGCAGCGTGTCAATGGAGGCTTCCTCAGTGGCCCAGCTGGTGCAGAAGCGGACAACCGTGTGGGCTGCGTCGTACTTCTCCCAGAAGCTGAAGGAAATCCCCGCTTGACGGAGTGTTTCCAGCTTTGTATCCTCCACAATCAGGAATTGTTGGTTGGTGGGGGAGTCAATATAGAAGTTGCAGCCCTTGGCGGCAAAGCCATTGCGGAGCTTTTCGGCCAGCTCAATGGCGTGAGCGGCGATTTTTTCATAAAGTCCATCGGTGAACAGGGTGTCAAACTGGAGACCCAGCAGCCAGCCCTTTGCCATCAGAGCGCCCCGCTGCTTGATGACGGTGAAGAAGTGGGGGAGCAGAGCGGGATTGGTCACGACCAGCGCCTCTCCAAAGAGTGCTCCCACCTTGGTGCCGCCGATATAAAACAGGTCGCAGTTTTGAGCGATGACGGGAAGGGTCACGTCAGTGCCCTTGGCGGCCAGACCATAGCCCATGCGAGCGCCGTCCAGATAGAGGGGGATGTGGTACGCAGCGCAGAGTTCATGCAAAGATTCCAGCTCTGCCTTGGTGTAGAGCGTGCCGAACTCGGTGGGGTGGGAGATGTACAGCATACCCGGGAAAACCATGTGGTCATGGTTGGCATCGCCGTAGAAGGTTTCCATGTACTGCTTCACGTCCTCGGCGGCCACCTTGCCCAGGTGGTGCGGAAGGGTCAGCGCTTTGCGGCCAGTCACTTCCACCGCTCCGGCCTCATGGCAGGCGATGTGGCCGGTCTCAGCGCAGAGCACCCCCTCATAGGAGCGCAGACAAGCGCCAATCACGGTTGCATTGGTCTGCGTCCCGCCGACGAGGAAGTGAACCTCGGCGTTGGGGGCTGCACAGGCGGCCTTGATTTTGGCCTTGGCGCTGTCGCAGTAAGCGTCGGTGCCGTAGCCGGGATTCTGGTTGAAGTTGATTTCGGTCAGGCGCTGTAAAATGGAAGGATGAGCGCCCTCCATATAGTCACTGTCAAAACGAAGCATCAAAATTCTCCTTTATTCCTGGAATATGCGGATTATTATAGCGCATCCCAGCGGGAAGAACAAGAGGAGGAGCGGGAAGGGGAGGAAGGTTTTTCTGTGAGGGGGAAACAAACACAGATTTTTTGTTAAAATTTGTCATCGGATTTGAGGGGGTTGTGGTAGAAAAGAGAGGAATCTCATGATACAATGTTCTCCGCTGGAATAGTAAAGGCAACACCGCACAATAGTCGAATGTGCGCCTTGCTTGTCCTTTCACTCCCAAATTTGCCGTAAAACCCTTGAAATACGTCAGTGTTCCTGCGGCTTTCCCAACAAATTTGGAAGCAAAATTACTGCGCAATCCGCACATCCCTATTATGCGGTATTGCCTAAAGAGTTTTCGGAGGTACATCAAAATATCCTATGCAGAATCAGAGACTCTATGAAAAAATGCGGCATCTTCTGGAAGGATACGGCTCCACGCTGAAAAGAAGGGCGCTTCCCATCCTGTGCGTGGCGGCGGTGCTGGGCTTCTGTGTCTATTGTATCCTGGTCTGTCGCCCCCAAAAGGTGGATGTCACCCTCTTAAAAGGGCAGCCCTTTGCCATCGAGGGAACCGGGGAGGTCATCACCAAACAGAGTGAGCTGGGATGCGTCACCTACGACGAAGAACGCCGCACCGTGGAAACGCCGCAGGCCGGAACGGGTCGCCTGCGGGTGGTGGAACAGGGCAAAGCCACCGATTACCGCTTCCGTGTGGTGGAAGCAGTGCCCCAGGGCAAGCTGATTCAGGCGTTTAACATCGGAGACACCGTGGAGATGGAGGAGCAAACGGGGGAGTTCCCCGTAACCTGGCAGAGCAGTGACGAAAAGGTGGCCTCTGTGGACGAACGGGGAACCTTAACCTGTCAAACCGCCGGTATCTGCCATCTGACCGAGACGTTAAACGATTACCTGACCTATACCTATAAAATCATCGTTCTCACGGCTCCCTTTAGTGTGGAGGAATTGACCCTTTATCCCGGGGAAAGACAGGAGCTTCCCGTTTTCAATGAGAACCAGCCCATTGAGTGGGTGGTGGACAGTGACTGCGTGACCGTGGACGAAAACAACGTGCTCCAGGGCGAAGAACCCGGAACTGCCGCTATTTTTGCTTCCTTTGGGGGGCGGGAATATTCCGCAGAAGTCTGTGTTTCGCCGCTGCCCAAGGTTTCCAAAAGCATGGAGCTGTATGTGGGAGATTCGGCGGAATTGACCGTCCAAAACGCCATTGACCAGATTACCTATTCCATCAAGCCCATTGACGGGCAGGGGGCACAGGTGGCAAAGGTCAATCAAACAGGCATTGTCACCGGACTGGAACCCGGAGTCATCCGCCTGGTTGCCGCCGTGCGAGGGAAAAAAACCACCTGCCGGCTCACCGTCAAGCTCAGACCCGAGGAGCAGTTTCGCACCAATAACTACGGCGATTTTCAGCCGGAAACCTCCATTGCCGCCCAAACCCTCATTGGAATGTGCAGCCACTACAACGATGTGATGATGGCAGATGAAGACCCTTGGTACAACGAAAACTGGAAGGACGATGTTCCCAAGAAAGCCACCTTCGACGAGATGACCACCGCCAAGGTGAAGGGAGCCAACTGCGCCAACCCCTTCAACTGGGCGCTGCGGGATATGGGTCTGCTGTCGGTGAACGTCACCAACCTGTATGGCGACGCAAAAGGCCGAATTCACGGCTATAACAGCGGAAATACCAGCCTGAAAAAGCAGGTGGATGAGGTGTTTGACCTTGTGGAGTACCACGGCGAGAAAACCCTCACCGACTTAATCAAAGAAAACGCCGTTCGTCCCGGCGATATCCTCTTCACCAATTTCCACACCTTTATTTACCGGGGAGAAAAGACCGTGTTTGGCTCTGCCAACGACGGAAAGGTGAACAAAGAGGGGAAATATCCCATCTTTATCAGCTGGGTCAATGAGGTCAAGCACTCCTACGACCGGAAAAAGCCCGTCACCTACCTCCTCCGCTTCAAAGAGGACTATGTTCCCCAGTATTACTACAACAAAGAAGCCGAGCTGGTGGAAAATCCCCTCTATACCGCCATCAACGAGCAGGGCTATTCCTATCAGCCCGACCAGACGAAAGCCGCCAGCTGAACCCATAGAAGAAGACCGCTTCCCTTTTTGCGGGGAAACGGTCTTTTTGTGCTGTTTCTGTGCTGTTAAAGGGAAACGGGTTACTCTTCCAGCTCAAATTCCACCATCTGGCAGTTTTTCAGATACCATTGGTCAAACTGGGCGTTGGGCGTGTCCAGAAACCAGGTGCGGAAGACCCGCCCAAAAGCGCCGTGTCCCACCAAAAGGACGGTATGACCAGCGTGCTCCCGCTTGACCTTTTCAATGAGGCTGTAAGCCCGCTGCGCTACCATCACGAGGCTTTCTCCGCCGCCGGGAAAGCGCCGGAAAAAGTTCCGTTTGTAGTCCAGATATTGGGGGTTGTGCCGGTCACAGCCCTCAAAATCCCCAAAGCACTGCTCAATCAGCAGAGGCTCGGTGAGAATGGGCACACCGATGCGGTCGGATACCGCCTGGGCGGTCTGCTGGGCACGGATGAGGGGAGAAGCGATGATGACATCAATCCCAGCGGCCTCCGCCTGCGCCGCAAGCTCCAAGGCCTGCTGCTGTCCCTTCTCTGTCAGGGGAATATCTGTGCGCCCACAGACAACATCTCGATGATTCCACACCGTTTCCCCGTGGCGGGTGTAATAGAGCTTCATTCCGCCTGTTCCTTCCATGCGGCGTATTTGGCCTGAACTTCCTTCATCTTGCCGCAAGTCATCTTGCCCTCGGTGCAGCGTCCAAAGGCCACGCAGCTGGGACCGGCACCGTCAAAGATAGAAGGGGCCACGGGATAGACCAGACGGAACATCTCTTCCGCCAGCGCACGAATTTCCCACTGGGCACGGTTGCAGCAGCGGAGCTTGAAGAAGTTGCGGAGGCTGCGGGCGTTCATCGTCATGACCATCTTGGTTTCGCAGGCGTTGGGCAGCACAAAACGGGCGTCCTCGTTGGCCATCTTCTCGGCCTTGCGGTCAGCGGCCTTCTCGTCCATACCCTCCGCCATAAAACGAGCTTTGTGGGAAGCCTGGAGAGAGGCGGCCAGGGACAAATATTCCTCGCCCTGCTTCTTCATGGCCTCTAGGAACAGAGCCTTGGAAGCCTCGTCCGCCGCAATTTCAGGAGGAATCACGAACTGAAAATCATCCAGCCGGACGTATCTTTGACTTTGGACGGAGAAGGAGGCGATGCGGTGGCGGGTGATCTGTGCCAGCAGCGCCCGGGAAACGCCCTCAATGGCAAAGGTGAAGGAAACGTGCTCAATGGGGCTTTCGTGACCCATGGAGGACAGCATTTTGACAAATTTGGTATTCTTTTCGGGGGTCTGCTGCTCCAGCAGAGCGTCCACGCCCACGGCGGAATAGCACAGACGGGCGGCTGCGGCCACAACGCTCTCAGGGTTGGGGGTGTGAGCGATGAGTTTAACATTGAGCATAATGAAGTTCTCTCCTTATTTTTGTTTGAAGGGCATTATAGCACAGATTGCAATCATGTGCAATTGAAAAACGGGTCTGATAAGAGTTTCTCCTACCAGACCCGCCAGACGAAAAGGGTTCTATTTTTGTCGATTGTGTGTTACAGCACGCTGAGGAAGCGCAGGAAGGCAGCTTTACCGGCTTCGTTGCGCTTGTAAACACCGGCATCCTCCAAAACGGCGCAGAACACCTTACCCACTTCCTCCTTGAGGATGCGCATGATGTTGTTGTCGTTCATCTCGGGGTGAGCGGCCTGCACCTCGTTGGCCCACACAGCGTGAGAGGCGGTCATAGGATCGCCCATCAGATCCTTTTTCTCGGAGATGCGGTAATCCAGCTCCAGCAGCTCTTTCTTCAGGCGAGCGGGCAGCACAGCCAGACCCATGACCTCGATTAAGCCAATGTTTTCTTTCTTGATGTGGTGCTTCTCCTCATGGGGATGGAAGACACCCAGCGGGTTTTTCTCGGTGGTGATGTTGTTGCGCAGCACCAGATCCAGCTCATAATCCTCTCCCTTGCGGCGGGCAATGGGGGTGATGGTGGAGTGCGGCTCGCCATCAGTCTCGTGGAAAAGGAAGACCTCGGGGTCGTCATAGCTGCGCCACTTGTCCAGGATGTGAGCGCCCAGAGCGGCGACACGCTTGCGGTCAGCGCCTTTCAGACGGATGACGGACATTGGCCACTTGACAATGCCTGCTTCCACATCCTCAAAGCCCGCCACCTGGAAGGAGTACTCCACGGGAGCCTTGGCCATGGCGAATTCATAGTTGCCGCCCTGATAGTGGTCGTGACTGAGCACGGAACCGCCGACAATGGGAAGGTCAGCGTTGGAGCCGATGAAGTAGTGCGGGAAGACGGTCACGAAGTCCAGCAGATTCAGGAAAGCGCCCTCATCGATGTGCATGGGGGTGTGCTGCTTGTTGAAGACAATACAGTGTTCGTTGTAGTACACATAGGGGCTGTACTGCATGAAGAACTCGGTGTTGTTCAGCTCGATAGGAATGATGCGGTGGTTCTGACGAGCGGGGTGGTTCAGGTGGCCAGCATAGCCCTCGTTCTCGGCGCAGAGCAGGCACTTGGGGTAGCCGGTGCTCTTGGCCTTGCCAGCGGCGGCGATGGCCTTGGGGTCTTTTTCGGGCTTGGAGAGGTTGATGGTGATGTCGATTTCGCCATACTCGGTGTCAACAACCCACTTCATATCCTTAGCGATGCGCTCCCGGCGGATGTAATTGGTGTCGCCGGAGAAGGTATAATACCAGTCAGTGGCCTTTTTGGGGTCCTCGTTGTACAGGGCACGGAACTCCCGGGTAATCTCGGAGGGACGAGGGGTCAGCAGGCCGATGAGCTGGGTGTCAAAGAGGTCATAATAGGTGGGGGAGTTGCCGTCAAGGATGCCGTGCTCATAGGCGTAGTCACACAGGCCGTTGAGGATATCCTGAATCTCGGGCAGCTTGTCCACGGGAACCAGACCGCCGAAGCCGTTCATGTGCAGCGCTTCCAAAATGCGGTTGGCGGCCCACACACGGTCGCTCTCCTCAATCCAGCCCTTGCGGACAGCGTATTCAATCAGCTGAGAAATGTTCAGTTCCATAGTAAGTAACCTTCCTTATTCGATGGGTAGCGGCAGAGCGGATGGCGGGGCAATGCCACAGGGGAGGGATATCAATCCACCAGCGTGCAGCCGCCGATGGGACGGATGTAGGTCACACGGCAGGCGTCCTTGCCCAGCAGAGCATCCATGCCGGCCTTGAACTCGGCGACCATATCCAGGGGAACGAACGCCTGAATGGTGCCAGCGAAGCCGCCGCCATGCACACGGCGAGCGCCACGGTTGCGCAGGTAGTGACCGGCCATGGCCAAAGCGACGGCAACGGGCTGATCGGCGGGGTTGCGGTAGGTGGCCACGTTCTGGAGGTACATATAGGAGGAGTGGCCGGAGGAGGAGACCAGACGCAGGAAGCGGTCAAAGTCGTTGTTCTCCAATGCCTCCACCTGGCTTTCCACACGGTGGCAGTCGGTGAAGTAGTGGATGGCACGCATCACGGCACGGTCGCCCAGCTTTTCCCGCAGGGTGGGAACGACAGCATAGAAATCATCCTCGTTGACCTCGCAGAGCACCTCCTTGCCCATCTCGTGAGCAACGGCTTTCATCTCGGCAGGAACGGCGGCGTAATCGCCGGTCAAGTCAGCATGGTCAGCGCCGGAGTCGATGATGCACAGGGCGTAGCCAGCGGCGGCAAAGTCAAAATCAACGGCGTGATAGATGGGGTGATCCTTGTCTTGGAAGTCGATGGTGATGATGCCACCCAGGGCGCAGCCCATTTGATCCAGCAGGCCGGAGGGCTTGCCAAAGAAGACGTTTTCGGCATACTGACCGATTTTGGCGATTTCGGCCAGACCCAGAGCGCCCTTGCAGAACAGACCGTTGACGGCCACACCCACCAGAACCTCAAAGCAGGCGGAGGAGGACAGGCCGGAGCCGCCGGGAACATCGGAGATGACGTAAGCGTCAAAGCCGGAGACAGGCCAGCCCATGGAGGAGACCTTGGAGAGGATGCCACGAATCAGAGAGGCGGTGGTATTTTCTTCTTCCTTGACAGGCTCCAGCTGAGAGCAGTCAATGGAAATCAGACCATAGCCTTCGGAGAAGATGTTCACGGTAGAGGTGCCATTGGTGGCGGCGCAGGCCAGCGCATCCAAATCGACGGAGCCGGTCAGCACCTTGCCCCGCTGATGGTCGGTGTGGTTGCCGCCGATTTCGGTACGGCCAGGGGCGGAGAAGATGGCAACGGGTGCGGTTTCGTCCTTGCCGAAGGTCTTGGCGTAGCCGTCAGCAACGTGGGCGATACGGTCACGGAAATAGCCAACTTCAGCGACGGGACGGCAGTACAGATGCGCCAGCTTTTCGTCATAGACACCTGCGTCCAGGTTTTTATTGAGCTGTTTGATGGTCAGCATGGGAAATCACTCCAATTCTGTAAATGGTCAGTGGTGGTGTTTTGGTTTAAGATGATTATAACCTAGCCCGTCTCTGTTGAACATGGCATAGTTTAAGATGTTATATAGAGTGGGTTCAGATACCCTGAAAGGAGAACCGGAAGCGCAGCGGCTCCTGTTCCGGCAGCCAATATTCGGGATGAGGAACACTGCCCCAGGTGTCGTCACCACCAACGCCCATCTGCTTCCAGCCGCAGCGCACCACGGTGTAGTGTACGGGGGGCAGCTCATAGGGGTGCTGGGCGCAGTCGATTTCGTGGGGCGTCCATGGCAGCACGGAAACGCTCAAATCCTCGCCGGTGAAGGCCAGGCCACGCCCCTTGTAATCGGTGACGTTCATCCAGCGGATGCCGGTGTGGTTGCCGCTCTCCTGGGGGCGGAGGTAACGAGCCAACTGGTTTTTCACGTTGTCCTTCCAGATGCCCAGCTTCACGCCGTTCATGCGGTCGATATAGCTCTCTTCGGGGCCGTTGCCGTACCACTCCAGCTGGTCATAGTCAGCATCCAGCTTGAAGAGCACGCTGTATTCCGGCATGGGGGGCAGGCCGGGAACCGGCTCATACATCAGCTCACAGTCAATGATACCGTCGGGGTGGACGGTGTAAGCGATTTTGGAGGAGGAAGCGGGGCTGGTGGGCATATGATAGGTGTAGGTGACGGTCACGGTGTCGCCCTGCTGCTCCAGCGTGGGGTGATAGTCACCGTTCCAGTACCCTTTTCCAACTTCCCGGTGAGAAACGAACTCGGAGCCGACCTTCCATTGCGCACACTGGAGGTTGACGGTTCCGCCCAGGTCGTTGTCCACCATGGGCCGCCAGAAGTTGGGCAGAGGAATGGTTTTGAGTCGTTCCTTGCCGCCGTACTGATAGGAGGCAAGGCCGCCGTCCGACTTGGTGAACAGCACCCGGAAGTCGTCGCCAATGACACCGATATTAAAGAAGGTGTTGATGACCTTCAAGGGGGAGTTGGCGGGCTTTGCAGGTGCTTCCCCGGCCACGGAGTAGACATACTGACCGAAAGCCACCTCGTGGCCACGCTCTGCCCAGCTGCAAGTCTCCTTCAAGCGGAAGGAGACGGTGACGGCATACTCGCCGGGACGGGTTTCCACCTGGAAGGGCAGGGGATAGACCGCCTCGGAGAGAGGGGGCACGGCGGTTTCCAGCTTGCCGGAGCGGAAGGGCTTGCCGTTTTTCAGCACCGTCACCACGCAGTCATAAGCACAGGTACAGGTGAAGAGATTCTTATTGATGACCTTGACGGAATCAGCGGAGACCTCGGCGGAGATGTTCTGATAGAGGAACTTAATCTCGGACATTTTGGGGGTTTTGCTGCCGTCGGCGTGAACGATGCCGTTACCGGAGAAGGCGTAATCACAGGGGCGGTCGTCCAGGTCGCCGCCGTAGAAGTAAGCGGTGTTTCCATAGCGGTCTTTTCCCCGGATGGCCTGGTCAATGAAATCCCAGATAAAGCCGCCCTGATAACGGGGTTCGGTGTCGGTCAGGTCGGTATAATACTTCATGCCGCCGTTGGAGTTGCCCATGGAGTGGGTGTACTCGCAGCAAAGAAAGGTGCGGTCGGGGTGCTGCTCCAAAAATTCCTGGATGGCGGAGACGGGGGGATACATCTGACTTTCCATGTCGGAGCTTTCCACATCAAAGCGGCGGTCATGGCACACGCCCTCATAATGAATCAAGCGGGTGTTGTCCAGCTCCCGGAAGTGACGAGCCATGTCACGGAGGACAGTGCCGCCAAAGCTCTCGTTCCCCAGAGACCAGATGAGAACAGAAGGATGGTTCTTGGTGGTCTCATAGGTGGAGTCCACACGGTCGAGCAGCAGGGGCTTCCACTCCTCCCGGTCGCAGGGAAGGGCAGTTTCGTAAGGATTGGCGCTATTCTGCCAGGTTCCGTGGGTTTCCAGGTTGTTTTCGGCGATGACATAAAGACCCAGCTCGTCGCACAGCTCATAAACATAGGCGTTGTTGGGGTAGTGGCTGGTGCGCAGGGCGTTGATGTTGTTCTGCTTCATCAGCAGCAGGTCACGGCGCATCATGTCGGGGGTGACGGCACGACCCACCCGGGCGTCAAAGTCGTGGCGGTTCACGCCTTTAAAGACGATGCGCTGGCCGTTCAGCTTCATGAGGCCGTCTTTCATCTCAAAGCGGCGGAAGCCAACGGCTTGGGGGATGACCTCCATCAAAGTGCCTGCTTCGTCATAGAGTGCCAGCTCCACCCGGTACAGCTCGGGGTTCTCGGCGCTCCACAGACGGGGAGCGTCCACAGCAATTTCAGTGGAGAAGGTGCTGCCCTCGCCTCGGACGGTTCCCCAGAAGCAGCCGCCGCAGGTGATGCCCAGCTGCCACTTGCCCTCGGCCAGCAGCGTGCCGGAGAAAGCCACCGTGCCCTTGGTGAAGTCCTCGTTCAAGGTGGGAACAACCTTGAAATCCTGCATATGGACAGCGGGAACGGCATAGAGATAAACATCACGGTAAATGCCGGAGAAGCGGAAAAAGTCCTGATCCTCCAGCCAGCTTCCGCAGTTCCACTTGTAAACACGGAGCGCCAGCTTGTTTTCACCTTCCACCAGAGCGTCAGTCAGCTCAAACTCGCAGGGGGAGAAGCTGTTGGCGCTGTAGCCGATGTAACTGCCGTTGAGCCATACCGCCACACAGCTTTCCACGCCCTGGAAGCTGATAAAGACCCGCTTTTGCTTCATGGGAGCGGGAAGCCGGAAGTATTTGACGTAGCAGGCCACGGGGTTGAACTCGGCGGGGGTTTCGCCGTGGGTCAGCTCTTCCCAGCCGTCCCAGGGGTATTGCTGGTTGGCGTACTGGGGAGCGTCATAGCCCTCCATCTGAATGTGGGCAGGAACCTGAATGGAAGCCCAGGTCTTGCAGTTGAACTCGGCGGCCTCAAAGCCGGCGGGTACCTGTTCGTCGTTGCGGGCATAGGCAAAACGCCAAGAGCCATTCAGGGAAAGGATCAGAGGATTCTGACCATCCTCCATTGCGTCCCAATTGGGATACCATTTGTGGTCAGAATGAGCACGCAGACGGTTTTCCGCAAAGGAAGCCGGATCGGATATGTGGTTACGGGAAAAAAGCATTTCAGTTCCTCCAAAATATGGGATTTTGTGCTTAAAATAAGAGATTTTGTGGTCAAATAACTCGATTGCTTTCATAAAAGCATTGTAACAAAGATTCAGGAGCGCCGCAAGAGGCAGGCAGAAACTTTCCTGACAAAAAATAGTTACCGTCAAATTGACGAAAAGTATTTGTGTTTTTTTGTAAAAAGGGTGCATTGACGTATCGGAAAATATTTTGTAAAATAACGTTACATCTGAGAGTCAATGCTCTCACCATAGTTTCATGGCAGCTGACCACTCCACAAAATGGCAGTTGTACATTTCAAAAGGAGGAATCTCATTCCGCAGGCTCGCGGTGCGGCAGTGTGGAGACCTGTCGTAAAACAGCGCATCCTATACGGGTGGCTGTAAGGTGATTTTTGGCGGATGCCGAATCATCAGAGTCGTTATTATGTCCGAAGTTTTACTGAAAGATCTTAAGAAAGTCTATGACAACAAGGTGACTGCCGTTCATGACGTCAACCTGCACATCGCTGACAAGGAGTTCATCGTTCTGGTCGGTCCTTCTGGCTGCGGTAAGTCCACCACCCTGCGCATGGTCGCTGGTCTGGAAGATATCTCCGGCGGCGAGCTGTACATCGATGGCAAGCTGTGCAACGACATCGCTCCTAAGGATCGCGATATCGCCATGGTCTTCCAGAACTACGCTCTGTATCCCCACATGACCGTTTATGATAACATGGCCTTCGCTCTGAAGCTGCGCAAGACCCCCAAGGATGAGATCGATAAGAAGGTTCGTGAGGTTGCTGAGGTTCTGGACATCACCCAGTACCTGGAGCGTAAGCCCAAGGCTCTGTCCGGTGGTCAGCGTCAGCGTGTTGCTATGGGTCGTGCAATGGTTCGTGACCCCAAGGTCTTCCTGATGGACGAGCCCCTCTCCAACCTGGACGCTAAGCTGCGTAACCAGATGAGAGCTGAGATCATCAAGCTGCGTAGCCGCATCAACACCACCTTTATGTACGTTACCCATGACCAGACCGAGGCTATGACCCTGGCTGACCGTATCGTCATCATGAAGGACGGCTTCGTCAACCAGATCGGTACTCCCCAGGATCTGTTCAGCAAGCCCGTCAACCTGTTCGTTGCTGGCTTCATCGGTATGCCCGTCATGAACTTCTTCGATGGCTGCAAGCTGACCCTCGAGGGTGGCAAGTACTATGCCGTCATCAAGGGTGTCAAGTTCGAACTGGACGCTTTCCAGCAGAAGGCTCTGAAGAAGAACAACCAGCAGCCTTGCGACATCGTTTGCGGTGTCCGTCCCTGCCATGTCACCATCGGCGAGGGCCAGCTGAAGGCAAAGATCGAGGTCTCCGAGATGCTGGGTTCCGAGGTCAACCTGCATGCTGACTGCCAGGGCGACGAAGTCGTCATGGTTATCCCCACTGTTGACCTGGATGTCGATGTCTCCATGGGCTCTGTTGTCAACTTCACCATGCAGCCTCGCCTGATCCAGCTGTTCGACAAGGCTACCTCCAACAACCTGATCTGGTTCGATGAGGTCTCCTACAAGAAGAACGCTCCCGCTTGCAAGGAGTACAACTTCTAATTAAAAAGGTTTCATAGACTGATTAGAATATGATTTCCGCTCCCGTCTTGGCTTCGGCTGAGGCGGGAGTTTTTGTCTCCTGTTTTAGAGCCGAAACTCTGAAAAAACAAAAAACACAACGTTTCACTCCATAAAAGGGGAAAACGTTGTGTTTTGTGCTTGAAAAGTATCTGCTTACACGATGGTGAGCAGCTCATCCACGCTCAGTCTGGGAGGAGCGGTGCCGCCGACCTTCTCGGGGTAGCCCATGGCGATGAGAGCCGTGACCTTCTGGTTCTCAGGCAGACCCAGAATCTCAGCGATTTTTTCCGGGTCGATGATGCCCAGAATCACGCAGCCCACACCGGCGTTATGAGCAGCCAGGCAGAAGGCCTCCGCAGACAAACCGGCATCGTAGGTCTCCCAGCGGTCTTCCAGGCTGGTGGAATAGCTTCCGTCAGGCTCAAAGCCGGAAACACCATGCACCACGCTCTGAACAGCCAGGGCGGAGCAGCGGAGGATGGTTTTGGTGTTAAAGGCAAAGCCAAGCACGCCGTTTTCGGCAATGTTTGCCTTCACTTCGGGGTTTTCCACCACGGTGTAGCGTGTCACCTGGGTGTTTTTCCAGGAGGGGGCATAGGAGGCGGTTTTCACGATGGCCTTCAGCGTCTCGTGGGGGATGGGCTGCTGGGTGAACTTGCGGCAGCTGCGGCGGGTCTCGATGCAGGACAATGCTTCCATAATCTTGTTCCTTTCGTCAATGGGAATGCGGATGGGGAAAATCCCCTGTCTTGCCCTGATTATACCAGATGCTTGAGCAGAATTCCACACTTTTTCTGTAAAAAGGAAAAAGCAAAATAATATTTGACATCTGCATAAAATAGGATATACTATACAGTAATTTGAACGAAAAATCGCCAAACCGTGGGGAGAGGAGTATGGAAATGAATCTGGAGCTGACCAAAAAGCAGTACCGCCGTCTGTTGGATATGGCGTATATCGGGAATTGGGTGCTGAACTCTGCACGGGGCATGGATCGCTTCTCTGATTACGACGAAGTGGAATCCCTGCTGTTCTCCAAGGCCAGAGAGGAGGGGATGTCCGCCCTCTACGAAAACTGGAACGGAGACATTGTGCCCAGCCGTGCCTTTGTCAACGGCGGCATTCATGAGGCCATTGCAGACTATGAGGATTCCGTTTTCTTTGATATTTTGGCGGAAGAGCTGGCTCGGCGGGATATGGACGATGTGCCCATTGACGAGAACAATTACGCAGAGCTGACCCGCCGCATTGAGGAATACATGACGGAATTTGAGCTGCATGGAACCGACAATGTTCAGGTGCAGCGGAATAGCTAAGGCAATACCGCATAATAGGGATGTGCGGATTGCGCAGGAATTTTGCTTCCAAAT
>JAKSQD010000042.1 GCA_024404315.1 Oscillospiraceae bacterium
AAAGGAGAAATAATATGATTCTGAACATTATCCTGCTGGCAATCGGAGTGATTTCTCTCATTTTTGGAATCAAAACGAAGCTCAAGCTGTGGATTGTCATCGGACTGATTCTGATTGGCTTCGGCGGAATCTCCGCTTTGATTGATTACAAGATGATGGGCGGAGATGACATCGCAATCAACTCACGCCTGCCCTTTGTCATTGGTAATATGATGAAATAACCTAAGAGCTATCCGTAAAAAAGTCAGCGGCACACCTTTATTGACCGATAGGCTCTAAAAGACTGACTCCTCATCATCGAAAGAACGGTGATGGGGAGTTTTCGCTTTTGGACGGGACAAAGCTGATATTATAACGTCTCTGTCTGTTCCTTTCGTTTCCTCCGTCGAACCCGATTGATGTGGCGCTCAAAATCGCCGCTCCGCAGCAGCTCCGCCAAAACATACTGCTCGAAAACAGGAACCGTGCAGGAATAAAACCCAAGACGCTGATCGAAGGTCTCCAACAGTCCTTCGGGCAAAAGCATATAGCCAATTCGAATGGAAGGAGCAATGGTCTGGGAAAAGGTGTTGATGTAAATGACGTTGCAGCCCTCGGCCATGGAAAAGATGGTATCTTCCAGCTTTTTGGAGACCGTCAATTCAGAATCGTAGTTATCCTCAATGATGCAGCCGTTACGCTGTCTGACCCAACGGAGATACTCCTGCTTTTTGGTTGCTCCGATGGTGATACCGCTGGGAAAGCTATTAAAGGGAGTGACATGAAGGACGGTGGCTTTTGTCTGCTGCAAACAGGAGGAACGAATCCCGTCAGAGCCTAGGGGCAGCAGCTCGCAGGTGATGCCGGAGCGCTCATAAACCTTTTGGATTTTATCATAGGAGGGTTTTTCCAAGGCAAAGATATGCTCTGAGCCAAAGAGCTGCGCAAGGAGACCATACAGATATTCCGCACCGGAACCAATGATAATTTGCCGTGGGGGAATCGAAATCCCCCGGCTTCGTGCCAGATAAGCACTCACAGCGGAACGCAGCTCAGGACAGCCATGGTTCGGAGATTTCACCAGAATCCGTTCCCCATAATCGGAGAGAACCCGGCGCATAGTGCGAGCCAACACCGCAAAGGGAAAATCACCGCCGCTATGGTTCAGCACCGCCGGAGAGAGCGCTTCCTGTTGACTTGGAAGGCCAGGAATCCCCTGAAAATCCTCCTCATGGTAGATGACGAAATAACCACTGCGCTGTCTGGATTCTGTATAACCTTCGTCGCAAAGAAGCGCAAGGGCGTGTTCCACCGTGATAACGCTTACCTCTGTTTCCACAGCGATGGTTCGCTTGGATGGCAGACGGCTGCCGAAGGGATACACGCCTTGGATGATATCACGCTGGAGAGAGCGATATAATTGTAAATAGGCAGGCTCGGCCACCTCTGGCTGGATATGGTAATTCATCTGATCTTATCTTTTCTCCTATTTTGGCTATTTTGATAGGGTCAGTTTTATTGTATCCCATCCTCTGTGCAAAGTAAAGGAGAAATATAACCGAAAATCACAAAAAACATCCGTGAACGATGCCAGGAACAATGCCCTGGATGTGGTTCACGGATGTTTTGGGTTATGACGGTCCGTTCTTTTGCTTATAAAGCTGTAAGAGAGGAACGGAGCTATTGCGCAGGTGTTCCACTGCCTGATCCAAATGAATATAGTCGTCAGGCTTGAGTTTTTCAATCTTTTTGTGAAGAAGCTTATCCAGGGCGGCAAGATCGCTTTTGATTTGCTTCTGTGTGGGCTTGTTGAGCTCTTTTCCACAGGCTGTGAGTGCGTTTTTGCACTCCACAGCCAGCGCTTCGGCCTCATTGCGGCGCTCCATGGCCTGCTTTCGAGCGACATCCTGTTCCGCATAATTTTTGGCATCTTGAATGGCTCGCTGAATCTCGGTTTCAGACAGGTTCGAGCTGGCGGCAATGGTAATTTCCTGCGCACGCCCTGTGCCAAGGTCTTTTGCGCTGACCTTTAAAATTCCGTTGGTATCCAAGTCAAAAGTAACTTCAATTTGCGGCACGCCTCTCGGTGCTCGTTTGATTCCCGTGAGACGGAATTTACCAATGGTTTTGTTATCCCGAGCCATTGGGCGCTCACCTTGGAGGACGTGGATTTCCACCATAGTCTGGAAACTGGCCGCTGTGGTAAAAATCTGAGAATAATGAACCGGAAGGGTTGTATTCCGCCCGATCAGCCGGGTTGCCACACCGCCGACCGTTTCGATAGAGAGAGAAAGCGGGGTGACATCCAGCAACAGAATCTCTTTGCCGGTTCTGCGCCGAGTGCCGCTCTTGTCCAGCACGGACAGCGCCGCACCGCCCAGCGTGCCGCCCTGCACAGCGGCTCCCAGAGCGACGCATTCATCTGGGTTCAGGCCGTGAGAGGGCAGCATCCCCGTCATGCGCCGCACCTTTTCTTGCACCGCCGGAATACGGGTAGAGCCGCCAACCAGAAGAACCTTTCCCAAATCACGAGGGGTAATTCCGGCATCGTTCAAAGCCGTTTGGAACGGGAGCATGGTGCGTTCCACCAGGTCATGGGTCAGCTTGTCAAACTCCACACGGGTGATCTGGAGCTGCATATGAACCGGCCCTCCCCGATTCTGCGCAATAAAGGGCAAATCAACAGAGGCCACCGAAGCATTGGAAAGCTCGATTTTGGCTTTTTCAGCCGCTTCCCGAACACGCTGCATAGCAACCGGATCTTTGGCCAGGTTGATTTTGGTTTGACTGCGGAACTCACTGACCAGATAATTGGTCACTCGCTTGTCAAAGTCGTCTCCGCCTAAGTGGTTATCGCCGCAGGTGGAAAGGACCTCGATGACACCATCACCGATTTCGATGATAGAAACATCAAACGTACCGCCGCCCAAATCAAAAACCATAATCTTTTGAGCCGCTCCATGATCCAAACCGTAAGCCAGAGCAGCCGCTGTGGGCTCGTTGATGATACGGCGAACGTTCAGGCCGGCAATGCGTCCCGCATCCTTGGTAGCTTGGCGCTGACTATCGTTGAAATAGGCAGGAACTGTAATAACAGCGTCTGTCACCTCATACCCCAAATACTCCTCCGCATCTTTTTTCAGCTTTTGGAGAATCATCGCACTGATTTCTTGCGGGGTGCGCTTTTGGCCGCCAGCATCCACACGAACATCCGTTCCCATCTGACGTTTAATGGAGGCGACAGTTCCCTTTGCGTTGGTGACAGCCTGCCGTTTTGCCATATCTCCCACCAAGCGCTCCCCGCTTTTGGTGAAGCCAACCACACTAGGGGTGGTTCGGCCTCCCTCAGCGTTGGGGATGATGACGGGTTTTCCCCCTTCTAAAACAGCGACGCAGCTATTTGTGGTTCCAAGGTCAATTCCTATAATGGTCTGTTTCATACCTGGTCTCTCCTATCATGGGTGCAGCGTGAGGGCGAGAGACTCCCCTCCCGCAGAAATCTTGTTAGGTATACTATACCACAAGATTCGTGAAAAAACTGTAAAGAATGAAAAAAATCTTAAAATGTTTACAGACAACATCCGATCATTCTGACCACTGTTATCCTATAGATTTCCACAGGCTGTGGGTTATGCAAAATACGCTCTTGTTTCAGCAGCCGAACGGCAGAAAAAACGAAAAAAAGAACGCACTGTCCTGGAACAATGCGTTCTCCATGGGTTAGGTGGTGACGATCTGGACATTGGTTTCGTCCGCAGTGGCGGTAACGGTACGAACGGGCTCCAGATAACTATTGATGATGCGGGTTGCAATCACATCCTCCAGCTCCTTCTGAATGAGTCGGCGGAGATTGCGAGCGCCATAGGTGATGGAATAGGACTTACGGGTCAGGTAGGTTTCCAGTGCGTCATCCCAAGTGAAGGTGATTCCCTTCTCCTCCAGAGCTGCTTTCAGCTCATTGAGCATAATGGCGGTAATTCCCTTAAAGTTCTCTTCACTGAGGTTGTTAAAGTGGATGATTTCGTCCACACGGTTCAGGAACTCGGGGCGCAGGAAGCTTTGGAGCGCTTTCATGGTGCGTTCCTCCTCCTGCTGATTCAGCGTGCGTCCAAAGCCGACAATAGCTTCCTTGGTGGAGCTGCCAGCGTTCGAGGTCATAACAATCACGGAGTGTTCAAAGTTGACGGTACGACCATGAGAATCGGTAATCCGACCATCGTCCAGAATCTGAAGCAGGACGTTGAGAACATCGGGATGAGCTTTTTCGATTTCGTCAAAGAGGATGACACAATACGGCTTGCGGCGAACTTTCTCGGTGAGCTGTCCGGCCTCATCGTATCCCACATAGCCGGGAGGAGAACCAAGAATACGGGAAACCGCATATTTCTCCATATATTCGGACATATCCAGCCGAATGAGAGAATCAGGGCTATCAAAGAGGTCTGCTGCCAGCTGCTTGACCAGCTCTGTCTTGCCCACGCCGGTGGAACCGACAAAGATAAACGAAACGGGCTTATGCTTGGGAGAAATGCCCACACGGCTACGGCGAATGGCTCTGGAAACCGCATCCACAGCCTCATCCTGTCCAATGATGTGGGTTTTGAGGCGCTCATCCAGCTTGGACAGGCGGGAGAACTCGGCCTCCTGAATGCGGCTGGCGGGAATTCCGGTCCACTGCTCGATAACAGCGGCCAGATTTTCCATAGTCAGCTCCGGCACGGGAACATTGCCCAGCTCCTCCAGCTGCTGCTCCACACGAATGAGCTTGCTCTGAACGTTGGCACGCTGCTCAAAAGAAGCAGTATCAAACTCAGACTCAATCTTGCGGCGCTCTTCCTGTAGCTCCGCCAGCTGCCGCTGTACCTTCTCGATTTGCTCGGTATTCTTTTGCAGGTTCTGCTCCATCATCTCATCAGAGAGACGGTAATTGTTTCGGACATTTTGGCGGGTATGGTTCAGGGCATTGAGCTCCTGACGGCAGCGGGACTGCTTTTTCTCATTCTCGGCCAAGCGTTCGGACTTCTGACCGGCAAATTCATCGGACATTCCGGCAATCAGTTCCAGCTCTTTGTTCAGGTCGTCCCGATCCTTTTCCAAAGCAGACTTTTGAGCCAGCGCCTGATTGTGAAGATTCACATCCGAACAGGCTTCGTCAATCAGGTCAATGGCCTTATCAGGCAGGTAACGATCTGTGATGTACCGCTCGGAAAGGATGACGGCTTCTCGTGCGACGGCATCAGGGATGACAACCTGATGGAAGCCCTCATAATAATGAGCGATGCCACGAATGACTTTCACAGCGTCGTCAATGGAAGGCTCTGTCACGGTGACAGGCTGGAACCGACGCTCCAGAGCGGTATCCTTCTCGATAAATTTTCGGTATTCGTTAAAGGTGGTGGCACCGATGACCTGAATCTCGCCACGGCTCAAAGCAGGCTTCAAAATGTTAGCGGCGTTCATGCTACCTTCGGCATCACCAGCGCCCACGATATTATGAACCTCATCAATGACGAGGATAACATTACCCACCGCTTTAATTTCTTCAATCAGACCCTTCATGCGGCTCTCGAACTGACCACGGAACTGGGTACCAGCTACCAGAGCGGTCAGATCCAGCAGATAGACCTCTTTATCCCGGAGCTTATAGGGCACATCGCCAGACACAATGCGTTGAGCCAGACCTTCTGCAATGGCAGTCTTACCAACGCCAGGCTCGCCAATCAAACAGGGATTGTTTTTCTGACGGCGGTTTAGGATTTGCACCACACGAGCGATTTCTTCTTCTCTGCCGACAATCTGATCCAGCTTGCCCTCACGAGCACGCAGAGTCAAGCAATTGCAATAGTTATCCAGGAATTTCCGTTTCTGATTCTGCGCACGGTCTCCCTTTTTGTTCTCGCTCTTGCCACGGTTTGCGTTGTTGTTATTGTTGGAGCCTGCCTTATCAGCGCTGTTTCTGGGCTGCTGATTGTTGCCAAACAGCTTGTTGAGGAAGGGAAAGGTCGCCGTATTGCGGGAATCATCTTCCCCACCGTCGGGCTGCTCCATCTCAGCCAAAGATTCCAACGCTTCGGGGCCGCCGAAAGCGTTCATCATCTCATTGGTCATATTTTCCAGGTCTTCTTCTGTAATGCCGAGCTTGCTAATCATATCATCCACGGGCTTGATTCCCAGACCCTTGGCGCATTGCAGGCAGAGACCTTCATTTTTTGTTTCGTTGTTCTCCATTTTCGTGATAAACACCACGGCCACATTTTTGCGGCACTTGGAGCAAAGCGTAGGCTGCATAGTTGATTACTCCTTTACGACTCCAACGGAAAAACACTGGAGTTGGGGGTTTGCGGGTGAAGAGACGAAACCGTCTCCCAAACAGGGAACGCCGAGAAAGCGCTCTACGGCACGTCCCTTTTTGTGCTTCAGACTGTGTTTTCTCTGACAACAGAACCGCTGCACAGAGAGAGAATAACATAGAATTATGAACAAATCATGTTTTTCTCAAAATTTCGAACAAAAAATTTTCATCCCACAAGGGCTCTGAGCAGCAGAGCGACCTTTCGGGCAAAAAAACTGCTCTCGATGACAAAGGACGGCAAGACACCAAACCGATGCAGCTCCACAAACACCACGCAAAGAATCAGAAATCCCTTACACATCCCCATGACACCGCCCAAAAACTGGTTAAAATCAGGCAAGGGCTTGAATTTGGAGAGAAGCTTGGAGTAGTTGCACGCATAGAGCCAGAGCGCAACGGTAAAAAAATAGCTCATGGTAAACACCACTGTCCGAAGAATGGAACCTTGCATCGTGTCCACCACTGTTTTGGCGAGTTGGTTGATTGTTTCAGCGCTGCCAGAGAACCTACTGGAAAGATTCTGAAAAAGAAAGATGCGGAAGCATTCGGCCAGCTTGGGAGTCAGAAGGCTGCGCCCCAAAAAACCACCGATGATGGCGAGAAAAGCCCCCAATGTACCAGCCAGCGTCCGAGCAAATCCACGCCGGAACCCGATCATAAAGAAAATCACCATGATGGCAAGTATCATAGCATCCAGATAGTTCAAGTAGTGCAGCATTTCAGACGTCCTTCTTTCTCTTTTCTTCTCTTTGCGGCTGGTCGTCCCAGGGAAGCGAACCCTCTCAGGGGACGAACAGGCGAGCGGTCTCTTTGCCAACCATCAGCACGGAACCATCCTCTCGCATGATAACCCGCCTGGTGTTGGTGTTGGAGACCGTAGCGTATAGCTGTAGGTCATCTTGGTAGATGGTCAGGCTGGTCGTTGTCAGCACGGCGATGTATTCCCCAGCAGCTGAGAGGGACAAAACCTCCTCATGCAGGCGGCGGGAAACACTCTGCTGACCATTTTTGTCAATGACCCGGAGGTCGCCAGCGCTGCCGGACTTATAACGGCTCATCAACTCCACCGCATAACCACTGCCATCCAGACTGTAGCGTTCCAGATACTTGCCCACAGCGCTCCATCCGTCCAAAACTGTGCCGTCAGTGTCACAAACAGTAACACCAGATTCCGTTTGCAGCCAGATGCGGTCATTATCCCACCGCATATCCAGCACCAGTTGGTCATCCAGCTTATAAGAGGCGGAGACGTGAGCGTCACTGAGACGGTAAATCACCAGATTAGAGGCAAAGCTGGAACCATCCTGATAAATCTGAATGGCGGCAATATAGTGATTGTTTTCGGAAAGCGCTATATCTGTGATAAAATTGTTGTTCTCGCTGATTTTAATCTTTTCCTTGTGGCGGTTATTCAAAACCTTAATGGTGGTTTCATGTCCGCCTGCCTGCTCCATAATAGCCAGATAACCGGAGCTATTGACCTTGGCTGTCAAAATTTTTCTTTGGTCTTTGTTGTCGTAATGCCAAACATCCTCTGTACCTTGCAGGTGATACAGCTCTGTTCCGCCTGTATCAAAGGCCACGGCATTATTTCCCCTCACTGAAAGCGTGGGGCTTTTCATCGAAACGGACTGATCTACGAGAGGCTTTCCGCTGTCAGAATAAAGCTGCATTGCGGTCTTGGAGCAGACCAGCAAATCTGCTCCGAGCGCCGCATAGCTGTTATCCGTGTCGCCGTTGAGATAAAATTCCTCCGTTTTTCCGTCTTCGGACTTGCTCATAGAGCCGTAAGTAATCCAGCGGCGAACGGGATCCAGCGTAAGCTTGTCACGGTGAAGCACCATCATGAGCGCTCCAACCAACATGACGACGGTGACAAGCGCAGCGCCCAGCCTGGCCAGCAGAGAAAGGAAACCCTTTTTTCCTGTGAGACGTTTGGACGGTTTTTTCTTTACGGTTGCCATGACAGCACCTCCAAGTCGGTATCCAAACCAACCGGTTCACGATACCAAAGTTTGGTCATATAAAGTCCGTCGGGCGGAACCGTGGGGCCGGCCTCTGTGCGGATGCCCCGCTCTAAAATGCCGTCGATATCCTCCGGTGCGAACTTTCCTTCCGCAGCGTAAAGAACCGTCCCCGTCATGACTCGCACCTGATTATACAGAAAACCATTGGCGCAGACCTTCAACTCAATCAGGTCTCCGGTACGTTGGACGGTGAAGTAATGACAGGTGCGTACTGTGGTTCTGGTTGGGGTTCCCACGTCACGCATGGCCTTGAAATCGTGCGTGCCCACCAATCGTTCAGCGGCACGAGCCATGATTTCTTCATCCAGGTGTTTGGGATAAAAATAGGCACGGTTGACGTGAAAAGCGTTGCGAATCCGGGAATTATACACCCGGTAAGTATATTCTTTTTTGATGCAAGAGCCGATGGCATTGAAGTCATCGGAGACCTGACGAGCAGAGACCACAACAATATCCGCCGGAAGCCTTGCGTTGACCGCTAAGGGCAGACGATCCATCGGAATGCTGCATTCCGCCCGAAAATTGGCGATGTACTGTTCCGCATGAACGCCAGCGTCTGTGCGTCCGGCTCCGGTGCATTTGATGGGCTGTTTCAGCACCTTGGAAAGCGCCGTTTCCAGCACCTCCTGCACGGTGAGGGCGTTCTTCTGCTTCTGCCAACCGTGATAGGCTGTGCCAACGTACATCAGTTTCAGAGCAATATTCATCATAAGTTCATTCAAAACCATTAGAGGGCGAAGAAGCGACCCAGCACAATGACGGCCACAGTCAGCGCCACAAAGAAAATCAACGCAATGATGTCACCAGTGTGGAAGCTGAGTTTCTTCAAACGGGTGCGGCCTTCCCCGCCGTGGTAGCAGCGGCATTCCATAGCGGTTGCCAGCTCATCCGCTCGTCGGAAAGCGGAAACAAACAGAGGCACCAACAGAGGAACCATGGCCTTTGCTTTCTCCAGAAGAGAACCATTCTCAAAATCAGCTCCACGGGCTTTCTGTGCAGACATGATTTTATCTGTCTCTTCAATCAGAGTGGGGATGAAACGCAAGGCAATGCTCATCATCATAGCCAAGTCATGGACAGGAACCTTGACTTTTTTCAAGGGATTGAGCAGCAGCTCCAATCCATCGGTCAGAGCGATGGGAGACGTGGTATAGGTCAGCAGGAAGGTGCCAGAAATCAGCATCAGGATGCGGATAATCATGAAAAACGCATGTTTAACGCCTTCCGTGGTGATGGTCAGAATGCCCAAAGACACCAAAACCGTTCCGCCTGTTGTGTAAAACAGGTTCAGCAGGCCGGTGAAAACCAGAATGACAATCACGGGCTTCATGCCTCGAACCAGCGCCTTGACACCGACCTTGGAAATGCTGACACAAAGGGTCAAAACCAGGAACATCAAACCATAGGTCAAAAGCCCCACGGCGTTAAACAGAGCCACGATATACAGAACAACACAAATTAGTTTGGTTCTGGGATCCAGCTTATGGATAAAGGAATGACCGGGGAAAAACTGACCCAGAGTAATATCTTTCAACATCAGCCATTTCTCCTTTCAGACAAAGCCAGAAGAGCAGCTTTTGCCTCTTCCATGGTGTAAATATTATCGTCAACATCCAATCCACGAGCTTTCAGCAGCTCGAAGACCTGGGTCAGCTGAGGCGTACTCAGCCCCATGGAGCGCAGCGCTTCGCCGTGGCGGAACACTTCACTGGGAGAGCCTTCCAGTGGCAAACGTCCATCGTTGACCACCACAATGCGATCCGCAACCCGAGCCATGTCCTCCATGGAATGAGAGACAATGATAATGGTTGCGTTTTTGGCATCGTGATAATTGCGGATATTCTGCATGATGGACTCACGTCCGATGGGATCCAAACCAGCGGTGGGCTCGTCCAAAATGAGGACCTCCGGTTCCATGGCAATGACACCGGCAATGGCGACACGCCGCTTTTGTCCGCCGGAAAGCTCAAAGGGGGATTTTTGCAGCTGGTCGTCCGTGAGTCCGGCAAAATATGCCGACTGGTGGACACGGCGGTCAATCTCATCGGGGGGCAGCTTCATATTCTTGGGGCCGAAGGAAATATCTTTGTAGACGGTCTCTTCAAACAACTGATACTCAGGGTATTGGAAGACCAGTCCCACCTTGAAACGAGCCTTTCGGGTTTCTTTGGCGTTGACCCAGATATCCTGGCCATGGAGCAACACTTTTCCGCCGGTGGGTTTCAACAATCCGTTCAGATGCTGAATCAAAGTGGACTTGCCAGAACCGGTATGACCGATGATGCCGATGTACTCGCCGGGATAGACTTTGAAATCCACATCAATGAGGGCTTTGTGTTCAAAAGGGGTTCCCTTGCTATAAACACAGCTTAACCCCTTTGTCTCTAAAATAGGTTCCATCTTTTCCCCTCCCTTACCGATTTAACGCCTTACAGATGGCATCGGCGCACTCTTCCACAGAAAGAGCATCCAGCGGAACGTCAATACCGACCTTGCGCAGCTCATAAAGAAGACCAACCGTATCAGGAACCGTAAGACCGATGGACTTTAACATCTCCACTTGCTGGAAGACTTCACGAGGGATTCCGTCGGCAACGACTTGACCGTGATCCATAACCACCAGGCGATCTGCCAGAGAAGCCTCGTCCATATGATGGGTAATCAGAACGACGGTTGTGTGCTCTTCCCGGTTGAGGCGGAGGATGGTTTTTAACACTTCCTCACGACCAACGGGATCCAGCATGGCAGTGGGCTCATCCATCACGATGCAGCGAGGGCGCATTGCAATCACGCCAGCAATGGCGACACGTTGCTTTTGTCCGCCGGAAAGCAGATGAGGGGCGTGGGTGGCATATTTACTCATTCCCACCACCTCCAGGGCGTAATCCACACGCTGCCGAATCTCAGCGCTGGGAACGCCCAGATTTTCGGGTGCAAAGGCAATGTCCTCTTCCACCACATTTGCAACAATCTGGTTATCCGGGTTCTGGAACACCATTCCTACCGTGCGGTGAATATCCAGCCAGCTGTTTTCGTCGGCGGTGTCCATGCCAGTGACATAAACTTTTCCGCCAGCCGGCAAAAGCACTGCGTTCATGTGCTTGGCAAGGGTGCTCTTTCCGCAGCCGTTATGACCCAGCACAGCAACAAAGGTTCCCTCTTCGATTTCCAAAGACACATCGTTGAGGACAGGGTGTTTCGCATTCTCCTCTGAATAAGCAAACGTGATATGCTCCACTTTAACAATGGGTTCAGCCATAGTTTCATAGCTCCTTTATGTGATCCAGTATCTATCCAGCGACCACCGGGGATGTTCCGGCCAGCTGTTTCCATGGCGTTGGGGGGTTATTTACACATCCAACGTCCGGTAGAGCCGCAGGGCAGCACCAATCCGCTTTCTGTAACGGGAAGTCCCAGCTCCTGAGAATCGGTGTGACCGCCGTACTTTTTAGAAACCAGCGTTTCCAGCATATAGGTTAAAACAGAGGGCGCTAATCCAGTGGTGTAGGAATTGACAATGATGAAAAGCGGTTCATCGCTCAAGACCTGAACAACCTTTTGCAGGAAGGGATAGAGATTTTCTTCCAGCTTCCAAATTTCACCGGAAGGGCCTCTGCCATAGGAAGGAGGATCCATAATCAGAGCATCGTACCGTCTGCCACGGCGAATCTCCCGGTCAATAAACTTTCCGCAGTCATCCACAATCCACCGGATGGGTGCGTCTTCCAAGTGAGAGAGCTTGGCGTTTTCTTTGGCCCAAGCAACCATGCCTTTTGCGGCATCCACATGGCAAACACTGGCACCGGCGGCAGCGCAGGCAACGGTAGCTCCGCCGGTATAGGCGAAGAGATTGAGCACACTGATGGGTCGTCCTGCGCCTCGAATCATCTCCTGAGCAAAATCCCAGTTGGCGGCCTGTTCCGGGAAAAGTCCGGTATGCTTAAAATTCATGGGGCCAACCTTAAAGGTCAGATTGCCATAAGAAACCTTCCAGCTTGCGGGGAGGCTCTCCTTTTCCCAGTGGCCACCGCCTGTCTTGCTGCGAAGATAACGTCCGTCGTGTTTTTTCCAACCCCGATTGCTTCTCGGGGTGTCCCAAATGGCCTGGGGATCGGGACGGACGAGGATTTCATTGCCCCAGCGTTCCAGCTTTTCTCCCCTGCCACAGTCGATCAATTCATAGTCTTTCCAGCGGTTTGCAGTCCACATATTATGCAACTCCGTTTATTCTTTAGTATCGAGCATCATACTCCAAATTGATATTGTAGCATTCCTTCCTGCGTTCGTCAATCGAAAGGACTAGATTGAACAAAAAAATAGCAAGCAAACCAGCAGACGGGATCTCTTTGTCTTGAGAGAAAAAAGGATACCTGTATTGCTACAAGTACCCTTTTGGATATGGTTTATTTTTAGAGTTTATCAGCTGTGGTTTATTCCTTACCGTTCCAGCAATAGGTACACAGATGATCGGGATCAATGCCGACGGACTCCAGCATATCATCCAGACGATGGAAACGCAGAGAAGTGAAGTTCAGCTTCTTGCAGATGCCGTCCACCATGGCCTGATACTTCTCGGAATCGGGATCGGCGTACTCAGCCAGCAGCTCGGGGGTCATCTCACAATCACCCTCCAGCTCTTTGATGACACGGCGACCAATCAGCTCCATCTCGGAACGAGAACGAGAGAAGTTCAGATACTTACAACCAAACAGAAGCGGAGGACAAGCAGGGCGGATATGGACTTCCTTTGCGCCGCTCTCATACAGGAACTCGGTGGTTTCACGCAGCTGAGTGCCACGGACAATGGAGTCATCAATGAGCAGCAGCTTTTTATCCTTAATCAGATCACCAACCGGCAGCAGTTTCATCTTTGCGATGAGGTCACGCTTGGTCTGGATGATGGGCATGAAGGAACGAGGCCAAGTGGGGGTATACTTGATGAAGGGACGGGAGAAGGGAATGCCAGATTCATTGGCATAACCAACGGCATGAGCAACACCAGAGTCAGGAACACCGGCAACTACGTCAACATCCGCATCATCACGACGAGCCAGCAGCTTGCCGCAGTTATAGCGCATCTGCTCCACGTTGACACCTTCGTAAGTAGCCGCAGGATAGCCATAGTAAACCCACAGGAAGGTACAGATTTTCATTTTGTCGCCAGGAGCAACCAGAGTCCGAACGCCTTCTTCGTTCATGACAACAACTTCGCCGGGACCAAGCTCCCGCTCGGTGGAGTAACCCAGATTCTGGAAGGCGAAGCTTTCAAAGGATGCACAATAGGCATCGTCACGCTTACCGATGACGATAGGGGTACGACCCAGCTTGTCACGGGCGGCATAAACGCCCTTGGGGGTCAGCAACAGCAGGGACAGAGAGCCGTCCACAATTTCCAGCGCATATTTGATACCATCAATGAGGTTGTCCTTCTGGTTGATGATGGCAGCAACCAATTCGGTGGGGTTAATCTCACCGTTGCTCATCTCAAAGAAGTGGGTACGAGATTCTATAATCTCTCGGACAATTTCATCTGCGTTATTGATCTTGCTAACCGTGGTAATGGCAAACGTGCCATGGTGAGAACGAACCAGAATCGGCTGTGCCTCGAAGTCAGAGATGCAGCCGATGCCATATTTGCCATTCAGCGTCTTCAGCTCTTTTTCGAACTTGGTGCGGAAGGGAGTACCTTCGATGTTGTGAATAGACTTACGGAATCCTTCCTCGCTATAAACAGCCATACCCGCACGGCGAGTACCCAGATGAGAATGATAATCCGTACCAAAAAACAGGTCAAACGTACAGCTTTCCTTTGCGGCCACGCCAAAGAAACCACCCATATGAAATGCCTCCTAATAGGTCAGAGAGGAAAGTGGAACCATGCTCCTCTCAAAAAATCCTCTACAGTGTATCACACATTCTTCTTTCCTGAAAGGTCAGATTCTTCCAAAATATTGGTCATTCTTTTCTGAGATTTTGCCATAACCGGCAAAGAATATGCCTTTAGGTGGATGTAGCGCTGAAAAAAGCAAAATAGAAAGGCGATATCATCATTTGAGCTTGTTTTTTGTTGCAATTTATGCAAAAAGATTCATTTTTAAAGTTTTTCTTTCTTCATTTTTCTGTGGCATCAGACATATTTGGTGCGCTTTTATCATAATAATCCAAAAAACTGTGAACCCCGTCTGCATCCTTCCAGGCAAGCGCTGTGCCCAAGTTGATGTTCTCCATGGCGTGGAAAATATTATATTCCACCTGTGGGCTATCCTGCTTGAGCTGACGAATCAGTTGCTTGGTCTCCTGGCGCTTGGAACCGGTGGCGTTTCCCGTCTCTGCGCAAGCGTTGCAGTTTTCCGTAAATTTACAAGCGCATTGGAGGAAATAGAGGTCGTTGTAATCTCGCCAATGCTTGATGTCTTCCTCTCGGATAAAGTACATAGGGCGAATCAGCTCCATACCCGGGTGATTGGTGCTGTGGAGTTTGGGCATCATCGTTTGAACCTGCCCGCCAAAGAGCATTCCCATGAGCGTGGTTTCAATCACATCATCGAAGTGGTGTCCCAAAGCGATTTTGTTACAACCCAGCTTCTGTGCTTCCTTATAAAGATAGCCACGGCGCATCCGAGCACAGAGATAACAGGGGGATTTTTCCACATGAAAAACGCTTTCGAAGATGCTGCTCTCGAAAACGTGGGCGGGGATGTTCAGAATTTTTAAATTCTGTTCTATAATTTCTCGGTTGGCGGGACTATACCCCGGATCCATGACAAGAAATTTCACCTCAAAAGGAAATTTGTTGTGATGTTTCAGCTCTTGGAACAGCTTGGCCATGAGCATGGAATCCTTTCCGCCAGAAATGCAAACTGCAATGGAATCCCCTGGTTTGACCAGCTCATACGTCTGAATGGCTTTTGCAAATTTGCTCCAAAGCTGACGATGAAACTTCTTGCGGATGCTTTTTTCGATATCCGCCGCTCGAACCGACTCATGACGCATCCGATCACGGAGCCAGCCTGAATAACCAGGCGCAAAACTGGCGGCACAATAGCCAGAGGCTGTGAGCTTGGCAGCCTCTTCCCTGCTGAGAGAGCCATCCTCACAGCAGAGAAGCAAGCGTTTTCCCTCTTCCAGCTGGGGCAGGTTGGCTTTCAACTGCTCCAAGGGGAGATGCTCCGCCCCAGGAACGTGGCCATAGGAATACGCAGCAGCATCACGGATGTCTACCAAATGATACGCAGAGGGGGCTTTCATCCACTCTTGCAGGGTAATTTCCAATTTATATTCTGTCATGGTTGTTTCTCTCCTGATTTTGGTTTGTCGAGGCAGTATATCACATGATGGGTGGAATGTAAATCAATTCAAGGAAGAAAACACGGTTCTGTCCATAGCACACGTCCATAAAGGTCTTCCAGGCGGAAGCCAGCAAAAAGATGGGTACTCCTCTCGATGGAAACTTGCGCCGGTGTGATTGTGTCCCCAAGCGTTTGTGTTTCTCCCACATAGCAAATGGCGTTATAATAGCCGCCTTTGCTGAAAGCAGGACAATAGAACGTTAAATTGTCACCCGGCTGGAGCGGAAGGAGATTGCGAGCCGGAAAAGCGAGTTCTTCGTCTTGTGTGGCGTAACGATAGCCTTTTATCTGGATTTCGTCCCCATTCCAGGTCATCAGAAGTTCAATGTCAGCGTCATTGTTCAGGGTTGCGGTGGTATAACCAGTGAGGCCATTTTCCCCTTTGGAAAGAGCAAAGAAGGGAATGGGAAGTTTTCCGTCCAAGGATGGCCACGTTCGAGTATAAGAGGCGGAAACGCCGTTGGAGTTCGGCTCTGTTGGGAAGGTTCCAAAGAGGAGGTATTCTTCCTCGTCTTCCAGCCAAATTTCCATCTCAGAGGAAAACAAGCTCTCTGTTTGTTTCTCCGAAAGGGGCAGCGAGAGGAGATGATTTTTCTGCGTTAATCGGAAGGATTCCTCCGAAAAAAGAGAGGATTCCGCATGATAGCCCCTCTCCCCCACTGTCTGTGAATACCAATCCTCCAGAGTCAAGTCAATGGAAAAATCATCGTCTGCGTAACCAGTCAGTTGAGCGGGAATGGTAGGGCCTTTTCCGAGGCTGGAGGCATAGGCACGGACACTTAAAAAAGCATCCAGGGCAACTTGGGTTCCATCTAAGTGAGAACGAACCTGGGAATAAGATTCTGGGATGCGGAAGGGAAAATAAAACGCAAGCCCACAGGTGTCCGCAACATTGGAGCAAGAAACGGAAATACTGCGCTGAACCTGTTGGCAGAGCGTTTCTTCTGCTCCGGTGGCTTTGAGAAAACTGAGCAGGTCAATCTGGTCAAAGCCGTTTTCTCCAAGCTCCGTTGCACGACAGCGAGCGGAAGCCAGAACGGGATAGTTGGCTGAAAGGTCTTGTGTCTGTGTTGCAAGAAAGGCAGCCAGTCCCCCGGCGGCGGTTCTGGCTTTGGCGGTACGAATGAGAGAAAGTGTCACGGCTTCCTCAGAAGGAGCATGGGCAACGGAATCTTCGATGATTTGTTTTCCCAGCGCTTCCACGGCCATGGACGGCTCCTTGTCCAGTGCGGCCAGCCAGTCGGTATAGTACCATCCGCCAGCAGGTTCGGTATCCTCGGAAGCAATGAGATAGTCCGTGCAATCCGCCAGCATGGAAGCGGTTTCCAACGTTCCCATCAGGCAGGCATCAAATCCCACAAATTCGGCATGGAGCTTTGCGGTTTGAAAGGCATCCCGGAAATCAGAGATAGTAAGCGTGTCATAAGGGTGCAGCGCATCGCATCCAAACCCCATGGCTGTCCCTCCGCCATGATCCCAAAAGATAACGCCGCAGCGCCGTGCAGGAGCCCGCTTGCTTGCCCAGCGCAGAAAATCGGAAAGCGTTTCCGTTTGCGCCATACTGGTGGCTGGTAAAGTTTGTAAATGTGTGAGCTTGCCATTTTGGATGGTAAAGCGCTGTGGCGTTTTGCTGTCGAGCACCTCGTTTTTCCACGTTTGCGCACCACCGGTCTGAATGAGAATGGGAATGGTTTGGGGGGAAGCAGCGCACAGCTCTTGCAGATCCTGAGAGGCATAGCCTCCGACGCTTTCTAAATCGGAACCAATCACATAAATATAGAGGGCTGTTTCCGCTTTCTGCGCTTGACAGCCCGTCGTCAGCAGCATGACAGCCGCCGCCACAAGCAGACAGAGGAACCATTGGACTCGTTTCATAGCTGTTCTCCTTTGCTGGAATTACCTCCCAGTATAGCACAATGGGAAATGGATGAAAACACAAAGCAAGCGGAACAAAAATTTTTTAAAAAATTTTCCCATTAGCCCTTGACAAATCCGTGATTGGGTGGTAATATACTCCATGCTGATGTGCGGGTGTGCTGGAATTGGTAGACTGGCAAGCTTGAGGTGCTTGTGCTCGAATGGGCGTACGGGTTCGAGTCCCGTCACCCGCACCAGATTGATAAAATCCGAACCTTTTTCCTGTAGGAGATAGGTTCGGATTTCTTTTTTGGGTATCTATTACAAGGCAGAGTGTCCTTTTTGCGGCGTACTCTGCCTTTTGGTTTGTGGTTTGGAGAGAGAAAAGTGAAATCATTCTTTTTACCCCATTGTAGGCTTTTTTTGATACTTGGGGTTATCTGTCAAATCTTCTGCGTAGTCAATCAGCTTTTGCAGGCCGTTGGCGTTGAGTTTTGCGACAAGCTGGCTCAACTGAATCTTTTGAGGGTCTTCATCGGACACAGTGACTTCCCCAATATACGGCGTTGGTGTGGGATCTTCAGTTCGCCCCATCAGCCAGGCTTCTGAGACGTTCAAAGCCCTGCTAAGAACAAAAAGTTTTTCCTTCCCTGGTTCTGTTTTGCCGGAAATATACTGACTGAGGTCGGATTTATTTAGTTTAACCTGGTATTCCTGACAATAGGGCTGGGCAGCAGATATTATCTCCACTTGTTTTAGATTGCGCTCGGACATCAGCAGCTTCAGCCTCTGGGAGATATTGGTTTGTTTCAAGAGAAAAACCGCCTTTCTTTTGAAGTATGAGGGTTTACATTCATTTTTAAACCATATTATAACATGAGTTCACATGAAGTTCAAGAGAAAAATCGAAAGTTAAAAAGTTTGAATTTATCCTTGACAAATCGAGCAATATCGTGTATAATACAGATAGTTCAAAACTTTGAACCACGGGATTGATAAACAATTTGATTGGTATGCGTAAAAATAGGCTTTTCAACCTTTTGAGGAGCGTTATTTGGGTTCTATGAAAGTGAAGCATCCTGTTGTATTCTTCTCTTTTTAGAGGGCTGTTATTTTTTATTCAAAAAGTTCAAAGCTTTGAATTATTCAAGAATCAAAAGGGAGGGAAGAATAAAATGAAGTCGTGATTCATCAAAACCACCGCAAACTCATCAGGCGGCGTGAAGCGGAACAAGCGACACCGCCGCATAGCTGAAAGGAGAGATTGTTTGAAGGTTTTTAACATCGACATGGACAAAAAGTGCGTTGAAGATCCCATCCTTTATTTGGGCAGGCAGGGAGAACACGACGCACGCCAGCTGGTTTTTTCCTTGACTCCGCTGGTGGAACAATACGGCGAAGGCGAAGCGCTGCTGCTGCATCAGCGCAGCGGGGATGAAAGTCCCTATCCCGCAGCGACCATCCGTCAGGATAACAACCTGGTTTGGACGATTTCAGGGGGAGATACCAACCAGGTGGGTCACGGAAAGGCGGAAATTCAGTGGTTTTCTGATAAGATGATGGTGAAATCCACTGTGTTCACCACTTGGGTGGAAAAAGCGCTGGAAGCCCCTTCTGAGGAGCCTCCTGAGCTGGTCAAGCCCTGGTATGACAAGCTGATGCAGCGCATCAATGAGGCAAGCGGCGACCCGGAAGCCATCCAGCGAAAGGTAGAAGAATATTTGCTGGAAAATCCCATCCAAGCCCCTGTCAGCAGCGTGAACGGAAAAGCGGGTGCAGTGGAACTGACTGCCGCTGACCTGGGAGCGCTGACAGAAGAAGCGCTGCGTTTGGCCATCGGAACTGCTTTGACGCAGGCAAAAGAATCGGGACAGTTTGACGGAGCAGCGGGTCCCGAGGGATCACAAGGCGCAGACGGTGCACCCGGTATCCCCGGCGAGAAGGGCGAAAAGGGCGACCCCGGCCCACAGGGGCCAAAGGGTGAGGATGGTATACCGGGCATCCCCGGCCAGAAGGGTGAGAAAGGTGACATCGGCCCCAAAGGTGAGGATGGCGCTCCTGGCACTCCCGGCGAGAAGGGCGAAAAGGGCGACCCTGGCCCACAAGGTCCAAAGGGTGAGGATGGTGCGCCTGGTGCGCCCGGCGAGAAGGGCGAAAAGGGCGATCCAGGCCCGCAAGGTCCAAAAGGCGAAAGCGGTTCCCAGGGCATTCCAGGCGCAAAAGGTGAAACCGGTTCTCAGGGTCCTGCCGGTTTGGATGGTTTCAGTCCGTTGGTTGCCGTTTCTACAGTTTTAGGCGGCCATCGAGTCACTATCATTGACAAAAACAACATTCAGTCCTTCGATGTGTTGGACGGCGTAGGCATTGCAGGAAGCAACGGTACCCCCGGAAAGGATGGTTTTAGCCCTTCCGCAACCATCCACAAATCCGGTACAACCACCACCATTACCATCACCGACAAAAACGGAACCACGTCCGCTCAGATTTTGGACGGTGAAAAGGGGGAATCAGGCCCTCGTGGAAGCAGTGGCGCACAGGGCATTCCTGGTGAACCGGGAACAGATGGTTATAGCCCCACTGTTTCGGTTGACAGCATCACGGGTGGTCATCGTGTGACGGTGACGGACAGAGATGGAGGGCATCCGTTCGATGTGATGGATGGGCTTGCGGGACTCGACTGGGAAGAAGCGCCCTTCCATGTGCATCTGGCGGAGAAAAGCGACCTGGATTTGGTCAGTGACAAAGTGCAGCAGCTCCAGCAAGCGGTGGAAGCGCAAACGGATTCCGGCTTGGGGAACCATCCGGGAGCTGTGCGCTTGCCTCTGTCCGATGCGGGGAAAAATACACGTCCCATCATCAGCTTTACCGACGATGATTGCCGGTTGGCCACCTACGACAAGCTGTTTCCTGTGCTGAAAGCAAAGGGAATCGTTTCAACACTGGCTGTCCCTCCTGCCGCCATTGGGCGGGATGGGTATCTGTCGCTCACCCAGCTGAAAGAAATGGTAGACTATGGCTGTCCCATTTCCTCCCATTCTTGGAACGAAAACGGTGTTACCGAATTTTCCAGCGCCACAGTGTTGGAAGAAAACATCAACAAGTGCAAAAATCAGTTCTCTGAATGGGGATTTCCTTGCGATGAGTACGCATACCCGAACGGGCTGATTCGGTATGACTACATTCCCACGATAAAAAATTATTTTTCGTGCGGCTATGTCGTTGACCGTGGTATCAATCAGCCACCTGTGGAGCAATTCTTGCTCCGACGCAATGAGATTTTCCCGACCAACGGTTCCTTTGATGTGGAAAAGGCCAAAGCGCTGGTGGATCAACTGGCAGAAGACGGTGGATGGTTGATTTTCATGACCCACGCATGGTATAGCACCTTCAGCGCCGATGATCTGGCAAGCCTGATTGACTACATCAAGGGACAGAATATCGAGATTGTCAGCACAACCGAGGCAATCAAACGGTTCGGAAACGTCATAGAGGTCGGCGTTTGCAACAAGCCGGAGACAGACGCAACAAATTCTTATTTTGCCGTTGGTGCAGACGGCTCCGTTATTGCCACAAATATGCGTATGATTTCCAATCGTTCGAGTGTATCTCTGGAAATGGAAACCGCAAAATTGATTGGAACCAATGGCGCAGTGATAAACGCAAGCACGGGCGACGCTCGTTATATGGTTTCAAAAGCGGTTCCTGTCAGTGGCCATTCGAAGATTTATGTATGCGGATGGGCAAGCGACAAAAACGGAATTGTCAGGTTTGAGACCGAAAGCGGCGCAAAAGTGAGAGTTTTGTTCTCTACCGGAACCTACGCAGAAGGTGGAACGCTGTACCACTGGCAAGAGGTGGATGTGCCCACCGGCGCAACACACGTCCGAATTGCTGGTTACAATGCTTCGGCACTCTCTGGACATCCCGTTTCTGCTCCGGCCATGCGGTTTGAGGCGGAGGTCTTGGACGTAAACGAGCACATTCAGGCAATTTTACAGAAAAACAACGAGTTACAGGCGCAGCTCGTTTCCTTACAGCAAAAAAGCGATGAGCTGGAAGGGAAAATAGCCTCCGTTCAACAGACTATTCAACAGACTATCGCAGTTCTTGCCGAACGAGTTTCTGCACTGGAACAGTCTGGAGGCGGCTCCGGTGGTGGAGCCGGCGGTGGTGGCTCTGATTCTGGAGGTGGAACTGGTGGCGGAAACGATTCTGGCGGAGATGCCGGAGGAGGTTCCACCAGCGAAGAAGTGACACTGGAATTGATGGAAGGAAAAGTCATCGGTTCAACCGGACAAGTACTTTCTACCGCCGATCAGAAATATGTCGTATCACAGCCGGTGAACATTCGGGGGCATAGCAGCGTCCAGATTCGGGCATGGTCTTACAGTGACAGCGGATGGTGCGTTTATCGCTGGAATGATTCCAACGGTTACAAACTGTCTTATGTTCCGGCGACAAAAACTTATGCCGAAGGTGGAAATCTGTATGACTGGCAGACGATTGCCGTCCCTTCTGGCGCTGTTTCGATTCAGCTTGCAGGTGTTTTGTATGAGAGCCTGTCAGGATTCCGCACGGTTGCGCCCGGACTGAGGCTGTTATAACCGCTCAAAAGGAGGAATACTATGATTGATGCGTATTTTCCTGTTGCCAAGCACAAGGATACACCCATTGCCGGAATCGGCGCTCCCGGGAAGGATGGTTTCAGCCCCGCTGTTTCTGTTTCCAGCATCACCGGCGGCCACCGAGTGACCATCACGGACAAGAGCGGCGAGCACTCGTTTGATGTGTTGGACGGTGTTGGCGGTGGCTCTGGCGGCGGAGCCGGAACGCCTGGTGTGGACGGTTTTAGCCCTACTGTTTCCATTTCTTCTATCACCGGCGGCCATCGTGTGACTATCACGGATAAAAACGGCGCTCATTCTTTTGACGTGCTGGACGGCAAGGACGGAGCGGCTGGTTCCGGCGGCGTTACCATAGACCCGACCCTGACCGAGCTGGAGTTTTTGACCCCGGATGACCTCGGTGATATCTCGGAGGGAAAAACGCCGGTGAAAGGCGTGGATTATTTCACGGATTCCGACAAAGCGGAGTTTGTGCAGTCTGTTTTGGCGGCGCTGCCAACCTGGAATGGGGGTTCGTTTTAAATGGCTGACAAGAAAGTGGTAGACAGCGATGCTCTGAACAATGGGCTCACTTCGGTGGCCAACGCCATCCGAGGAAAAACCGGTGGAACCGCTGCGCTTTCGTTTCCAGAGGGCATGGTGAGAGCCATTCAGGGAATTACCACTGGCGGAGGTTCAGGCGGTAGCACTCCGCAGCGTGCTACCGGTTCGTTTACGACCGACGGTGCAGGTGAAGCGGCTGTATCTCTTCCGTGGGTGCCGGACTTTATGTTCATTGAGACCGGAATTGATAATGAAACAGAGCCGGGCTATGAATACCGTATGATGGCCGGAGCCGATTTTTCAGGAGGCGATTTTGTGGACTCTGCCTCTTGGCGTTTTGCGGATGGAGGGTGGAAGTCTGTTGATTTCATCTTCACCCGCAACGGAGCCACTATATATTTATCTGTAGCATTTGGCTCCGAATCTGGCGGATACAACCCGAGCGCTGGTGATACTTACAATTACACTGCAATCAAGTTATAAGGAGGTTCCATTATGCCAAGAAAAATCATTACCGCCGGTTTGAAACTGGGAGATCAGACCGTGCTGGGATTTCAAGGCCCTCCCGGTAAGGATGGAGCGCAGGGACCCACCGGTAAGACCGGAGCACAGGGCCCGCAGGGACTAGCAGGCAGTACGCCTAGCTTCTCCATTGGTACGGTTTCCACGCTTCCCGCTGGAAGCAGCGCAACCGCTTCTATCACTGGAAGCTCATCCAACCCCGTGCTCAATTTGGGCATTCCCCGTGGTGCAACGGGTGCTTCAGGCTCTGGCGGCTCCGGTGGCTCTGGAAGCTCTGGCTCCGGCAGTTATGTCACCGTGGAGGCTTTCGGTGCTGTTGGTGATGGCGTGACCGATGATACCGCCGCCTTTACTGCTGCTTTGGCCTATGGCGGCGTGGTAGTTTGCACGAAGGATGCGTATT
>JAKSQD010000043.1 GCA_024404315.1 Oscillospiraceae bacterium
TGGAAAATTGAGGCAATACCGCATAATAGGGATGTGCGGATTGCGCAGTAATTTTGCTTCCAAATTTGTTGGGAAAGCCGCAGGAATACTGACGTATTTCAAGGGTTTTACGGCAAATTTGGGAGTGAAAGGACAAGCAAGGCGCACATTCGACGATTGTGCGGTGTTGCCTTGAATCTTCCTTTCTCAACAGGATGGGTCTGCATGGCACATCCTGTTTTTGTCGTCTGGGCTGAAAATTTTTTCACGTTCTGGTACTGTTCAAGTTCAAAAAACCGGGTTATAGTATAAAGCGTTCAAGCCCCCCTCTCGTTTTTCAAAGGAAGTCCTCTGTAATGTCCCACAATCACCAGAAAAAAGCTGCTGTTATCAACGATTTCAGCGGATTTGGACGCTGCTCCATTGCCGTGTCCCTCCCCATTCTTTCCGCCATGGGGATGCAGTGCTGTCCCCTGCCAACGGCTATCTTCTCCAACCACACCGGCTTTCCCAGCTTCTCGTGGATGGACTATACCGAACGCATGACGGACTACATGTTGGAATGGAAAAAGCTCGATTTGCGCTTTAACGCTATCGCTACTGGTTTTCTCGGTTCCGTTCGTCAGATTGAGATTGTAGAGCAGTTTTTGGAGCTGTTCTGCACACCGGAAACCATCGTTGTGGTGGATCCTGTCATGGGCGATAACGGCTCCCTCTACCCCACCTACACCATGGAAATGGCGGAGAGCATCCGAGAGCTGGCACGTCACGCCGACATTCTGACCCCCAACCTGACGGAGGCCTGCATCCTAACCGGTCAGCCTTACCGCACCGATTTCTCTGAGGAGGAACTGGCTCAGATGTGCCAACAGCTCCACCAGCTTGGAGCAAAAAAGGTAGTCATCACCGGCTTGGACAAAGGAGATTCTTTCGTCAATTTTGTCTCCGAATTGGGTCAGCCCTTCTGCGTCATCCGTGTGGGAAAAGCCGGAGCCAGCCGCAGCGGAACCGGAGACGTGTTTTCCTCCATCATCACTGGAAACGCCGTCAACGGGGTGGGGTTTGCCGAATCTGTCCATCAAGCCGCTTCCTTTGTGGCTGCCGCCATTCGCCGTTCCGAGGAGCTGGGACTGCCTCGAACCGATGGGGTCGCCTTTGAGGAGGTTCTGCCGAGGCTGTTTGCCACAAGGAACCATGCCTGAACGCTACTCTCATTTTTCTCCCCCAGTCCCAGAAAGGATGTCGCACCATGAACACCAAAGAACGCACTCGCCTGTTGACTCGCACCGCTCTCTTCGCCGCCCTCATTTACCTGTTCACCGCTTATTTCCACGTTCCCAGTCACACCGGCTATACCCACATTGGTGACGCATTCCTCTATCTGGCCGCTTGTCTCCTGCCGCCCGGTTACGCCTCCGCCGCTGGCGCTTTGGGCGCTGGTCTGGCTGACCTGCTCTCCGGTTATGCCATTTGGCTGCCCGGCACAATTGTAATCAAATCCCTTGCCGCTCTGTGCTTCTCTGCCAGCACCCGCCGCATCCTCTGCAAGCGCAACCTTTTGGCGCTGATTCCCGCATGGGCACTTTGCATCGGCGGATACTACCTTTATGAATGCTTTATCACCGGCAATCTGATTGCGCCGCTGGCTGGAATCCCCGGCTATCTGACTCAGAGCTTGTTGAGCACCGCCGTTTACGTCGCTGTAGCAACGGTATTTGATACCGCTCCCGCCCTGAAAACACTGGCTTCTCATTCGTAATGCTCTCAATAATACTCTGAGTTTTTCCTGCCAAGCAATCCCTTCCCTTCATCCATTTCTGAAATTCCTACAAAGGAGTCTTATCCATGACCATCACCTACAAAGTCAAAAACGGCATTTATGTCAACATGACCAACCGCTGCCCCTGCCGCTGCACCTTCTGCCTGCGCTTCAACGCTCCCGGCGTTTACGGCTCCGATTCCCTCTGGCTGGATCGGGAGCCTACCGTGGAGGAGGTTTGCCGCAGTCTGGACGGCTGGAATCTGGCGGAATATGACGAGGTTGTCTTCTGCGGCTACGGTGAGCCCACCGAGCGTCTGGATGACCTGCTGGAGGTCGCAAAGTACGTCCGCAGCGTCTCTGACATCCGCATCCGCATCAACACCAACGGTCTTTCTGACCTGATCGCCGGGGAACCCACCGCTCACAAGCTGGCCGGTCTCATCGACACGGTTTCTGTCAGCCTAAACACCCCCAACGCCGAGGAATACCACGCCATTGTCCGCCCCAAGTTCGGCGAGCAGTCCTATGAGGCCATGCTCCGCTTCACGCAGGACTGCACCAAATACGTTCCGAACGTAGTCATGACCGTGGTTGATGAGCCAGTGACCAGCAAAGAGGCACAGGCTCAGTGCCAGGCAATTTGCGACCGGCTGGGTGTGAAGCTGAGAGTTCGCCCCTTTGAGTCTTAACTTATTTCTATGAAAGCGACAAAAAACGGTCTGGAAGATGGATTCCAGACCGCTTTTTTATAATTGTAAGTAATAAAAACGCCTCAGAAAACGCCGCCGGATGGGGCGATGGGGCAAGATGGATCAGATCTTGGAGTAGCCGTGACCATTGACGACGGCATCCACAGGATCACCCATCGCACAGGCGGGGCAGTTGGTGAAGTCATAGGACTTGTAATCAGGCAGATCAGCCAGCGTGAAGATAGAATCGACCTCGATGGCCTCCTTACCCTTGACTTTGGCGTGCTTGATTTTGGAGAAGAGGGCGGAAACGCCACGAACCACGCCGCCATAGAACTTAACGGTCTCAATGGCCTTATTCACGGTAAAGCCGGTGGAAGCGGAGGCAACCAGAATCACAACGTCACGGTTGAGAACTAGAGGCTTGATGTTTTCACGGAGGATCAGACGGCCACTGCTGCCCAGCTCGGGAGTGACGATGGCGACATCCTTCTTTGCGTTGACACCACGGGCAACGTGGGAATCACGGAGATATTCAGCCAGCATGGTGCCGACGACCTCAGTACCATCCATACAGAAGATGGTATCCACAGGAACAATATTCTTATATTTACGGGACAAAACCTCTGCTGCCTTCTTTGCGTCACGGTAGACCTTGGTGACATCGGTGAAATCAACATAATAGTTGGTGTGGGCGTGGCTGGTTGCGAAATGTCCCGGGATAACCTTCAAGGGGAGATCGGTGTTTTTGTTCTGGGTGTAGATCAGTCGGATGTCTTTCAAAGCCATGTTACGGCACCTCCGTTTGGATTTAGTAGGGTTATTATACAATAAGCCTTCCAAAAAATCAAGCACTTTTGCAAAATTTTGCTTTCTACTTTTTAAAATGACTTTCTTCTTTCGTAACAATGTTTTTTTGCAAGAGAGTAGTCATCAAGCGTCAGATTTTTAACCGATTTCTTTCGGCTTTGTTTTTTCAACATCGTTCTCCGTCAACCTGTTTTTGTTTGCCCTTGCAGACATCTCGCTTTTTCTTCTGATATCGACTTTTTTAAATTTTAAGAAGAAATTTTCCATGCAACGGCTTGACGGAACAGGTTTCGTATTGTATAATTTGAACAAACAGATAAAGGACTGTTCCAATGCCTTCTGTCATTATTTTGGAAGTCCCCTGCTTTTTTACAAAACACTTTAGGAGATTTCTCAATGATTTGTTCCGCTTCCCTTGAAAATCAGCCTGTAGAATCCATTTTTTCCACCTACGGATGTAGCAACGCTTATCAGTTTATGGGTGCCCATCGTGAGGCGGACGGGTGGAGGTTCCGGGTGTGGGCTCCCCATGCAAAAGAAGTCTCCCTGGTCGGTGATTTCAACCACTGGGATGTTTCCGCTACCCCGATGGAAGCAGAAAAAGGCGGACTTTGGACTGTCCATGTCACTGGGCTTGCTCAATATGACGTGTATCAGTTCGCTATCCTGACCCAAGATCAGCAGCTTTTATATAAGTCTGACCCCTTCGCTTTTCACGCTGAAACCCGCCCCAGCTGTGCTTCTAAGCTCTATGACCTCTCGGATTATCAATGGGGAGATCAAAATTGGCAGGCTTACCGGATGAACACCATCGGAAAAACCCTTCCGATGAATCTTTATGAGGTTCATGTTGGTTCCTGGCGGCGCACAGGTGACGGCCAGGTGCTCAATTATCGGGATGTTGCCCATCACCTTGTTCCCTACGTCAAGGAGATGGGCTATACCGCCGTTAAGTTCCTCCCCATTGGGGAGCATCCTCTGGACGAGAGCTTCGGCTATCAACTGACCGGTTATTTTGCCGTTACTTCCCGCTTTGGCACCCCCAACGACTTTAAGTTCCTCATTGACCAGCTCCACCAAGCCGGCGTAGCGGTGATTGTGGACGGAAATGTGGCTGATTATCCCGGCGACGGTTACGGGCTGCATAATTTTGACGGTGCTCCCTGTTTTGGAACCTCTGTTTCTGTTCCCGTGGAGTCCAGCGAGGCCGTTCAGGAAGAGGAGTCCCTCTCCTCTCAGGAGGAGAACGCCGAGTCCGTGGCAGTCAAGGAAGAGGAAGCCGCCTTTCGAGTGGAAGAGCTTTGTCAGTTTGATTTTTCCAGGACAGAAGTACAAAATTTCTTGCTTTCTTCCGCTTTTTTCTGGTTGAATGAGTTCCACGTGGACGGAATTCATTTTACCGGCACGCCAGCGGGCGGCAACGCTTACCTGACCGCCTTGAACGACGCTTTGCACCAGGCGTTTCCCTACGCCAAAACCTTCTCCGGTGTTCCCGCCACCGGCTTTGACCATTGCTGGAATACCTCCTGGGTGGATCGGATGCTGGAACGTCTGACAGATCCAAGCCGAAAAGATTCTGTTTTTGCTGTGCATCCTCGCCCCGCCTGGAACTGCATTCTTCCCCTCTCTCACGACATGATGGCCGCTCCTAAGCCTTCTCTTGCGGTGCGGATGCTGGGAGACGATGACCGGAAGTTTGCACAGGTTCGTGCTTTTTATCTGTTCTTTCTCACACAGCCCGGCAGTAAGCTCACCATGATGGGCACAGAATTTGGTCAATGGGCCAGCTGGAACTGTCTCCAGTCTTTAGACTGGCATCTGTTGCAATACGAATTTTATCAAAAGCAGCAGCGCTTCTTCCGGGAAGCCAACAACCTTTATCTTTCCACCCCGGCTTTTTGGGAGTGCGACAGCGTTTATGAGTGCTTCCGCATCATCAAAAACGGAGAGGGCGACCAAATCACCGCCTATTCCCGTCACGATCAGGCGGGACAAGCCTACATCATCGCCGCCAACTTCTCCACCTGCGGCCTGAACCATTGCTGGCTGGACGTTTCCTGCGCCGGACGATATGAGGTCATTTTCTCCACCGAGGATCCTCAGTTCGGCGGCGGGCCGGAGACCGTGAGCAGCGGCATCCTCCGCACGCAAATTCGGGAAAAGGGTTCTGGTTTGTGGCTGACGCTGCCGCCCATGTCTACCTTGGTGCTCAAATGTGTCCACCGGGAGCCGGAGCTATATCCCCTGTGAGAGGCTTTCCCAAACCATCCATATTTTTTCTTCATTTGTAAATCGGCGTCCGAACCGCCGTACTACATACAAAGCAACAAGCAAATTTTATGTTGAGGTGAACTGTCCCATGAAAAAGGAATCCGTGGCAATGCTGCTTGCCGGCGGTCAGGGCAGCCGTCTGTACGCGCTGACTCAGAACGTTGCCAAGCCTGCTGTCCCCTTCGGCGGCAAGTATCGTATCATCGACTTCCCGCTGTCTAACTGTGTCAACTCCGGTGTGGATACCGTCGGTGTTCTGACTCAGTATCAACCCCTGGAACTGAACGTCTATCTGGGCAACGGCGAGCCCTGGGATCTGGACCGTGCCAACGGTGGTCTGCACTCCCTGGCTCCCTATACTCTGGCTGGCGAACAGGGCTCCTGGTACAAAGGCACCGCTAACGCTATCTATCAGAATATTGGCTTCATCGATCAGTATGACCCTGAGTATGTTTTCGTCCTCTCCGGCGATAATATCTCCAAGATGGATTACCGTGAAATGCTGAAGGTTCATAAGGCCAACAACGCCGCCGCCACCATCTCCGTCCTGACCGTTACCATGGACGAGGCCAAGCGCTTCGGCATCATGAACGTCCGTGACGACGACTCCATCTATGAGTTCGAGGAGAAGCCCGCACAGCCCAAGAGCAACCTGGCTTCCATGGGCGTGTACTGCTTCACCTGGAGCAAACTGCGCAAGTACCTGATTGAGGACGAGGCTGATCCCACCTCCTCCAACGACTTTGGTAAGAACATCATCCCCAACATGCTCAACGCAGGCGAGACCATGATGGTTTATCGTTTCGACGGCTATTGGAAGGATGTCGGAACCATCAATTCTCTGTGGGACGCTAACATGGACATTCTCGATCCCAACGGCGACCTTTCTGTCTTTGACAAGGAATGGCCTCTGTGGGCTCGTAACCCCATTCGTCCTCCTCACACCATCCGTGAGCACGCCAAGGTGCAGCATTCCTTCATCTCCTCTGGCTGCGATATTGATGGCGATGTCTTCAACTCCATCATCTCTGACTCCGTTACCATCGGCGCTGGCGCTACCGTTAAGTGCTCCGTCCTGATGCCCGGTGTCACCGTCGCTCCCGGCGCAGTCGTCGAGTACGCTATCCTCGCTGAGGAAGTTACCATCGGCGCTGGCGCACATATCGGCTCTGAGCAGGTCTATGATGACCCCAACAAGAAGGTCGCTGTCATCGGTAAGGGCATCTCCATCGCTCCCGGTGCAGTCGTCGAGGCCGGCGCAATGATCTATCCTGAGAAGAAAGGCGGTGACAAATAATGCTTACCAATCTGCATGCCATTATTTTCACCAATCAGAAGTCCTATAACCTGGGCGAATTGACTGATTTCCGCTCCATGTCCTCCGTTCCTTACGGTGGCCGTTATCGTCTGATCGACTTTATGCTCTCCAACTGTGCCAACGCTGGCGTTTCTAACGTCGCTCTGGTTCTTCAGGAGAACTATCAGTCCCTGCTGGATCACGTTGAATCCGGTAAGGACTGGGATCTGGCTCGTAAAAAGGGTGGTCTGCGCCTGCTGCCCCCCTTCTCTCAGAAGGCTGGCGCTCGTGATCCTCGTGGCCGCATGGAGTCTCTGATTAACCTGGGCAATTATGTCCACGAAATCAAGCAGGACTACGTTCTGCTGGCTGACGGCGACCTGGTCGCTAACATCGACCTGGAGAAGGTCTTCGCCGCTCACATCGAGTCCGGCGCTGACGTGACCCCCATCGTCTCCACCAGCTATCATGGTCAGCCTCTGGCTACCAACTACTTCGTCCCCATGGAAGACGGCACCATGGACGTTCTGCACAATCCTGACGATGCACAGGGCTATGAGGCACTGAATGTTTACATCATGTCCAAGCAGTTCCTGTCTGACACTGTGAAGTATTGCAAGTCCCATAACCTGTATTCCCTGGTCAACCACGTCCTGCTGCCTCGCCGCAACGAAATCAAGATTGTTCCTTACATCTTTGAGGGCTATGCAGCTCGTTTCACCAGCGTTTCTGACTACTTCAAGGACTCCATGGAGATTATGAAGAAGGAAGTCATCGCTGACCTGTTCACCATTGAACGTCCCGTCTTCTCTAAGGATCGTACCGACGCTTCCACCTACTATGCTCCCACCAGCAGCGTCAAGAACTCTGTCGTTGCTGACGGCTGCATCATCGAAGGCACTGTCGAGAACTCCATCATCTTCCGCAATGTTAAGATCGGCAAGGGCGCCGTTGTTAAGAATTGCATCCTGATGAAGGACACCGAGGTCGGCGAGAATTCTATCATTAGCTTCATCATCGCTGATAAGGGCTCCACCATGACTCCCAACACCAGTCTGGCTGCTTCCAAGCTCTATCCCCTGATCCTGGCTAAGAACAGCACCATTTGATCGTGTGATTGATCTGGTTCTGATGCGCTAATCAAACAAGGGGGCTGGCGCACGCTGGCTCCCTTTTCTCTATAATCCTGAAATATGCCCCATTTCCGGCATATCCAGCAAATGAGGCATATTTCTTCATTATGAAGATTCCCATTCGTCACAAATTTCTCCGGCAGTCCGGTTGTTTTCTAGCCTGCGTATCCTCACGCAGCAGACCCGGATGCGGCAGAAATCAATATAAGGAAGGAAGGCAATATTATGAAAATCTTCTTCGTCTCTTCTGAAGTCTCTCCCTTCATCAAGACCGGCGGTCTGGCAGACGTTGCGTCTTCTCTGCCCCCCGCACTGGCTTCTCTGGGACATGATGTCCGTGTCGTTCTCCCCCTGTATGCCGGCATTGGCGACCAGTGGCGCAGTCAGATGACCTTCGTGAAGTATTTCTATTTCCGCCTGGGCTGGCGTTCCTCTTATTGCGGACTGTTCCAGCTGGATCGTGGCGGTGTGACTTACTACTTCATCGACAATGAGACCTATTTCAAGCGCAACGGTCTGTATGGTCATTATGATGACGGCGAGCGTTTCGCTTATTTCTCCCGTGCCTGCATCGAGGTTCCCGCTCAGATTGACTGGTCTCCCGATGTCATTCACGCCAACGACTGGGAATCCGCCCTGGTGCCCATCTATCTGAAGGACTTCAAGAGCGTGATTCCTCAGCTTTCCAAGACCAAGAGCGTTTACACCATCCACAACATCGAGTATCAGGGTCGCTTCGGTCGCTCCATTCTGGAGGATGTCTTTGGTCTGGATTCCAGCCACTTCAACGAGAAGCTGTTGAGCTATTATGGTGACGTCAATCTGATGAAGGGCGCTATTTATGCTTCCGATTACGTCACCACCGTCTCCCCCACCTACGCCAACGAGCTTCAGTACAGCTTCTATGCCCACGGCTTGGAAGGTGTCATCGCTGACAACTATTACAAGATGACCGGTATCCTGAATGGCCTTGACATGGACGTGAACAACCCCGCTAAGGATTCCATCATCGCCGCTCAGTTCAACCCCGATGATCTCTCCGGTAAGGCAGCCTGCAAGGTTGCTCTCCAGAAGGAGCTGGGTCTCAATGTCGATCCCGAGGTGCCTATCATCGCCTGCATCTCCCGTCTGGTCGGCCACAAGGGTTATGATCTGATTACCAACGTCTTCCACCGCATCATGGAGCAGAACGTTCAGTTTGTGGTGCTGGGCACTGGCGAGTGGGGCTTTGAGGAGTTCTTCCGCAACGCCGCCAAGCAGTATCCTGGCCGTGTCTCCGCAAACATCAAGTACGCCGCCGCTCTGTCCTCCAAGATTTACGCTGGCGCTGACATCATGCTGATGCCCTCCGTGGCAGAGCCTTGCGGCCTGACCCAGATGATCGCCATGCGTTACGGCACTGTGCCCGTTGTCCGTTTGACTGGCGGTTTGAAGGACTCCGTTCCCGCCTACAACCCCAACACCGGCAAGGGCTTGGGCTTCACCTTCGGCAACATCAACGCAGACGACATGCTGGCCGCCATCAACCGTGCGGTTGACCTGTATTACTCCGATAAGGACGCATGGGTCGCCCTGATGAAGCGTGGCATGACCACTGATTTCAGCTGGGATAAGTCCGCTGGCGACTATGTGAGCATTTACGAAAAGATTTGTGAGGAATAAGCTCCTTCTCGGCGCTTCCCTCTTCCCTCCAAACACATGAACAAGCCGCTGTACCTCCTTGCAAAAGGTCAGGTGCAGCGGTTTTGTTTCGTTTTTGAACAATTGGTAAACATTTCTTCTTTTTTCTAAAATTCATACAAAATCCATTGCAAAATCCACGTCAATACGCTATAATTGGTGCTGTTGCGGTTGGGAGGTGAATCAACCATGCGAAATTTCAAGCTGGTTCTGCTGTATGATGGCACCCGTTACCACGGCTGGGAACGCAAGCAGGGACTGGACACCATTCAGGGACGATTGGAGAATGTACTCTCCAAGCTTTGCGACGCTCCCATTGAGGTGATTGGCGCAGGGCGGACGGATGCTGGCGTTCACGCCAAGGGGATGGTAGCCAGCGCACAGATGGAAACCAACCTTTCCGAAATGGAGTTGCTCCGAGCCATCAACGCCCATCTGCCCGCTGACATTGCATTGCGGGAAATCAAGGAAGCCTCTCCCCGCTTTCACGCCAGATACCGAGCCGTCGGAAAAACCTATTGCTACACCTGTTATGATGGTGTCCTCAAGCCGGTCTTTGACCGAAAATTTGTGACCGTTTTAGATGCTTCCCCCGACCTGGAAGCCATGCGTCAGGCCGCCGCTTATCTGGTGGGGCAGCACGATTTTAAAAGCTTTTGCGGCAACCCGAAAATGAAAAAATCCACCGTCCGAACGGTAGACCGCATTGACATTGTTCGAAAAGGAAGCCGTTTGACCTTTACGGTTCACGGCGACGGATTTTTACAGCACATGGTTCGGATTCTGGTGGGCACGCTGCTGGAGGTCGGCTGGGGAAAGCGCAGCCCCGAGAGCATGAAGGCTCTTCTGGAAGCCAGAAGCCGCCGGGAAGCCGGTTTTACCGCTCCGGCTCAGGGGCTATGCCTGATGAATGTTGACTATTGATTGCAGCGGAGACGGAAAAGAGGTTCCTCCCCATGGAAAACAACACCGTAAAAATGAATATCATCGCTCGCATCCACACGGATTTTACCACGAAATTCGGCGTGCCTCGGCAGAGCGGATTGGTAGACGGTCTGAAGGCTACCATTGTCTTTGAGCCAGAGTACCGGGTTGCGGAAGCGGTTCGGGGTTTGGAGGGCTTTTCCCATATCTGGCTGATTTGGCAGTTTTCCGGCGCAGTTCGGGAGGGCTGGTCGCCCACGGTGCGACCTCCCCGCTTGGGCGGTAACACCAGAATGGGCGTATTTGCCACCCGTTCCCCCTTCCGTCCCAACGAGATTGGCCTTTCGGCTCTGCGGCTGGAAAAAGTAGAGCTTCATCCTGAGCTTGGCCCCGTTCTGCACGTCACCGGCGCAGATTTGATGGACGGAACCCCCATTTTTGACGTCAAGCCCTACCTTCCTTACGCCGACAGCCATCCAGAGGCAACAGGCGGCTTTACGGATCCCTTGGCCACTCATCGGTTGGAGGTAGAATGTGAGGAAGAATTGCTCAAGCGCATTCCCCAGGAGCGCCGGGCGGGACTGCTGGGCGTTCTGGAACAGGATCCCCGTCCCCGCTATCAAAACGACCCGGAGCGTGTTTACGGCATGGGATTTGCCGGGCATGAGGTGAAATTCCGAGTGGACGGTGAGAAGCTGTTTGTGGTGGAAATTATTTGATGGCTTTGTTATGTCCCTTTAGAGGCAATGTCATCAACTCAAGGGAAAACTAAAAGAATTTGATTTTTAGTAACATCTTAAAAAAGTGGCTGTTTTCAATGATTATCAGCACAATTTTCAATCAATTTTTGAGATTCAAAATTTCGCTCAAAATTGTTCGGTTCTTAAGTTTATGACATTGCCTTTAGAGGGAGAGACTCCGCTATGCAATTAAACTATCGAAAATTGAAAAAAATTTTTGAAGATCGTGGAATAACTAGTTATACCTTTAAGAAAAATAATGTTATCAGTCAGGGAACCTGGGTGAAAATCAAAGAGGAAAAATACATTGATTTGAAATCTGTGGAAGCCCTGTGCAGATATTTAGAAGTGCAACCGGGTGACATATTGGAATTTATCCCGGAAGACGAATGAATAGAAAGTGAGTAAAACATGAACAAGGAATTTTTGAAACGCTATGCGCATCTCATTGTCCGCACCGGCGCAAATGTCCAGCCCGGTCAGAAGGTGCTTCTCCGAGTCCAGGCCGATCAAGCAGAAATGGCCGCTCTGGTGGTAGAGGAATGCTATCGAGCTGGTGCTAAGTACGTCTCCATTGACTGGAGCTGGGACACCATCGACCGACTGCACTATCAATACGCCGACACCGAGGTGCTGGGCGAGGTGCTGCCCTGGGAAGTCGCCAAGGGGGAGCAGCAGGTGAAGGATTTGCCCGTCCGCATCTTCCTGTGCTCCGATGATCCCGATGCACTGAACGGCATGGATGCGGAAAAGGTTTCTACGGTTCATCAGATGCGTGCTAAGGTGCTCAGAAAATTCCGTTATCAGATGGATGGCCGCCACCAGTGGTGCATTGCCGGTGTGCCCTGCGTCAACTGGGCAAAAAAGGTCTTCCCTGACTGCTCCGACGAGGAGGCTGTGGAACAGCTTTGGAAGGCCATTTTCAAGTGCTGCTACATGGATACCGGCCGGGACGCTGTGGAAGTCTGGGACGAGCACACCGCCAAAACCCAGAGCAAGTCCGCATGGCTGAACGCTCAGAACTTCGTGAAGCTCCATTACAAGAGCAGCAATGGCACTGACTTCACGGTTGGTCTGATTCCCGGCGCTCGATGGGACGGCGCAGGAGACACCAACCACACCAACGGCGTTTTCTTCACCCCCAACCTGCCCACGGAAGAGGTATTTACCACCCCCATGAAGGGTCAGGCAGAGGGCACTTTGGTTTCCACCAAGCCCCTGAGCTGGAACGGCCAGATCATCGACCAGTTCTCCATCACCTATCAGAACGGCAAAGCCGTTTCCTGCAAGGCCAAGATGGGGGAAGAGGTTCTGGAACAAATGCTGCATATGGACGAAGGCGCTTCCATGCTGGGTGAGGTGGCACTGGTTCCCAAGGAATCTCCCATCAACCAATCCGGCTTGCTGTTCTACAACACCCTGTTCGATGAAAATGCCTGCTGTCACATGGCCGCTGGCATGGGCTTTGGTGAAGTCATTGACGGTTATCTGGATATGACCCGTGAGGAGCTGGGCGAAAAGGGCGTGAATGACTCTTTGATCCATGTGGATTATATGGTTGGCTCTGACGATTTGGAAATCACCGGGTTCCGTGCCGATGGTTCCTCTGAGAAGATTTTCGTCAACGGCACTTGGGCTTGATTTCTGTCCTGATTGCTCTGTCTCATAAAGAAAAGCTGTCTCTTTGCCTTCTTGGGGGTAAGAGACAGCTTTTTTCTGTTTTGGGGATGCTCTTAGGACACTACAATATCACGCCGACGGCGGTCAAAAGTGCGACAACCACTGCGCCGAAGAGAGCCAGCTTGAGCAGGTGCTTCACGATGCTCAGAACGATGGACACCACGCACAGCAGGATGACCAGAGCAAGAATGGTATGTAACGTAATTGTCATAATAGATTCCTTGCTGTTTTACGAAAAGATGCGTTTGCTTTTCCCCGTCTGACGGAGCACCCCTGCACAGGGGCGGCAGCGTCAGCGGAGATGGCTTTACTGACCGGCGATGATTTCTTCAATCAGGTCACGCTCATCCATGTGGTACTTCACGCCCTTGATTTCCTGATAATCCTCATGACCCTTGCCAGCAAGGATGATGATGTCCCCTTCCTGGCCGATGTTCATGCAATAAGCAATGGCCTCCTTGCGGTCAGGAATGGTGACATATGCGCCGTCCGCCTTGTGAACGCCGGTGAGGATATCGTTGATGATGTCCATGGGCTCCTCAAAGCGGGGGTTATCGCTGGTGACAACGGTCAGATCTGCCAGCTTGGAGGATACCTCGCCCATCTCGTAACGGCGGCTCTTGGCACGGTTGCCGCCGCAGCCAAAGAGACAGATGATGCGCTTGGGGCCGTAAGCACGAATATTGGTCAGCAGAGCGTCCAGGCTCATGGCGTTGTGGGCATAGTCAATCATCAGGGTATAATCACCGGGAGTGGGATAAATCTCCAGACGACCCTTAACCTGAATGGTCAACAGCGCTTTCAGGATGGACTGCTGAGACACGCCCAGATAACGGCAGAGCGCAATGGCGGCCAGAGAATTATAAACGGTGAAGTCACCGGGAATATCCACACGGACAGAATAGTTTTCCAGGCCGGTCAGGTCATAGGCAACGCCCAGGAAATTGGGTTCCAGAATCTTCTGGACGTTGACTGCCCGCAGATCTGCCTGTTCGCTCATGCCGTAGGTTTCCAGCTGGCAGGTGTGATTCTTCATGACCTGTTCCAGATAATCGGCTTCGGCGTTGGCCAGACCCACCTTGCAGCGCTGGAAGAGCAGCCCCTTGCAGGCGATATACTCCTCCATGTCGGCGTGCTCACCGGGGCCGATGTGGTCGGGCTCCAGGTTGGTAAAGATGCCGTAATCGTAGGTGAAACCGGAGACACGATCCAACTTCATGGCCTGAGAGGAAACCTCCATGACGACGTACTTCACGCCAGCTTCCACCATATCGGCAAAGTATTTCTGCACGAGAAAGCTCTCGGGGGTGGTGTTGACAGCGGGAATGTGCTTTTCCCCAACGATGACCTCAATGGTACCGATGAGACCGGTGGGAAGTCCGGCCTTTTCCATGATGTCACGAATCATATAGGTAGTGGTGGTTTTTCCCTTGGTGCCGGTGACACCGATGGTGGTCAACTTCTCGGCGGGATGTCCAAACCAAGCGGCGGACAGCTCGGCCAGCGCAAGGCGGGCGTTTTCCACCTTCATGACGGTGATATCAGCGGGAACCTCCACGTCACGCTCCACCACCACAGCAACGGCACCCTTGGCCACCACGTCGGGAATATACTTGTGGCCGTCGGTGACAGCGCCGGGCATACAGACAAAGATGCAACCGGGGACGGCCTTGCGGGAATCATAGACCACAGCGGTGATTTCCGCATCCAAAGAGCCCTGAACCAGGGTATAATTCATACGAAAAACAAGATCAATGAATTTCATTGCGATTTTCTCCTTTTTTATATTAGATTTCGCCTTCAAAAACGGTGGTAGCAGGTCCGGTCATGAAGACGGTCTCCTCCGTGACTTCAATATCCAGCGCTCCACCCAGCAGGTGAACGGTCACATTGCGGTCGGTGAGGCCATTGAGGAAGCAGGCCACAGCCGTGGCACAGCAGCCAGTACCACAGGCCAGGGTTTCACCGGAGCCACGCTCCCAGACTCGCATTTGCACGTTGTTACGGTCAATCACACGGACAAACTCGGTGTTCACTCGGTCGGGGAACATGGGGTGATTCTCGAAGTGGGGACCAACCTTTTCAATATCCAAACCGTCCACATCGTCACACCAGACAACGGCGTGGGGATTGCCCATGGAAACGCAGGTCATGACCCATTCCTTGCCGTCCACGGTAACGGGCTGACCAATCATCCGCTCGGCGTTCCACTGAACGGGAATTTGCTCGGCGTTCAGGATGGGAGCACCCATATCCACTTTGACCTTGGAGACTTTGCCGTTTTCTACGGTGAGATCCAGGTACTTCATGCCGCCCTTGGTTTCCACGGCAATGCTGGTCTTGTCGGTAAGCCCCTTGTCGTAGACAAACTTTGCCACGCAGCGGATACCGTTGCCGCACATAGCGCCTTCGCTGCCGTCGGCGTTATACATTCTCATGCGGAAGTCGCCCTTCTCGGAAGGACAGATTAAAATGAGTCCGTCGGAGCCGATGCCGAAGTGACGGTCAGAAACCTGAATAGCGGTAGCGCTGGGATCGGGAAGCATTTCTTGGGTGCAGTCAACATAGACGTAATCATTGCCGCAGCCGTGCATTTTGGTGAATTTCATATGGAATCGCCCTCCTGTTGAGCGTTGGAATAGGGTTCTGAGGAGAAAAGGCAAAAACAGACAGCCTTTCCATTCATCTTCTATTATAATGAAAGTTTTGCAGTTGTAAACTGGTTTTTTTCTGGACATTGCCGCAGCTTTGCAAAAAAGAGGCGTTTCTCGTCTGTCCTCGACGCAAAACCCCCGCAGGATGGGAGCGTTTTTCTCTCCCGTCCGTGAAGCTTTCTTACGCCCGGCGTTTTTTCCTATGCTTGAGAGGAAGAAGGTGTGCATCCTTGCAAAAAATCGTTTTTTCCAAAGCAATGAATGAATTGCGTCAGTTTCGCAAATGCTTCTTTACAAAGCAGTGAAAATCAGGTAAGATGAGAACAAGAAATTGTGCGCCTTTTGCGACGCTTTCTTTATATTGTTCAACATAACAGATAACGGAGGAAAAAACATGAATTACCTTGGAGTCAACGTACCCCTGAAATATGTCCCCGAGCTGGATCCTGCCTTCATCCCTCTGCTCCAGTTTAACCGTGCCTTCCTCAAGGACGCAAAAAAGCCTGTCGGCTTCGCCGTGGAGCGTGCCGGCGGCCAGATTGCCTCTTATCACACGTTTATTCATGGCACGCCTGAGATGGCTGAGGCTGACAAATACTATGTTCGCCGCTGCATCAAGGTTATTCTGTGGATGAAGGGTGGCTGGAAGATTTACGTTTCCGGCGACCAGTCCATCTATGAGGACGTGAAGGCCGCCTACAGCGAAACCGGCGCTCGCTGGTTCGACAAGGACTTTATGGAGACCGTTTATGAGCGTCCTTTTGAGGTCGTCTTTGTGGACGAGCTGCCCGAGGAAAAGACTTCTTCCCAGGCGGTGGGTCGTCACCTGGAAGGCTGCCGCATCGGTTTCGACGCTGGCGGAAGTGACCGCAAGGTTTCCGCTGTGATTGACGGCGAAACCGTGTTCAGTGATGAGACCGTTTGGCTGCCCAAGGTCAACGACGATCTCCAATACCACTATGACGGCATTGTAGACTCTTTCAAAAAGGCCGCCGCTCACCTGCCCCGTGTAGATGGTGTTGGTATTTCCGCCGCAGGCGTGATTGTCGAAAATAAGCCCATGGTGTCCTCTCTGTTCAACTACGCCAAGGAGCAGCATCCCGATCAGTTCGAAACCCGCATCAAGCCCATGTATATCAAGGCCGTGACCGACACCTTCGGCGACATTCCCTTTGAAGTGGCAAACGATGGCGATGTCACCGCTCTGGCTGGCGCTATGAGCTTGAACGTCAACAACATTCTCGGCATCGCCATGGGCACTTCTGAGGCCGTTGGTTATGTGGACGAAAACGGAAACATCACCGGTTGGCTGAACGAGCTGGCTTTCATGCCCGTGGATGCAAACCCCGACGCTATGGCGGATGAGTGGTCCGGTGACATCGGCTGCGGCGTGAAGTATCTGTCTCAGGACGGCGTAATCAAGCTGGCTCCCCGTGCTGGCATCGAGCTGGACGAGAGCGCCACGCCCGCCGAAAAGCTGAACGCTGTTCAGGCACTGATGGAGCAGGATGACCCTCGTGCCACAAAGGTATACGAGAGCATCGGTGTGTATCTGGGTCATGTGCTGGGCTTTTATTGTGATTTGTACGGTGCCAAGCACGTTCTGCTGCTGGGTCGTGTCATGTCCGGCAAGGGCGGCGAAATCATCACCCGTGTATCCCGTGAGGTGCTGGACGGCGAGTACCCTGAATACGCTGACCTTCAGATTCATCTGCCCGACGAGCGGTTCCGCCGTGTGGGTCAGTCGATGGCTGCCGCAAGCCTGCCCGACAACCAGTAAATTTTCACCCCTCAGCCGCCTGCCGTGACAGCTCCTATGTCAGTGGCACTGTCTTTCAAGGCAGGCGGAAAGGCATATATGGAGGAAATCATATGCTCATTAAGAACGCAACTTTGTTTGGCGCAGATAAAACCTTTTCCGTTCAGGACATGGCTTTTGGTGAAACCATCGAGGCCATCGGCAAGATCGAGGGTGAGGCTGATCTGGATGCCACCGGCAAGTATATCATCCCCGGCCTGATTGATGTCCACACCCATGGCGCTATGGAAGAGGACGCTTCCGACGGCTCCATTGAGGGTTTGGAGAAGATGTCCCATTACTACGCCGAGAACGGCGTGACCAGTTGGTGTCCCACCACTATGACCCTGCTGGAGCCCACTTTGGAAACGGCTATGCACGCCATTCGTGACTTTGAGTCCCAGGCCGCTCGTGTGGCAGGCGTCCACCTGGAAGGTCCCTTCCTGTGCTATGCCAAGCGTGGCGCTCAGGCCGCCGAGTGCCTGCACAAGCCCGATGTGGAGATGTTCAAGCGCCTCAACGCCGCTTCCGGCAACATCGTCAAGCTGGTCACGGTCGCCTGTGAGGAAGAGGGCGCTATGCCCTTCATCGAAGAGGTCTCCAAGAGCTGCACCGTCTCTCTGGGTCACACCGTCGCCAACTATGACCAGGCCATGGCCGCTTATGCCGCAGGCGCTTCTCACACCACCCACCTCTTCAACGGCATGAATCCCCTGCACCACCGTGACCCCAACGTCATCGGCGCCGCCTTTGACAGCAATGCCACTGTGGAGCTGATTTGCGATGGCCTGCACATCCACCCTTCCGTCATCCGCATGATGTTCAAGCTCTACGGTGAGAAGATGTGCCTCATCTCCGACTCCCTGCGCTGCGCCGGTATGCCTGACGGTGATTACACCCTCGGCGGCCAGCCCATCGAGATGAAAAACGGCAAGGCTACCCTCAAGGGCAGCGATACGCTGGCCGGTTCCTCCATCAGCGTGCTCAAGGCGGTACAGAACGTGGTCAGCTTCGGCGTGAAGCTGGAGGACGCTGTTTGGTCCGCCACCGCTGTTCCTGCTCAGGTCATCAAGGCTTATGACAAAATCGGCTCCTTGGAGAAGGGCAAATATGCTGACTTCCTGATTCTGGACAAGGATTTGAACTTGGAAGCTGTTTATATCGGCGGCAAGAAGTATTGCTGAGAGTTTGGCACAGAACGGGCGGTTCTCAGCCCCGGTTTTGTCGCCAATGGAACGGGAACCGCACCTTTCTATTCCCTAACACCTTCCCTCAGGAGGAGATATTTCATGGAAATCAACGCAATTTGTCAGTTGTTTGGCATCACCGGCGAGCTGGAAGTGAAACAGCTCAAGTCCGGCAACATCAACAGCACCTATCTGGTCACTTCCGCTGACCAAAAGTACATTGTGCAGAAAATCAACGGCTATGTTTTTAAGGCTCCCGAGCAGATTATGAGCAACATCGCCCTGACCACCGAACACATCCGTCAAAAGATTCTGGCTGAGGGCGGAGATCCCTCTCGCCAGGTTCTGCACTTCCTCTCCACCGCAGAAGGAAAAAACTTCTGGAAGGACGAGGACGGCAGCGTTTGGCGCATCTATGTCTTTGTGCCCAACTCCGTGGCCTTCGACGCAACCGATGACCCCACCATTCTCCGCAACGCTGGCGCAGCCTTCGGCAACTTCCAGCGCAATTTGCTGGATTTTGATGCCGCTTCCCTTTACGAGACCATCTCCGACTTCCACAACACCCCCAAGCGCCTGGATACCCTCTTTGCTTCCGTGGAGCGGGACGAATGTGGCCGTGTGGCCGAGGCGCAGGAGCTGATTGACTATCTGGCCGCAAAGCGGGAACTGGCGGGCAGCGTGGTGCGTCAGGTGGAGTGCGGCGAACTGCCCCTGCGTGTAACCCACAACGACACCAAATGCAACAACGTCCTTTTTGACGCTGACACCGGCGAGGAGCTGGCCGTGATTGACCTGGACACCATCATGCCCGGCCTGATGGCCTATGACTTCGGCGACGCTGTGCGTTTTGCCGCCTGCACCACGGCTGAGGATGAGCCTGATACCTCCAAGGTTGCCTTTGACCTGGACAAGTTCACCGCCTTTGCGGAAGGCTTTGTCGGTAAGCTGGGCGACACCATGACCGAGGCCGAGCTGGACAGCCTGGCTGTGGGAACCTTTGGCATCACCATTGAACTGGCCTCCCGCTTCCTGGACGACTACCTGACCGGTGACAAGTACTTCGCCACCAACCGTCCCAAGCACAATTTGGAGCGCACCGCTTGCCAAATCGCTTTGGCCAAGGACATGGAACGCAAGATGGAGCAGATGAAAACGATTCTGCATTCCATTCGCAGCAACGCATAACGGAAAACCGCTGTTTCGTTTCAGGAGAACAGTCCGATTATTGGGGCTGTTCTCTTTTTTTATTCTATGCTATAATACGGTGTAGATTTTCTCCGGGGTGCGGCCAAGCGCACCCTTACGAACAGGAAAAAGGGACGTTTCTATGCTGCATTTACTTCTTGGCTCGGCGAAAACGGGCAAAACAACTGAAATTTTCCACCAAATCGGGAAAAACGGCCCCAAGCGGATGCAGATTTTGCTGGTGCCGGAGCAGTACTCCCACGAGACGGAGCGCCGTCTCTGCCGGGAGATTGGCAACCGCTCGGCTGGATTCTGCGAGGTGCTTTCTTTCACTCGGATGGCAAACCGGGTTTTCTCCGAGGTGGGAGCGCTGACGGATCCCATTCTGGACGGCGGCGGACGCATTCTGCTGATGCACGAGGCAGTACAAGCAACGGCGGGACATCTCTCCGTGTATGCTCGTCCGTCCCGCAAGCCCGCCTTTTTGGAAAATCTTCTTTCCACCGCCGATGAGCTGAAAAGCTACTGTGTCCAACCGGAGCAGCTTCTCACTGCCGGTCAGGAGCAGACGAGTGAAAACGCTGACAGGCTCCATGATTTGGGTTTGATTTTGGGCGCTTACGACGGACTGGTGGCGCAGCGAGCCGACGACCCACGAGATCGGCTGACCAAGCTATCCGACCGCATCAACGACTGCGACTATGGACGGGGCTGGGATTTCTACCTGGACAGCTTCACCGATTTCACCCCGCAGCAGCGTTTGGTGATAGAAAAGCTCGTGAAGCGTGCGCATTCCGTCACAGTGGCGCTCACCTGCGATACTTTGAATCAAAAGGGCGGGGTCACGAGGGTTCCCACTCGCCGAACGGCGCTTTCTCTTCTCTCCATGGCGCAGCAAATGCACCTGCCAGCGGACTTTCGCTTTCTGGACGGTGGGCGGCGAGATGGTGCGGATCAGGCTTTGACGGCTTTGGAAACCGTTCTCTTTGACGACACCGTTCAGACAACAATGGAAGTATCTTCCTCCGTGCGTCTGGTGAACGCCGCCAGTCCTTATGCGGAAGTGGAATTCGCCGCCGGTGAGATTGTCCGCATGGCTCGGGACGAAGGGCTGCGCTGGAGGGATGTGACCGTTGCCGCCCGCACGATGGAGGATTACGGCGACCTCATCCAAACCATCTTTGAACGGTACAACATCCCCGTGTTTTTGGGGCAGATGGAGGACATTCTGCAAAAGCCCGTTTTGACCCTCATCACCGCCGGTTTGGAAGCGGCCAGCGGCGGCTATGAATACGACGACCTGTTCCGCTACCTGAAAACAGGCTTGACCGGCATCACGCTGGAAGAAGTAGATTTGCTGGAAAACTATGTTCTCCGGTGGAACATTCGGGGTAAAATGTGGACACAAAAGGCCGATTGGAGCGGACATCCCGAAGGCTACGGGCAAAAATGGAAGCCAGAGGATCAGGCGCTTTTGGAGCAGCTCAACCAACTGCGCCGCCGCATCACCGAACCCTTGGAGCATTTGAACGCCCTTTCGGAGGGGAGCGGCTTGGAGCTGGTGCAGGCGCTCTATGCCTTTCTGGAAGAAATTGAACTGCCCCAGCGTCTGGCCGACCGTGGAGCCGCTTTGCAGGAGCGGGGCGATTTGCAGCAGGCAGACGAATACCGCCAGCTATGGGACATTCTCTGCGGCGCAATGGAGCAATGCGCCCAGCTGATGAGCAGCGCCCCCATGAAGCTGGAGACCTTTGCAGAACTCTTTCGGCTGGTGTTGAGTCAATACAGCGTGGGTACCATTCCGGTGGCGTTGGATCGTGTTTCTGTGGGAGAAATGCAACGTTTCGCCCACAAAGAGACCAAAATTCTGTTTTTGCTGGGCGTGGATGATGCTCACTTTCCGCTTGTCACCCAAAGTCCCGGCCTGCTCACTGACGAAGACCGTCAGCTTTTGGGAGAATATGGCTGTGAGCTGGCTCCCAACGCCGACCAACGTTTGGATCGTGAAACCGCCATGGCCTGCGATGCTGTGACTACTCCTTCCCAGAGCCTCATCCTCAGCTGGTCCAGCCATGGAAACGGCGGCATAGAATGTCGTCCCGCCGCTCTGCTCGAACGCCTGCGGCATGTGTTTCCCACGCTTCCCGTGGAGCGCCCTGACCCGGCGCTGCGTTACGGCGCTCCGCTGCCCGCTCTGGATGCCGCCGCAAGGGACAAGAATGGTGAAATCCTCTGTGCGCTGAAACAAGACCCCCTCTGGAGCCGTCGGGCAGAGCGAATGGAACAAGCCGCTGCCAACCGCCGAAGCAGCTTATCCCGCCCCGTTGTGGACACACTCTATGGACAGGAGATTCCGCTTTCCGCCTCCCGGATGGATACCATCAAGAGCTGCCATTTCACCTACTTTCTGCAATACGGACTCAAGGCCAAAGCCCGCAAGCCCGCCGGGTTTGATGCGCCACAGGTGGGAACCTTTGTTCACTATGTGCTGGAAAACGTGCTAAAAGAAGCAAAAGGCCGTGGCGGAGTCAAGCAGCTGGAACGAGAAGATTTAAAAGCGCTGATAGAAAAATGGGTGCGGCAATACATCGAGGAAGAACTGGGCGATTTGACCCAGCAGACGGCTCGGTTTCGGTATCTGTTTCAGCGGTTGCTGAAATCGGTGGATCTCATCGTCATGAACGTGGTGGATGAGCTGCGCCACTCGGACTTTCAACCCATATCCTTTGAGCTTGGGTTTGGAAAGGGCAAAGAGCTGCCCCCCGTCACGCTGAAAGAAAACGGCATCACCATTTCCATCTCTGGTTTTGTGGATCGAGTAGACGGATGGGAGCACAACGGACGGCTTTATCTTCGTGTGGTGGACTACAAAACGGGCAAAAAGTCCTTCTCGCTCACCGATGTATGGCACGGCTTAGAAATGCAAATGCTGTTGTATCTGTTCACGCTGGAAGACCGTGGACGGGAGCTGTATAAAAAAGACGTGGTGGCTTCTGGCGTGCTATACCTTCCGGCACGGGATTTGATTCTGCCGGGCAGCCACACCATGACCGAGGAACAACGCTTAAAGGCCGCTGACAAAGTGCTGGTACGCAGCGGTATGCTATTGGATGACCAAACCGTCCTGAACGCTATGGAGGAAATCAGCCCCGGCGGTTCTCCCCGTTTCCTGCCGGTGAAGGTGGCCAAAAAGACCGGCGAAATCACCGGCGACCATTTGGCCACCGCCGAGCAGTGGGGCAAGCTGCATCACCATGTACAAAAAATCCTGCAAGACATTGCCGGGGAACTTGCAGAGGGCAACGTAGCGGCGGATCCCTATCTCCGGTCAGACCGTCGGAAAGCCTGCGATTGGTGCGACTATCACCAGTGCTGCCACTTTGAGGAAGGAAACGGCGAGGACTGCTACCGGTATTTGTACACCGTCAAAAAAGAGCAATTTTTCGGAGAAACTTAGGGCAACACCGCACAATAGTCGAATGTGCGCCTTACTTGTCCTTTCACTCCCAAAT
>JAKSQD010000044.1 GCA_024404315.1 Oscillospiraceae bacterium
TAATTGCTTCCTGATTGCCGAAAAGTCACAATTTAAATCAAGATTGGTGACAATTATCTTGTTTCCGCTCATGAAATAGGTTTTATTCTCCGGCACGACAGCCTCGTCTGTTTTTGCATATAGCAGCATACCCGAAACTGTGTGAGGGCAATCCTTCAGCTGATGCTCTTTGTTTTTTACATAGGTAAAAATCTGATACAGATTGCCGGAGTGGAGGGTGTTCGCTCCGTATTGGCTCTGCGTGGTATGTTCATAATACTTTGCATCAATAATGAGGACCTTTGATGGATCAGTTTTCGGTGTCAAAGTAACATCCGTCTGCATTTTGGGGAGCATATCATCGAAACCATCATCTAACTGCCACGCTACCTGTGAAGCCTGTGAGGATAACTCTGGATGCTCCTGCCGATAGTATTCCAAGATGAACTTTTCATACAGACGACACATCCTCTGTTCATCCAGATAGTCCATCAGCTTCATGGTTCCGTCAGATTTGGTCTGCAATAGCCCCTTGAACACCAAATAACAGATAGAAATCAGCATTTGATAGCTTTGATTGTTGCGGTGGTATCTCTGATTCCAGTTGACAGTATAGAGGTCAGTGGTATCCACATCGGAGAAAAATACTATCAGTTTTCGGAGCGATTTCTTGCGTTTTGGCGTAATATCCGCTTTCAGCAGCAAAAGCATTGTTGATTTGAGAATACGGTTCATCTCCGTGTTGACAGAAAAATCATCATAGGAGCAAACCATCTGTTTTTTCATCAATGCCTGCGTCTTGATGGAATCAGAAATGTTCAGCTTGCCCTTTAGGGTGGAAATGGTCTCCGTTTTTGGCAGATAATCCTGTCCTAAGCCACGCTTGAGCTGAATAGATACACCTTTTTCCAAAATAGCGGCAAATAGCTCTGCTGTGTTATGAAATTTCTCTACACTCAGCTTTTGGTATCCCTGTTCCTGCAACACTCGGAAGGCGTATGACAGCATATAGTAAACATTTTGAACGGGAATCACCGGACAGCCCTCCGCAGCTTTTCACACCATTCGTTCACTTTTTCAGGTTCATCGAACCAGTATTCCTTTAACAAGGGAATCAGTTCGTACTCCACGATGTCCCACAAAATTGGCGTGTCAATAGTTTCGGGTTTGAGATTGCAGAAATAGCTGTGACCAATACAGAAGCCCTCACCCAAAGAAGCATCCTCTGCAATGGCGTGATTCAGGCTCTTTACACACTGAATGAGGCGGTTAAAGGGTTCGCAATCCAGCTCATTTTGATACTCCATAAAGCCGTCGCTGTCAAAGCCCGGTGTCAGGTTCACAAAGGCAAAGCGGCGGCGCAGGGCATAATCCAGCATGGCAAGGCTACGGTCAGCGGTATTCATCATGCCGATAATATATACATTCTTCGGAACACAGAATTTTTCGTCGGAATAGAGCAGCTGCAATTCAATGCCACGCTTGTCCGTTTCAATCAGCATGAACAGCTCGCCGAAAATCTTGCTCAGGTTGCCACGGTTGATCTCGTCAATGATGAAGAAATAAGAATTTTCATCATCATCCTGTGCTTTTTTGCAGAATTTGTAAAATGCACCTTTTTTCAGTATGAACTCGGAGCCGGAGGGACGATAACCTTCGATGAAATCCTCATAGGAATAGCTCTGGTGGAACTGAACCATCTGAACCCGCTCAGGGTCTTTTACTCCCATGATGGAATAGGCGATGCGTTTGGCGGCAAAGGTCTTGCCCACGCCGGGAGCACCCTGCAAAATCAGATTTTTCTTCCGTTTCAGAAGTCCCACCAGTCTGTCATAGTCCTCTTTTGAAGTGTAGACCTCTTGCAGATAGTTTTCCCCTGTGTATTGAGGATAAAGAGTTTCGGGAGTCTCATCTTCATCCTCAATGTCGGTTTCAAACAGACTGCACAATTTTTCGACATATTCGGTATATTGAGTGATATCCGTCAGTGTTTTCATGCTGGACTGTCCCGGATGATTCCATTCCCCCTTATGTGTCCAGCGAACACGGTGAGTATTTTTATACTCATCCTCTGCCGTTTCATCGAAGTAGTAATAAGATGTGACGACACCTCGTCCAACAATGGTATATAGTCCCTTTTTGACAAAGATGATATCGCCGGGCTTCATCACATGAGAAAACTGCCATGTAGCAAGAGCAGACATTTTATGATTTTTTGACGAGCCGAAAACCTCATTCATTGCTTGTCTGATAGCTTTTCTTGTTTTATATTGACATAAATCACCGATTTCGGACCAACCAATTGCCATTATATCATTTTTACAAAAATCATCCCATTTTGTTGCTTGTTCTCCGGGAGAATAGAGCCAATATCGTATACTATCAGTTGACTTTATTATCCTTGATTTGAAGTTAATAGTAGAATATCTATCTTCATCCCCTTGAATTGAAGATAGATATTCACCGTATATTCTAAAAGCCGTTTTTACTTTTTTGGATTTGCGGTCTTCTATAACAGCAACATAACTTTCAGATTCTGTCTTGATATAATCCCAAATTCGCTGTAGGTCTTCTGGTGAATTTATATCCCAAATCTCAAGAGGCAACGAAACTCCAAAGGTATCCTCTATCGTATTAAGGGAATTTATATAATTAGTGATAGTTCTTTCTCTATAATGATGTGAGTCTTGAGAGAGCCATTCTTTAAATGTTTGTTCGTTGTTCATAGGATTTTATTCACTCCCTAAAATTTGCTTCATAGTTCATAAGTATCACCTGTTTAATGATGATGCCCTGATTATAGCACAAATCTAACACATGTGAAAGTAATTTGTCGAAATATTATGTGTTGGAGAGATATATGATAAAAAATACCGCTATGACTTCTCAAAGCAATTCCCCAAAACTTCGAAGCCATTCAATCAGAGGAGATAAAAGGCGGTTCCTTCTGGCTGAATGGCTGTTTTCGTATCCATATTGTATTTCAAAACTGGGGTCAGTTTTGGGGTCACAACTTTTGAGCCGGCATCACTAAAATATGTCTAATTCAAAACATTGCAACTTCCAACCTTTGTCATTCCAAAACCACAAAAGCCTTTCCATCAGGAGTGGCTACAACAGTCTCTTCTGGTCGAAAGGCTCTTTTTGCGTTTATTTGTTCAAATATGCGTTTTCTTCGCCTAAACACGAAATTCCTTGAAAAGTTCTGAAATTCACCAGCCCCGATTTTTCGATTTCCCGAATAAGCGGCAAATAAGCGGCAATTTTACTTCCATCACATCCGAACTATCTCGAAAAGTTCAGAAAAACACAAAAACCAGCCATTTCTGACTGGTTTAGGTGGTACGGGCGAAGAGATTCGAACTCCCGACCTTTTGGTTCGTAGCCAAACACTCTATCCAACTGAGCTACGCCCGCATATTATTTGTTTGTCGCTCAGGCCTTTCCCTTGACGACTTCATAATCATACCACGATCTTTTTGAAAAGGCAAGTGTTTTTTGCAGGTAAAAAAGCGATTTGTCAAAAAAATCAAATCAACTAAAAATAAAACACCAAAACTGTCAAAGATAGACAAAAACTCCTTTGGCCAGACAAAGATACCCTTATCTGAGCAACGGAACATGAGAGCCTATCCGTCAACAAACAAGCAAACAGCGTGCTGTTTATTGACCGATAGGCTCTAAAAAATCAGATGTTGTCCATCAGCTCAGTATAGAGCTGTGCGTAATCGGTACGACCCTGCTTGCTGGCCGCAATGGCGGTAGAGGGATGCTGATTCAGCTTGCCGGTCATCAGATAAGGGATGTCATAGCCCCACTTCAAACCGCTCTGCATCAGGGGCACCATATGCTTCTCCAGGAAACGGAAGACGGGGTAAACGTTGTACTGAGGATTCTTTAGGAAGCTCAACAGCAGCTCCATGGAGCAGTTACCGCAGCCACGACCCATGCCGTTCATGGTAGCGTCCAGGTAAGAAACACCGTTCACCAGAGCCTCAATGGTGTTGGCAAAGGCTAGCTGCTGGTTGTTGTGGGCATGGATGCCGACGAACTTGCCGTACTTTTCGCCTACCTCAAGATACTGCTCGGAGAAAGCACGAATCTGCTCGGGATACAGATTGCCGTAGCTGTCCACGAGATAGATGCCATCCACGCAGGAATTGCCCAGCATATCCAGAGCCTGAGCCAGGTCAGATTCACGAGCCTTAGACAGTGCCATGATGTTGCATGTGACCTCATAGCCCTTCTTCTTTGCGTCCTCAATCATGCGGATAGCGGTGGGCATCTGATGAATGTAGGTTGCCACTCGAACCAAGTCAATGACGCTTTCGTCCTTGGGAATGATATCATTGTGATAATCGCAACGACCCACGTCAGCCATAACCGCAATTTTGGTTTCAGAGTTGTTATCGCCAACGACAGCACGGATGTGCTCCTCGTCGCAGAACTTCCATTTTCCGAACTTTTCCACATCAAAGATATCCTTGGAAGCCTTATAACCAAACTCCATATAATCTACGCCGGCCTGCACGTTTGCACGGTACAGTGCGTTGACAAATTCATCGGTAAAGAAAAAATCGTTGACCAAGCCACCGTCTCTCAGCGTTGCGTCAACCACACGAACGTCCTGTCGGACGGTCATCAGATTACCCTTCTGTGCCATAGTATCAGATCCTTATCTATAGTAACTTTAGCGGTTTAAAGTAAATCGCAGCAGATATTAGTCTATCATATTTTCCAGATTTGTCAAGAAGAAGATAGTATCTTTTTTGAATCAAAATGAATTTTTTTACAAAAAAGGACGCTATATTCAATCGCAGATCGGGAAAAGTGATTATTTATGTGCTTTCTGCGTTTCTTCCATCAGAAGGGAAGCGGAGAGCCTTTGTTTGGTGTAAATTGATTGATTGCCATTCAACGCATAAGCCACAGCGCACACCACAAAAAAGTGAGGAAGATACGCAAACCCGAACACCTCCGCACCAATGAGCATAGGAGCTATCAGCGTATTCGAAGCGCTGCCAAAAACAGCCGCATACCCCAAAGCGGCGGCCAGTTCCACCGGCAGACCCATCCAGGAGCCAAGTAGCACGCCCAGGCTTGCACCAATGGAGAAAAGGGGAGTAACTTCTCCGCCTTGATAACCAGCTGCCAGCGTGACGGTAGTCAGCAGAAATTTCAAAGCCCAGTCCACTGGGTAAATATCCTCCCCATGGAAGCTGGCGCTGATGAGGTTTGTGCCAAGACCGGCGTAGCGCCCTTGCCCCATCAGCAACAGGAGAGCGCTGACCACCACGCCCACCACCGCAATGCGAACAATGGGATTTTGGAACGTTTGGGCAAAGATACCCTTCAGCCGCTTCAGTACCCAGGCAAAGCCTCCACCCACCATACCGAACAGAACACCCAGCACCACCAATTTGCCCGCAGAATGCAAACCGATGTCATAAGTGGCCGTCAGGTCAAAGGTGAATTTCTCCAGGCCAAGATAACCGGAAACCATGGCAGCGGTAAAAGCGGCGGACATAGAGGGCAGAAGGGCACGCAGCTCCAAAGAACCAGCCAGCAGCACCTCCAGGGCGAAAAACACGGCAGCGAATGGAGTCTGAAAAAGACCTGCAAAACCTGCTGCCATACCAGAGACCAAAAAAATGCGCTCACTGCCTTCCAGCGGGATTTTTTTGCCCATCCAGTGAGAAAAGGTTGCGCCGATTTGCACAGCAACACCCTCTCGTCCGGCGCTTCCGCCAAACAGATGCGTGAGCCAAGTTCCCACCATGACAAACGGAATCAGACGCAGGGGAATTTCCTCCGCTTCACCGTGGCCGACCTCAAAAACAAGGCTCATCCCTTTTTCTGCGCCTTTTCCATACTTTTGGTAGTACCATACTACAAAAGCGCCTGCTATTGGCAGGAAAGGAATCAATAGAAAGGAATGGCTGCCACGAAAGGCGGTAATGGCCAGCAGTACCCGCCCGAACAGGGCACAGATGACACCAATGACCATCCCGATGGGGATTGCCACGATGCTAAGAAGAAAAGTGTCACTTAATTCTGTTTTGTGGTTCATGTGGATGCGCTCCTTGTTTCTCAAATTTCATCAAAAAAGCTGATAACTCCTGCGTCCAAGGCACAGAAGTCATCAGCTGAATCAGCGGTTCCGGTTTCCCGTGGGAGTACTTCATTCCCAGTGTAACGTGTTGTCTTTGGAGACTACTTCACCAGCTCCATGAACTCTGCTTCTTCCATAAGACGGATGCTGGCTTTTCCTTCTTCGGTAAGCTCCCTTGCTTTTCGCTCCTTTTTGTTCATAGGAGCGCCGGGAAGCTCATTCTGACGACCAATGACCAAGATATCCGTTTTAGCGGAGACACCGGAACGCACCACCGCTCCTTTGTTGACGGCCAGCTGCATGGCTGCGCCACGCTCCAAAGTCAAATCACCGGTAAAGGCAACCCGTTTCTGATAAAGCGGATGCGTCAAATCGAACTGATCGACGGTGGCGGTCAATTCCGAAATCTTCACGGCTTTTTGGTGATAAAAGCTGTTTCGGCGGGAAAGATGAAATTCGTTGGTGCCGGGCTTTTCTCGTTTCATGTACTCGTCAAAGGTGGTGTAGCCTCCGGCTTTCACGCAGGCGATGGCAACCTTGGCGCAGGCGATGGCATCTTCCAATCCGTTGTGATGGTGCTCCAGTTCAATGCCGAAGTAATCACAGCAGGCATCCAGCCCGTGACGACCCGGAATAAACTTCACCATGTTCAGCGTGTCAGCATAGCGAAAGTTTGGAACCTTTGCGTCATCTTTTAAGCTTTTGCGCAGAACATTGGTATCAAAACGGGCGTTGTGAGCAAGAATCAGATTTTTCTTGTCAAAGAAATGGCGGATTTCTTCCCAATAGTCATCAAACGGCTTTTCGTGCTCTGTCATGGCGGGGGTGATGCCGTGAACGTAAACATTTCCTTCTTCGTAATAATTGAAAGGGGGCTGGAAGGTGTGATACCAGGTTTCCGCCACCTCCAAATCTCGAACCACGGCGATACCCAGAGAGCAGGCGCTGTTATAATTGCCCGTTGCGGTTTCAAAGTCAATGGCTACAAAGTCAATTCCGCCCGTCTTTTTCTCTGCGGCTGGCTTTTGCACTTTCTTGGAGGCAGAGCTGTTTTTTCGGCTGCCCTGCATTTCCAACAAATAATCAGGATGAATACAATGGTATTCTTCTCCAACCCGAATCACCAGCGTGTTTTCGTTGACCAATCCCTCAGCGGTGCAAACCTCCGTTCCCTCGGCATAGATTCCGCTGTAAAACAGAGGCTTTGGCTCCTGGTAGGTTTTGGGGGTCAGCTTGTGCTCTTTCAGATAGTCCAACCGCTTTTCCTCGGAGGGAAAAGGGAACCATTCCAGCGGTGTGATGGCCATAGCGTTGTTCTCCTTGTGATAAACAACACAGCGTTGCTCCGTTGTTCTTTTTCCTACAGAGCGTCTATCGGTTTTATGAGGCGTGCCGCTTGGCTGCGGATAGGCGCTTAGTTTTCGAGTTTCTTCATGTGTTGGGTAGCCGCTTTGAGCATGAGGCGCTTGGTGCCTACGCCATCAAAAGCGATTTCCACCAAAGCGTCACCGCCCATGGGCAGCACGCTGACAATCATACCACGACCAAAAGCGCTGTGCTCCACCATATCGCCCTTTTTGAAGGAAGCCAGCAGATTGAAGGTGGCCGCCACAGCCTGCACACCGGTGGGGGAGGCGGCGTGGTTCATGCTGATGCCGCCGCCCAAGGGCTTTCCGTCGTCACGGCGAGGCCGACGGGGACGGGAATAGGTGCTCCGGCCATTGGGGGTGGTGCCATAGCGGTTCCCACCGTAACGGTTATAACCGGTCTGTTCCCGCTCAGAGGATTCTTCAGTCTTGGTGTTGGACTGAGCGTCACGGGTGCGGCCACTTTTCTCCATAACCTCCTCGGGAATTTCGCCCAAGAAGCGGGAAGGACGGTTGTTGGTGGTGTGACCAAAAATCATGCGCTGATGTGCACAGGAAATCGAAAGAGTTTCCTTGGCACGGGTCAGAGCCACATAGCACAGGCGGCGCTCTTCTTCCATTTCCTCGTCGTTTCCGATGACTCGGAGACCGGGGAAAATGCCTTCTTCCATACCCACCACAAAGACAGAGGGGAATTCGAGACCCTTTGCAGAGTGCATGGTCATGATAGTGACGGCGTTGTCCTCTGCGTCCAGACCATCCAAATCGGTATAGAGAGCGACTTCATCCAGGAAGCCCTCCAAATCACCGTCGGGCGTATTTTCCAAATAGCCCTGAATGCTGGAGCGAAGCTCTCGCACGTTTTCCACCCGGGTGCGGTTTTCAATGGTGTTTTTGGCTTCCAAAGCCTTGATGTAGCTGGTCTGTTCGATTACTTCATCATAGAATTCGGGCAGGGGCAGCTCCTCCGCTTTTTCACGCAGATCTTCGATGATGTTCACAAACGCCAGCAGCTTGGCGGCGCTCTTTTGCAGATCTGCATAGTCCCGACAGTTGCGGATGACCTCATACATGGGAATGCCCTGTTGCTGGGCTAAACCGGCGGCCAGCTCCACCGTGCGGGCACCAATTCCACGGGTGGGGGTGTTGATGATGCGGCGCAGGCGCAGGTCATCGGCTGGATTGTTCATCACGCAGAGATAGGCCAGCATGTCTTTGATTTCGGCACGGTCAAAGAACTTCATACCGCCCACAACTTTATAAGGAATGGCGTTGCGCTTAAAGGCGTACTCCAAAGAGTTGGACTGAGCATTCATGCGGTAGAGAACGGCGTGATCCTTCCACTTGCGCCCCTTGCTGATACCGGCCAGAATCTGAGCGGCGACGTACTGAGCCTCGTCACTCTCGTTAAAGGCGTTGTAGAGTTTCAGCTTTTCGCCGCCCTCCTGCTCGGTCCAGAGGTGCTTTCCCTTGCGTCCCTTGTTGTTGGCAATCACGGCGTTGGCGGCGTTCAGAATGTTTTCTGTGGAGCGGTAATTCTGCTCCAGACGAATCACACGAGCGTTTTGATACTGCTTCTCGAAGCTGAGAATGTTTTCAATGGTAGCTCCACGGAAGCGATAAATGGACTGGTCATCGTCACCGACAACACAGATATTGCCCCGCTCGCCGGTCAGCAGGGAAGCGAGCAGATATTGCAGGTGGTTGGTGTCCTGATACTCGTCGATGAGCACATAACGGAATTTCGCTTGCCAATAGCTGCGTGCTTCCTGGCTGGTTTGCAGCAGGCGGACGGTGTGAAGAATGATGTCGTCAAAATCCAATGCGTCGGCATCCCACAGACGCTTTTCGTATTCGGCATAGATTTTGGCAATCTGAATCTGACGGAAATCATTGCTCTTGCGGGCTTCCAAATAGAAGTCACGAGAAAGCTGCATTTGATCCTTCGCTTTGGAGATGACACTCAGCGCCAGTCGGGGAGGCAGGGTTTTCTCATCCACGTTCTGCGCCTTCAAAATCTCCTTTATCACTCGGAGAGAATCGTCGGTGTCATAGATGGTAAAAGCGGTACGGAAGCCCAGCTTGTCAATGTCCCGGCGGAGAATGCGCACACAGGCGGAATGGAAGGTAAACGCCCACACATTGTTTCCGTCAGAGCCCAGCATGGTTTCCAGACGGCTTTTCAGTTCGCCAGCCGCTTTGTTGGTAAAGGTGATGGCGATGATGGACCAAGGTGCGGCAGGGCAGCACCGACACAGCCGCTGTGCCCGCTGACGTTGCTCCGGCTGCGGATGAGCCAGGTAGCCTTCCAGAAAGTCAACGTCCTCTTCTGTCACCCAATCGGGAACCTCGTCTGAGTCACTGCCGCAGCCGTATTGAATGAGGTTGGCAATACGGTTGATGAGGACAGTGGTTTTGCCGCTGCCTGCGCCGGCCAGAAGGAGCAGGGGGCCTTCTGTGGTGAGGACCCCCTCTTTCTGCTGCGTGTTCAGTTTGGAGAAGTCCAGTCCGATAACATCACGTCGGAGCTGACAAAAGCGTTTGGAAGTGATTTGATCCAGCATACTTTCACCTGTTCTTTCTTTTAACTGTTTTTTATTTTACACCTTCTATCCATTTGGGTCAATGCGAAAACTGAACGAAAAAAAGAGGGGGAAAAGGGGAGTTCTTTGAGAGGAAAGGAACATCTTGCAGGTTCTATTGGAGTGTGTTATAATCCCCCTTACGAGCTCAGACAAGGAGACGATGAGAAACAATGAGTGAAAAAACAAAGAGACTGCTGGAAATTGAGTGCCAGTTACAAGCGCTTTTGGAAGAAAAAATGCGGATTCAAAAGGAAGTGCGAGATGCCATTCCTCAGCCCAGGGTGGTCTATCAGGGCGAGCCGGGCGCTTATAGCGAAATGGCCGCACGCAATTTTTTTGGAGAAGCGGTCAACACCAAGGGACTCTACCAATTTGAGGATACCTTCCGTGCCTTGAAAAACGGCGAAGCGGACTATGCGGTGCTTCCCATTGAGAATTCCTCTACCGGCGCAATTCGTCAGGTATATGACCTGCTCATTCAGTATGAGTGCTACATGGTGGGAGAAACTACCGTTTCCATTGACCACAATCTGATGGTGCTTCCCGGCACAAAGCTGGAGGAGATCGAGACGGTTTATTCCCACGAGCAGGGCCTTTTCCAGTGCGAGCAGTACCTGAATGCCCATCCCAAATGGCGGCGCATCGCCTCTGCTGATACGGCGGGCAGCGCCAAAATGGTGGCAGAGCTGGGGGATCCGCACAAAGCGGCCATCTGCTCCTCCCGTGCGGCGGAGCTTTATGGACTTGAAATTCTGGCTCGTTCCATACAGACCAATACCTTAAACACCACTCGTTTTGTGGTGGTTTCTCCTCGCATGGAGCTGCGGGAAAACCGGGATAAAATCTGCCTGTCCTTCACCATTCGTCATGAGTCCGGCTCTCTGCACCATGTGCTGACCATTTTTGCCAACCATGATTTGAACCTGGTTCGCATTGAGTCCCGCCCCATTCAGAAACGCAAGTGGGAGTATCTGTTCTTTGTGGAATTGACCGGCAATCTCACAGACCCCGGTATGGAGGATATTCTCCAGTCCGTCAGCCGCATTACGTCAGAATTTCGAATTTTTGGCAACTTCCAGGGAAATCTGGGAGACGAATAACCGTTCCAGACACAGGAGAGAGCTTAAACAAAAGGCTCTCTCCTTTTTTCGTGCAGTTGATGTGTGGAATGATGAATTTAAGGCATGAAAACAAGGCATGAAAATAATGAATAATTTGCATTTTACGTCAGACGGAAAAGGTGTTAAGATAAAAATCAATCTCAAAAAAAGAGATGAATTCTGAATGAAAAATCTGAAAAAGGCGTTTTCGCTCTACTGGTACTTCTTCCGCATTGGCTGGTTTACCTTTGGCGGCGGCTGGTCCATTGTGGCGCAGATGCAGAAGGACTATGTGGAAGCCAGACACGAAATCGAAGGGCAAGAGCTGTTGGATATTGTCAGCGTGGGGCGCAGTCTTCCCGGTACCATGATCGGCAATGTGGCTTATCTGTTCGGCTACCATATGGCGGGGGTTCTCGGTGGTATCCTCTCTGTTTTGGGCATCATCACGCCGCCCCTTATCATCCTGAGCGTCCTGACCGTTTTCTACAACAACGTAAAAGACAATGTTTTGATTGCAAAAGCGCTGGTGGGAGTCCGGGCTGTGGTGGCTCCTGTCATTCTCTCCGCTGTCCTCAAGCTCCACAAAGGAGCCTTTCCTCAAAAGCTCTGCTTTGTGCTCTGCGGGGTAAGCTGTCTCTTGTCCCTGTTTTTCCATATCAGTTGTGTGCTGCTTGTGGTGCTGGGCATTCTCTCCGGCCTCCTGATGAACCATCACCAGAAGGGAGGGAAAACGCCGTGCTGACCATTCTTCAACTTTATTGGAGCTTCTGCAAGATTGGGTTTACCAGCTTCGGCGGACTTTCCATGATTCCTCTCATCAGCAGCGAGATGCTGTCCCACGGCTGGATGAGCGCTTCCGAAGTCTCCGACATCGTGGCTCTTGCGGAAATGACACCCGGCCCATTGGGCCTGAACTGCGCCACCTTTGCCGGAATCCGTGTGACGGGACTGCTGGGCGCACTGGCGGCCAATTTTGGCATCTTGACTCCAACCTTTACGATTTGCGCTGTGGCTGCTCTTTTCTTCGAACGGTTCAAGCAGAGCGATATCCTAAAAGGAATCATGATCGGAGTGCGGCCAGTCTGCATTGGACTGATTTGGGCGGTTATTCTCAATCTGGGAGTGTCCAATTATTTTGCAGATTGGACTCCTCAGTGGGGATCCATGCTGGTGGCTGTGGTGGGCGCTTACCTGCTCATTCGTCGGAAGTGGAGCGTTCCTGCTGTCATTGTATTGGCGGCGGTGCTGGGGATTCTCGTTTGCTAGAGCGTGTTTCCTGTCAGAATATATAGCCTGTGAGTGTCGATAGTAACACGGAAATCAATTTCCACAATAATACATGAGCATTTTGAATCACCAAGTTTTGAACTGGCGGGAAAACAAAGTTCTTCTATAACTTTAGACTGCCCTCAAATTGACTTGCAGATAAAAATTGATTTCCGTGGCCTTTTCTGGGATGCTGTTGCTTTTTGTTTTGATTGGACTTGTGCCCGCAAACTCCATGGCTTATAATAGAAGTGACAAAACAAAGAGCCAAGCCAGCGGGAATCCGATTCGCTGCGGATGAGCTCTTAGCAAGGCGGATGAACATGGAACAGAGATTGAGTATTTTATATCCAATGGGAGTGGAGGAGACGTCGTTTCGGGGAATGTCGCCTATTTCCTGGCATGATTTAGGCATGGATGCGGTCTGCGAGGAGATCGCATCCAAGGAAGAGGAACGAGCTGTCCTGCGTCGGGTCATGACCAACCTTTCCCCAGACCCCAGGGTGTCCCTTTTCCGAGCGGCGGTCTTTGAGGATATTCTTCGTTATCCCTCTTTTCGCACGAAGATTCTGGAGCTGTTGAAGCAGGTCAACAACCTCCAGGATTACATGAGCACCAAGCGGAATATTGATAAATCCGATGGAATTTGGACGCTGACCCGCCGTTTGAAGGAAGTAAACGATTATATTCTTTGCGTCGAGGCGTTGGAGCAGTGTCTTTCTGAGGTGGAGCTGCATTCGGAAGGCTTGCTCAATCTCCAAAACGCTGTCCATCGTATACAGACAGACTGTGCCTTTGCCGAGCTAAAGAAGGACATTGCCGGGCTGTATCTGGAGACCAAAAAGGTAAAAAGCGTTACCTTGGGGGTCAATCTGAACGACAATTATGAGGCGGAGAGCATGGGAATTGTCTCTCTCAATGACAAACCCTTTACCAAAGCAAATGTGCTTTCCTCCTTCGCCCAGAAGATGGGGAAACAGGATGTCATCCAGCAGGGCAGCGATTGGAACGGCAATCTTTCTTATCATATGGCATCGGATGAGCCCAATCCCAATGCAGGCATGATTCAGAAGACCATGCTGCTGTTTGGTGCTGCGGCCAATCCCTTGGTGGGACTTGGCATTGGTTTGGCTCATATTCGCAACAAGTCCACAGAAGAAAATGTGCTGGAGCATTTGGAGTCGGTGGCAAATCGGATGCTGACCACCACCGTTCGGGAGCTGAAAACGGTGTTGGCCAAGCACGCAACGGTGAGCATTTATCACATCACCGGTTTGATTCCTGAGTTCCTCTATTATATCCTCTGGGCCAACTATTTGGAAAAGCGAATGGGGGAGGGGTATGCCTTTTGCCGAGCCGAGGCAATGGAACCAAGCGCCACGCAAAGCATGATGGCAGAAAATCTTTATAATTTGAAGCTGGCTGTTGTCGCCAAAACACCGCCGGAGCACATTGTGGGCAACGACTTGAGCTTTGACCAGGAACACAACGCCTATCTTCTCACCGGAGCCAATCGTGGTGGAAAAACCACCATCACCCAGGCGGTGGGTCAAATGTTCGTTCTGGCGCAGGGCGGCATTTATGTCCCTGGAACTGCCTTCCGCTTCCAGCCGGTGGACGGCATTTACACCCATTTTCCGGCGGATGAGGATAAAACCTTAGACTTTGGCCGCTTGGGAGAGGAGTGCAGTCGGTTTCGGGAGCTGTTCGGCAGCTGCACAAAGGAAAGTCTGCTGCTTTTGAACGAAACCTTTTCCACCACGTCCTTCGAAGAGGGCTATTTTATCGCCTTTGACGCAGTTCGTGCCATTCTGCAAAAAGGAATTCGCACCATCTATAACACCCATATGCACAAGCTGGCTCGTGAGATCAATCAATTGAACAAAACGGATTCTCCTTCCAAAGCGGCCTCTCTCATCGTTCGAGCGGACGGCGGAAACCGTTCTTATAAGGTAGAAGTAGCACCAGCAGAGGGCGTTTCTTATGCGGTGGATATCGCCAGAAAATACGGTGTCACCTTCGAGCAGCTAATGAACGGATGACCAGCAATGACAAGAGAAGAAATTTTTGACTGGGTGCAAGAACAGTATTGCGTGCAACCGGACTATCCTTGGATGGATGATAACGCTGTTCTGCGCCATAGCGACAGCAGGAAATGGTTTGCGGTTGTGTTGGAAGTGAGAAGGGACAAGCTGGGGCTCTCCGGCCTGGAATATATCCATGTGCTTAACGTAAAATGTGACCCTCGGTTGGTCGGTACTCTTCGGGTTCAGCCTGGTTATCACCCGGCTTATCATATGAACAAGGAGCAATGGATTACCATCCGTTTGGACGGTTCTGTCCCGGCGGAGGAAATCAAAAGCTTGATTGATTTGAGTTGGGAACTGACCCGCACCAAGGTCAGCTCCAAAAAGCTGCGCAAAACCAAGGAAAGCGAATGAATCGCATAGAAAACAGAAGAAGGAGTCATTATCATGTATCGCAAATTAAACGAGGAGATGCTCTCCTTTATCCGAACCAATCCGACCGCCTTCCATACGGTGGCTTCCATCCGGGAGCGATTGCTGGAAAACGGTTACGAAGAGCTTCTGGAAAGCCGAGTCTGGGAGATTCGACCCGGCAAGCGTTATTTTGTCTGTCGGAATGGTTCCAGCATCCTTGCTTTTCAGGTGGGTACGCACTTGGAGCGCTATAGCTTTAATATCGTGGCCTCTCATACCGATTCTCCCACCTTTAAAATCAAAGAGAATGCCGAGCTTCACACCGGAAGCAGGTATACCCGTTTGAACACAGAGGGCTACGGCGGCATGATTTGCAGTACCTGGCTAGATCGTCCGCTGTCCATTGCGGGGCGTGTGCTGGTGCGAGAGGACGATGGGGTTATTTCCAGCCGATTGCTGACCATTGACCGGGATTTGCTGTTGATTCCCAGCGTCGCCATTCATATGAATCGACGTGTCAACGAAGGAGTTCCCTTTAACAAGCAGGTGGATTTGCTCCCCTTATTTGCCGGAACGGTGGAAGACGGCGCTCTCATGAAACTCATTGCCCAAGAGCTGGGCGTGGAAGCAACGACTATTCTGGGGAGTGATCTCTATCTCTACATTCGGGAAACCCCCAGCATTTGGGGTCTGAATGGGGAATTTGTCTCTTCTGGTCGTCTGGACGACCAACAGTGCGTTTTTGCCTCCTTAAAGGCTCTCTTGGAAGCGCACAATGACCATTCCATTAACGTCATGGCTTGCTTTGATAACGAAGAGGTTGGTTCCGGTACCAAGCAGGGAGCGGATTCCACCTTCCTTTCCAGTGTGCTCAAGCGCATCAATGCGGCGCTGGGAAAGGACGAGGGGGATTATCTCCGGGCGCTGTCTTCCAGTTTTATGCTCAGTGCCGATAATGCCCATGCGGTTCACCCCAACCATCCCGAACACACCGATGCCAACAACTGCGTTTATATGAATGAAGGAGTGGTGGTCAAATCTCATGCCGGTCAGAAATACACCAGCGACGGCATGAGTATTGCCATTGTGCGGGAATTGGCACAGCGGGCGGGGGTTCCCCTCCAGTATTTTGCCAACCGCTCCGATAAGGCAGGAGGAAGCACCTTGGGTAATATCGCTTTGGCTCATGTTTCGCTCAACTGTGCGGATATCGGTCTGCCCCAGTTGGCTATGCACTCCTGTTATGAAACCGCAGGTTCTAAAGATACCCTCTTTGCGGTCAATTTGATGAAAGAACTGTATAATAGCCACTTGGAAGAGACTGCTTCCGGCAGCGTTCGTCTTGAGTGTCTGTAAACTGTCCAAAGAAAAAAGCCGTGTCCGCCACGGCTGAGAAAAAGAAACAGAGCGTCTTCTCGTTGTTCGTTGAGAGAAGATGCTCTGTTTGTTTGCTTCAAGAATTTTTTCTGTTTTTCAGTGCTTCCAGCAAATTTTCTTGTTTCATCTGCATCAAAAGATTGACAAAAAACGTGAATCCACTGAACAGAACCATTCCAATCAGGGAGCTCTGCAAATGAAATCCATATGCGGTGCCAATCATAGCGACCGGAAGCACCCAAAACCGCAGATAGGTCATCAGCGGAAGGGGCAAACCGCCCATCCATCGAAGGATGAACAGTAGTTTTCCGGTGTTTTCCAGTATCGTTTGGGCGCACAGCCCATAAAGGACAAAAAACGGATTCTTTCGCAGCGCAAAGAACACAACAAGCATTCCCAGCAAAGCCATTTCTCGGAAACGGTTGTCCCAACGCTCGTTTCCGGTCATCTGCATCAATCCGCTGCAAGGCCCCAGAGAGGCAATCATGAGAAACGTCACCGAGCACAGGATAAAAAGCGGTTGATAAGGCAGTAGCTCTTCCGCCATGACCGTGAGCAGTGTATCAGGAAAACCAATCAGAACAACCGACATGGGAGCAAGAAATAGCATCTGGATTCGGATGATGGAGCCAAAGCAGCGTTGAATTCCCTCTTTGTTTCCTGCCTGATAGAGCCTTGAAAACTCAGGAAGAAAAATCTTAAACGAGGGGCCGGAGATAAAATGAACCAACTTTTTCACCAGCATCACCACACTGACAACGCCAGCCTCAAAGGAACCAACCATCCAATATTGAAGCAGAATGGGCATTTGCCCAATCATGGATTGGATGATATCCGCCCGCTGATAGCTGCTCCATTTTTTCAAGGATACAGCACGTTCCTGCTCCGTAGGCGGAAGAAAGCGCTTCTGACAAATGAAATACACTTCAATCAGCAAGAATTGAGCCAAATACAGCAGAATCAAGGAAATCACGCTGCTCTTGGAGAAGGAAAACAGAAGCATGACTCCAATCAGCAGCAGGAACCGGCCTAACACATACTCACCAAAGAGCGCCCGTTTGCTGCGTCTCCTGGCCATAAACGTGCTGCTCTGATCCATAACCAGCAGCTCCGCCAAAGCGGTGGCGAATACCACACCGATGGCATAGCGTTTCATCAGAAAGGCGGCAACAATCCCCAGGCAGCACACCGGACCTGCATAACAGAAATAATACCTCTTTTGAAAGCGGCGAATGGTGGTTCCATCTTCGGAGAGGTAAAAGGTATTGCACTTAACCAAACCGGAAAACAGACACCAATAAATCAGGTCAGCGGCATTTACCAGCGTGGAATAGACACCGTAATCTGTGACACCAATTTCTTTGGTGATTGCCACCTGAAGGGCAACCTCCAAAATAGCGCCGATTCCTTTCAGCAAAACGCTTACAATCAATACAAAGCTCAAAATAGGTTCCTCCACGTTGGTCAGTTGGAAAACCTCAACTCCAAAAGAATTGATAGGGCATGGTTCCGCCGATGTTATTGATGCTCAGGCGCACAACAAACTGGAGGAAGCTGAGGACGGAAACACCTAAAATCGTCCATGCCCTCCGTTCCCGCTGCTTGATGCAGGCAATCATTTGGGGAATCAGGCAAATGATATAAGGGCCAAACAGAGCCGCCAGGCGTGCGCCTGCTTCCATACTGAGATTCAGCCCAAAGAAGCAAAGATTCAAGGTAAACAGCCAAATCCCCAGGTTCAGCTTGGGCATAGCCTCAGAACGCTCAGTCTGATTCATCATCAGCCATACCGCTAAGAACAAAACCCCGTTGAACACACCCACCAATACGGAAGCAATGCTAAAATCTCCGCCCGAAAGATAACGAGCGTAACGGTGGGGAAGCAGCGTTTGCAGCAAAAAAGCGGCTCTGTTAAAATTCAAACCGATGAGCCAGGCAATCGAAATCAGAAAAATCATTTGGCGTGGCCTCAAATGAAAGCCATTTATCAGCCAATACAGAGGAAGAAAGAACAGCGCTGTTTGATGAAACGATGCGGCGAAAAAAACGCAGAGCAGAAAAGGGATGAGCTTTTTTCGTTTGATCCAATCAAAGGCCAAATAGCAAATCAGAATGGCAATTCCATTTCTGGTGACGTTCATCTCTGTTTGATAGATGCCCAAGGTGAGGTAGAGCCAAATACTCAGCAGAATCAAAGGAGAATCTCGGCGGATGAGCAAATAGAGTGGAAGGAGAATCAGAACGCTGTTGAAAACCGTAATGGCCTGAGCTGAGGAGAAGAAACAACTGAGCAGCTTGTTTGCAATGCGATAACCCGGCTCAAAGTCAAAGGTAAAAAAGCCAGTTTCCGTTCTTCCGCCATAGAGAGGCGCAGAAAATAGATTTTTCCAAGGAATCTCTGCAAATTGTGTGTAAACATAGCTGTAATATTGGGTGTCTACGCCGACTGAGCTTCGGCGAACCGCCATAAAAAACAGCAAAATGCTGCAAGCGAGGAATCCAGCTACCTTGTCTGCCTTGATTCCTTTTCTGGCAAGCAACGCCTGAAACACATATGGATAGAGCATGGCTCCGCAAATACAAAGGTACAGGATACAAAACACCTCTTAGAACACCCGGAGGCGAATCTGATAAATCAAGCGGTTGACCCAATGAGGCATCCAGGTGGCGCAGCGCAGGCCGAACTTCACAAAACGAAATTTTCCGTTCTGCGTGCTGTTCCAGCGCTTGAGCTCCTGTTTGGCCAAGTCCTTCTCTCCCGCCAGAATCGCTGTAAAAATATATGCTGTCATTTTTAGGTCATATTTTTGCCCAATGGCGGCCAATTCATCAGAAGAACGCTGAGGGTTTTCTAATTCTTCTGTTAAATCCTGAAGAAACGCCGCCGGATAAGCGATTTTAATTCTTGTGCGGGCGTTTTGGTCAGCGCCTCGGTTGTACGAAACGCACACCTTAGACGAATATGCAACCTTGGGGTTGATTCGTGCGACTCTCGCCCACATATCCAAATCTTGTCCCAGCCGTTCGCCAGGCTTGAAGCAGCCGGCGGCCAGAAGCGCAGATTTGCGAACGGTGGTTGCGGAAGTCCAAACAAAGTCATAACCGCCACCCAATGTCAGCCAATAACTGCCTAAGCAGCCATTTTCAGGCGTTCTTTGCTTGGAAATGTGCGTCCGATGGTTGCCCAATAGCACCCGGTAGGCGGTAACAAACAAATCACTTTCAGGATAAGCGTCTATCAGATGACAAATGGTTTCCAAATAATTGTCATCCCAACCATCGTCCGCATCTAAAAAGGCGATGTATTCCCCTTTTGCGGCGTAAATGCCGGTATTTCTCGCCACCGCAACCCCTTGGTTCCGCTGCTCCAGGATTGTGAGGCGGGAATCCTGCACGGATTTTGTCTGTTCCAAAGAAGCATCTAAAGAACCGTCATCTACCACAATGATTTCATAATTGGTGTATGTTTGGCTCAGTACGGATCGAAGCGTCTCCTGAATGTATGCTTGCTTGTTGTAAAGTGGAATGACAACGCTGAATTTTGGTCTGTTCCTCTGTTCAAAGTGCTCCATGGTTTTCCTGCGCTTTCTCATCATGAGGTGTTTGTTCCATTGCGAATTTCAGAAGAATCACGGCCAGAGAAAGCACCATTCCCATACCACCGGCTAAAATGGTGTTTTGTGCGATGTGTGGACCGGAAGGCGTGGTTGGAACCTCTGCCTGATAAACAACATGCAAAGCGTCAATTTCCATGATTGGAATAATCTGGTCAATGGAGCATTGCAGAATACTGTTGGTGATGTCGGCGGCTAATTGAGGATTGGTATTTCGAACGCTGATTTGAAGAACTCTGGTGTTGTTGGGTGAGGACACCGAAAGATGAGCGCTCAATTCATCCGTTGTCATATCCAGGTTCAATTCCTCAATGACAGCCTGTATGATATTTTGTCCGGTGATAAGAATCTGAAAATCACTGACCAGCTTTTCAGAAGACTGGAGATCCGAATAAAGCAGCTCATTTTCCGTGGCACGATTCAAAATATAAACCCGTGCGGATGCCGTATACTCCGGTGGAATGATGAATTTGCAAATCACAAGCGAAACGCAAGCGAATTGGAGCATGACTGCAAGGACAATCCACAGTTGCTTAAAAATGTAACGAAGTAAATCTAAAATATCGAGTTCAGTTAATGTCATTTTGTTCTATCTTTTCGAAATTCTTTTTGGTTGAAACAAACAGCAAAACAAACAAATAGGGTTCAAAAAAGAATGTTTCTCGGAAGTAATTGTTTCTGAATGCTCAAAACGGGTTTATTCTACTTCCTGACCGCACGTTTGTCAAGAATCTTTCCGTTTGCAACGATAAGATTGGATAAGGATACAAAAACAGAGAGCAAAGGAAGGAAATCATGTGGAAAACCTGTCACATCTATCAAATAGATTGTTGTGTTTTCTCAAACCATAGCCAGAAAAAACGCTGCCGCCTCCGTTAAGAGACGACAGCGCCCGTTTCAGGGAAATTCCTTGATGTTACTTTACGATAATGGTGACGTTCTTGGTCACGGTCTTGTAACGGTTGTTGGTAGCGGTGATGGTAATCACAGCCTTGCCGTGGAACTTCTTAGAGAGCGTAACGACTCCCTTAGAATTGACCTTGACCAGCTTGCTGTTAGAGGTATAGGTCAGAACAGAACCAGACTTCTTTGCGCTTGCGTTCAGGGCAAAGATTTTCGTTCTCTTCTTTCCGTGCTTGTTCTTGATGAGGAACTTGTCCTTCACCACGATGGAATTGCTGCCCTTCTTCTTGGCCTTGATGATCTGGAAGGTCTTGGTCACGGTGCCGGTATAGTTGCCCTTACCGGTAACGATGACAGAAGCGGTTCCAACATAGACGTTGTTCTGATAGGAAACGGTGTAATCCACACCATTGGTCAGAACGCTGCCGTTCATCTGAACCATCACAGCAGGGGTTTGTTCCTTCTTGTTGAAGAAAACAGAGCTGGAAGAGAGCGTCACATTCTCGTCCGTCAGAGAAGCGGGAACGATGGTGAAGGTGGCCTGACCGGAAACGGTATACTTGCCGCCCTTCTTGTCCGTAACAATGACCGTTGCGGTACCAGCGTTGACGTTGTTCTGATAGGAAACGTTGTACTCTCTGCGAGAAACCTTCTTGCCGTTCAGCGTAACCGTCACAGCGGGCATTTTTGCGCTGCCATCATAGACAAAGCGGTCAGGAGAAACCGTGATAACCGTCTTGCTCTGAGCGGGCTTGCTGGGCTTGCTAGGCTCGGTGGGCTTAGAAGGCTCGGTAGGCTTGCTAGGCTTAGTGGGCTTAGAGGGCTCAGTAGGCTTAGAAGGTTCGGTAGGCTTGCTAGGCTCGGTAGGCTTGCTGGGCTTAGTGGGCTTAGAGGGCTCAGTAGGCTTAGAAGGTTCGGTGGGCTTGTTAGGCTTGGAGGGTTTGCTAGGCTTGCTGGGTGTTTCGGGGAGCTTATCAATGGACTCGTCCTTGGTTTCACTGCAAACGGTGCAAGTATAACGCTTGATGCCCTCAACAGCGGAGGTTGCTTCCTGAATCACCTTGCCCTCGTCCCACTTGTGACCCAAAGCGGGGATGGACTGGCTGTCCTTAACGGCATCACAATTCTTACAATGGATGGACTTGCTGCCATCGGTGGTGCAGGTAGGATCCACATCAATGGTGTACTCCTCGTTCCAATCATGACCGGTAGGCTCGCCATCTTCGGTTTCCTTGAAACCGCAGCGCTTGCAGGTGCGCTGCTTGGAGCTAATTTCGCCGCAGGTGGGAGCGTCAATCTCTTCCCACTCGCCAAAGTCATGACCCAGAGCGGAGATGGACTCCTGCTCTTTCAGAACAGCGCCGCAGACGGAGCATTTAGCGCCGTCAGTCAGACCAGCTTCGGTGCAGGTTGCTTCCTTGCCGGAAACGGTTTCACCGGTATGGCCGGTAGCCTTAATGGTCTCATTCGTGGTGTCGCCGCAGCGTTTGCAGGTGAAGGCCTTCTTGCCGTCCTCGGTGCAGGTTGCTTCCTGAATCACCTTGCCCTCGTCCCACTTGTGACCCAAAGCGGGGATGGACTGGCTGTCCTTAACGGCATCACAATTCTTACAATGGATGGACTTGCTGCCATCGGTGGTGCAGGTAGGATCCACATCAATGGTGTACTCCTCGTTCCAATCATGACCGGTAGGCTCGCCATCTTCGGTTTCCTTGAAACCGCAGCGCTTGCAGGTGCGCTGCTTGGAGCTAATTTCGCCGCAGGTGGGAGCGTCAATCTCTTCCCACTCGCCAAAGTCATGACCCAGAGCGGAGATGGACTCCTGCTCTTTCAGAACAGCGCCGCAGACGGAGCATTTAGCGCCGTCAGTCAGACCAGCTTCGGTGCAGGTGGGTTCCTTACCAAGGATGGGTTCGCTGGTGTGAGCAGTAACGGGAATGACTTCCTGTTCTTTCAGAATAGTACCGCAGACGGAGCACTTTTCACCAGCAGTTAGACCAGCTTCGGTGCAGGTTGCTTCCTTGCCGGGAACGGTTTCGCTGATATGGCCGGTAGCCTTAACGGGCTCGGTCTTGGTCTCGCCGCAATCGGTGCAGGTGAAGGTTTTCTCGCCCTCCTCGGTGCAGGTTGCGTCCTTGGTGACTTCGCCGTCGTCCCAGGTGTGGGTGTGACCAGTAGCGGGAATGACTTCCTGCTCTTTCAGAATAGTGCCGCAGACGGAGCACTTTTCACCGTCAGTCAGACCATCCTCGGTTTCGGTTGCTTCCTTACCGGGTACGGGTACGCTGGTGTGACCAGTAGCCTTAACAGGCTCGGTCTTGGTTTCACCGCAATTGGTGCAGGTGAAGGTCTTTTCGCCATCCTCGGTGCAGGTTGCGTCCTTGGTGACTTCGCCGTCGTCCCAGGTGTGGGTGTGACCAGTAGCGGGAATGA
>JAKSQD010000045.1 GCA_024404315.1 Oscillospiraceae bacterium
GCCAATGAACCAGCAGATGTTTCAAGATAAGGTGGCTGTCATCACCGGTGGTGCGCACGGCATCGGCCAGTGCATCGCAGAAGAATTCGAAAAACAGGGCGCTCACGCCATAGTCATCGACCTCCGAGAAGAAGCACATTATATCGGTGATTTGAGCAAAAAGGAGACGCTGGAAGCCTTCGCCGCCCACGTCATTCAGAAATACGGCCATGTGGACTACCTCATCAACAACGCTCTGCCCCTGATGCGTGGCATTGACGAGTGCAGCTATGAGGAATTTCAATACGCCCTGGCGGTGGGCGTGACCGCTCCGTTCTACCTGACCAAGCTCTTTCAGCCTTACTTTGCCGAGGGTTCTTCCATCGTGAACATCGCTTCCAGCCGGGATCGCATGAGCCAGCCCCAAACCGAGAGCTACACCGCCGCAAAAGGCGGTATTTCCGCTCTCACCCACGCTTTGGCTGTGAGCCTTTCCGGTAAGGTGCGAGTGAACTCGGTTTCCCCCGGATGGATTGACACTAACGATACCGTTTATGAAGGCCCCGACGCCACGCAGCAGCCCGCCGGACGGGTGGGCAACCCCCTGGACATCGCCAACATGGTGCTGTTCCTCTGCTCTGACAAAGCGGGCTTCATCACCGGGGAAAACATCTGCATTGACGGCGGCATGACCCGCCTCATGATTTATCACGGCGACCATGGATGGAAATTGGAGGAATAAGGATGAAAAAAGCAACCCATCAAGTTTTGATTGCTCAGGAACAATGTGTCGGCTGCGGTCTCTGCGCACGGGACTGCGTGGCAGGCAACCTCGTTTTGGAAAACGGCAAAGCCAAAGTGCTGCGAGAACGTTGCATTTTCTGCGGCCACTGTGAAGCGATTTGTCCCCAGAACGCCGTCAAGCTGACCGGATTCACAGATGACGTGTTGGAAATGAAACAGGTTCGTTTGGCTCCTGACACTTTGATGAACGCCATCCGCACCCGCCGTTCCATCCGCATTTTCCAGGAAACGCCCGTGCCGGAAAATGTGGTGGAAGACATCCTTGAGGCTGGCCGTCTGGCTCCCACAGGCAGCAACGCCCAGAACACCACCTTTGTCATTTTGGGCAGCAAGCAGGCCGAGCTGGAGGCTCAGTGCGTCAAGCTCTTCCAGAACCTCACCGGCATTGCAAAGCCGCTGGCCGCCTACCTCAAGGGGATCCACATCGACGAGCATTTCTTCTTTAAAAAGGCTCCTCTGGTCATTCTTTTGGCCGGGGACAAGGTGAACGCTTCCCTCGCCGCCGAGAATATGGCTTTCATGGCGGAGGCTCACGGTTTGGGCGTGCTGTACAGCGGCTTTTTCACCATTTGCGCCACCATCAACCCCAAAATTCACGCACAACTGGGCTTGAAGGCCGGAGAAAAAGCCGTGACCACGCTGGTGATGGGCTATCCCGGCGTACAGTATCAGCGCACCGTTCACAGAAACCCCGCCAAGGTCATTCAACTGTAAAAAAAGCTCCTCTGTCTGGGACAGAGGAGTTTTTCTTGTATGAATCGGAAAGCATCCCTTTTTACGGTTATTCTTCGCCGTAAAGAAGGGTAAAGGTTTCATAATGGTCGTCGGTGTAATAGACCAAACCGTCATTGGAATAAACGATGCGCTCCGCTCCACGCTTGTTAGCGTGCAGGGTATCAATATCGCACTCGTGATAGACACGACCCTTTGCCCTGGGCAGAGCGCCTTCCTTGTTGCCGAAGCGGTCGCCGCCGATACACATTCCATAGGCGTAATCGTCCAGGCCGCCGCCGTTCCAGCCCAGCTCCCGAGCCTCGTCCTTGGTCATGAAGTTTTCGGGAAGGTGCTCATAGGTGACGATGTACAGAGCCACATCCTCATAGGTGGTGTAGGTGCCCTCTTCGTCCAGCGTAAAGTCTCCACCAACGTAGTCCACGCTCTGCTGTTCGGAGCCGGTGGCCGTGTAGCCGGAGGATTCGGCTGTATAATCGGTGGAGTCGGTAAACTCCACGCTATCGGTGGAGGCTTCGGCCTGGGGATTCTCCTCGGCGGCGTTCTCCTTGGTGGAGTCATCGGCGGGGAGAATCGTCACCACGTCTCCCTGAGAAGCTTCTCCATCAGAGGCATCGGACGCAGACAGCGCCTCATCCAGCAGGTCAAAAACGACTTCTTCCATACCGTCGCAGGCGGTCAGCGCCAGCGTCATGGCCAGGGAAAGAAGCAGGGCAATCCATTTTTTCATAAGAATCCAACTTTCTTTTTTCGCTTTGTTCAGCGTTTTTTCTTATTTTATCACAAAACTATATGAAGTCAACCGTCAGCCCACTCTGTTCAGTGGTTTTCCACGCTCCATCCGCTCGCAAAGGGCAAGAACAATCTCACGCAAAAAGAGGCTGCTTCCTTTAGAAACAACCTCTTTGGGGTTTGCTTATCTTAGACCAACGTGGGGGAGCTTGTCCACCAGACCGTCAATCATCTGCTTCCAGCTTCCGCCGGTCAGAGAATTGGCCAGCTGGTTAAAGCCCTCGCTGATTCCGCTGATTTCACGGTTGAGGTTCGCCGAAACCACATCCTGAATCTCATCGGAGACGGAAAACTGGCTGTAGTCTGTGGGATCAAAGGTGATGGTGACGGTCTTTTTCACCCGCTCCTCTTCCGAGGCTTGAATGGCTTCCTCCAAGAGTCGGGCGTTGACCTCATCGGTAATGACCGGATGGGTCAGATGGGAGAAAATATAGCTTCCCGCCCCTTCCAAATACCGCTGAATGACACCTTTGGAATCCAAAAAGGAGCATTCCACCTCAATTTTCCCCTCTTCCTTCTGGAAGGCTCCCACGGTGTAGCGGATTTTTCCGGCGCAGCTGTGAAGATAGTTGAAGAAGGGCTGATAGAGGGGAGAATCCTGCTTCATGCCGATCATCTCTTCCAGGCTTCTGCCGGTCAGGGTCTGCAATTCCTTCTGGTCAAAGCGCTGGATGGTCTGGAACACCCGGTCTACCATTTGGGGAATCAGCCGTTGGGCAACCATGTCCTTCATGCCGTCGATGCCCTGGAAGAGACCGGAGCTGGCCACATTCATGGCCTCGTCAGACACCCCCTGCGGAATGCAGAGGCCATATTGTTTGGCAAATTGCAGGGTCATGGTGGCGGTTTGGGTCTTGGTGGGGTCTGATTTCTCCGCCGAGTCAACAATCATGTCCCGATTTTTCTCATCCGGGAGAGCGGTCATCAGGGTAGCAAGGTTGCTCTGCTCCAGGGAACCATCCTCCAGACTGTCCATGATGTGTTGACAGAGAGCGTCGCTGTAGTGCTGGAGAAAATCCACGCCGTCCACATAGGTGACTTCCACCTGAGCGGTCAAGTTCTGTGGGTCGGTGGAGACGATTTCCCACGTCATTCGTTCCGCAGAGTCCTTCATATAGTTGTAAAAGGCGCTGACGCTTTCCGGGTGATCCTCTCCCAGCGCCTGTGTCAGCGCCGGTGTCACCGGATCCTCCATGCGGAAGGCGGACCAGTGGTAGCCCTTCATATTCTCCATGACATAGTTGGTCATAACCTCCATCTGCATATCCGGGTGGGAGACCACAAAGGCCGCTCCAGCCCCGGTCAGCGCCAGGATGCCGACCAAAAGAACGGCAAGAATCTTTTTCATAAGGCACCTCCTTTTTTCTCATTGTACCATATCAATCAGAAAAAAAACAGCAAATCTTTAAAGGATAGGCTCTAAGCTAACCTTAATGATACCCATACAAACGTCGAATTTCCAGATCAATTGCTTTGATAGTCCGTTCTGAACATGCTGTAACACATCGTTCACCTGACTTTTTTCCACTAAAACATCACTGAGTCCGGTAGTATTCGCAAGTCTGAGAGAAGTAGCTACCGTTGGCAAGCGTAGGTCGCAGTCTATCAACAACGTTTTCACATGATTCTGAACCAACGTTAATGCTAAATTTAAAGCGGTGGTATCCGTCCAAAGGCTGGCCATCTGAGACCGAATTGCTGGAGGTCATAGAGCCGATTTCCACGCTCTCTTTCTTTTTTGGGGGATGCACATCGGCAAATTCCTCCTGCCAGGCGGACAGACTCATTTTTTATTTATATTTATGTTTTTATTATATCATATCTGATACCGCATTGCAATCTGAAGTATGATTTCGTATATATCACTATGTGTCAATACTTCACCTTTTTGTTATTGCTCTGTAACTTGACGGAGATAACAAAATATGGTAAAGTAAAAAGGTAAAAATCGTAGTTTTTGACCGAAGAGCCGAGCCGCAAATGCGCCACAGGCCGACGGCAGGCTCTCATTCCAAGGAGGTTGCTATGAACAAACAAAATCCCAGACAGTCCAAGGGAGGACGCTCCCCGGTGACATCGGCTATCATCAGCCTCGTGCTGACTGCCATTGCCGCAGCGGTTTACTTTTATGTGGTCTTGCCCCCCATCAATGGCCGCTCCTATGAGTTTTATGTCTTTCTCATTCTGATTTGTGTTGCCTATCTGTTCTTTTTCAGCGTACTGAACAGCGGCGGCTTCAAACGGCAAACCACCGGCCCCAAAATCTACTTTGACGGACAACTCCATGTGGAGATGAACACCGGTTATGTGGACAAATCCAATTCCGCTCCCGCCATTTTCACGGCTGTGCCGCTGGTGCTGATTGCCGCTTTTGTGGTGGTTTGCGTGTTTGGCTCCCTGATTTCCTCCCCCATCTTCAACGCCAAGGCGTATTACAACCTGATGCAGGTGGAAACCGGCGACTTTGCCGATGACGTGGCACAGATCAGCTACAACGAAATTCCCATGCTGGACGAGGAATCCGCCATCCAACTGGGCAAGCGTGCCTTGGGCAGCATCAGCAGCAATACCAATCTGGTTTCTCAGTTTGAAGTCAGCTATCAGTACACTCAGATCAATTATAACAAGAAGCCCGTCCGTGTTTCCCCGCTGGAGTACGGCGACCTCATCAAGTGGTTCAATAACCGCAGCGCTGGCCTGCCCGGTTATATCGTGGTCAACATGGTTACGCAGGAGGCGCAGCTGGTGCAGCTGCCCGAGGGCATGAAGTATTCCGATTCTGACCACTTTAGCCGCAATCTTTACCGTCACCTCCGCTTCAATTTCCCCACCTTCCTCTTCGGTGACACCAACTTCGAAATTGACGAGCAGGGCAACCCCTGGTGGATTTGCTCCCGTGAGGTCAAAACCATCGGTCTCTTTGGCGGTACGGATGTGCGGGGCGCTGTCTTGGTCAACGCCATCACCGGCGAGTGTACTTATTATGAGGAAGTGCCCAGTTGGGTGGATCGTGTTTATAACGCTTATCTGCTGGTCGATCAATATAATTACCATGGCGCACTGGTCAATGGCTTCATCAACAGCTTCTTGGGGCAGAAGGCCGTCACCCAGTCCACCGACGGTTATAACTATATCGCTCTGAATGACGACGTTTATATGTACACCGGTGTCACCTCCGCCGGCAACGACGAATCCAACGTGGGCTTTATTCTGGTGAATCAGCGCACCAAGGAATCCAAGTATTATAACATCACCGGTGCGGAAGAGTTCTCCGCCATGAGCAGTGCCGAAGGCGCTGTCCAGCATTTGAATTATACGTCTACCTTCCCCATTCTGCTGAACATCTCCGACCAGCCCACCTATTTCATGGCGCTCAAGGATAGCGCCTCTCTGGTCAAGATGTACGCTATGGTCAACGTCAGCGATTACCAGATTACCGCCACCGGCTCCACCGTCGCCTCCTGCCAGGCCGCCTATGAGCAGCTTCTCATTCAAAACGGCATCACGGTCATTGAGACTGTGGACGAAAGCGACGTCACAGAGGAAGATACCTTTGAGCATTCCGGCATCATCGCAGATCTCCGCACCGTGGTTATCAACGGCTCCACCTATTATTTCATCACCCTGGAGGACGGCTTCTCCTGCATCCATCAGGTCACTTCCTTGAAGGATCCCTTCATCTTCCTGAACAAGAAGGACACCCTTTCTCTGGAGTGCGTGGAGGACACCGACCAGATTCGGGCAGTTGGTTTCACCTACGGTTAATCACTTTTTCTTGACGAAAATCCAATTATCTGTTACCATAACAGGGAGAAAGGTGCTGGTCGTGCTGATCTGCACCTTTTTCCATTCTTTCCGGGAAGCGGGACGGTTATCATGACAAAGGAAGAACACGAAAAGCTTCACAGTGAGGGCGTACCCCATAGCCATGGCTCACATGGACACACCCACAGCCACGAACACACCAAAAATGTGCTCAACCGCCTGTCCCGAGCCATTGGCCATCTCCAATCTGTCAAACAGATGGTGGAGGACGGAAGAGATTGCAGTGAGGTGCTCATTCAACTGGCAGCGGTCAAATCAGCCCTGAACAACACCGGAAAGCTGATTTTGAAGGATCACATCGAACATTGCATTGTGGACGCAGTGGAGCAGGGCGATTATCAGGCCATTGTGGATTTGGAAAAGGCCATCGACCAATTTATGAAGTGAGTTCTGATTGTGGCTGGCCAAGGTTGCTTTGGTCAGCCTTTTGCCGTGTGGCATGGGGAGAGGCTTTGTATGGAAAATGTTGTTTTGATTCAGATTGCGCTGGAAGCATGGGGGGCGTTTTGGACCTTTATTTGCGGCGTTGCCGCCTATTTGGGTCGGCAGGACGAACCGCACAGAAGTAAGCTGTTGACCAATCTACTCTTTGCCGATACCCTCTTGCTCATCAATGAGCAGCTTTGCAAAACACAGCCGACTAAGGCGGCCAGCGCCACCCACCAATTTGCCAAATACTTAAGGAGCAATCTCAATGCCATGGCCAGCCCCGAGCAAATCAGCTTTCGGGAGGAGTTAGAGCACATCCGAGCCTATGTCTGGCTGGAAAATATGCGCTTTGGGGAGGATTTGTGCTTCCGGGAGGAAATTCAGGTGGATTCCTTTACCATTCCTGCTCTTTCAGTTCAACCCTTGGTGGAAAATTCCATCAAACACGGCATGATGGGCAAGGAAGAGGGTAATATCCATGTGGTGCTGTCCACTTGGGAGGAAAACGACGCTTTCTATGTTCGTGTCTCGGACGATGGATGCGGGTTTGACCCTCATGAGAAGCCCAAGGACACCAACATCCATATTGGCCTGTTCAATTTGAAAGAGCGCATCCGAATCATGTGCGGCGGCACGGTTGAGGTGACAAGCAAACCTAATCAAGGCACGACTGTAACCATTCAAATTCCAAAATAAAAGCAAATCCGCCGTGGCACACCGGTCACAGCGGATTTTTTATCAAAAGATTCTGTTTGATCCATCATCGTCTGGAATCATACGCCAGCTGTATTGCGTCATGTACTCCTCGGGCTTTTTCCGACCCGTGTGATGCTTTTTCCAATCGTAATAGTCACAGGATACTTTGTCCACATTGATTCCAAGGCCGCCCCGTTGACGGTACAGAATCTCGCCGCATCCGCACCGCTCCAGGGTGTCAATCAAATCCTTGCGAATCTTTTTGAAATAGGAATCATGGCGGAAATCGTCCTCCCACAGCTGGGCAATGATTTCCTGATTGCCGCAGATTCCGCCGCAGGCGTTGACCAGATAGGCCAAAAACTCCTTGGTTTTGGAATTTTCAAACTTGATGGGCAGGCCGTCAATAAAGACCTCGAAGCGCCCCAAGCAATGAATGCGAACCCGAGGGGGTTCCGGCTTGTGCAGCGGTACCCGGAGATGCGCCAGCTCCTGAGAAATTTGCTCTGCGTCCACGGGCTTGGTGATGTATCCATTGCAGCGGATGCTGCGGAATGCCTCAGAAATGTATTCGTCGTAACTGGTGCAGAAAATCAGGTTCATTTGGGGATATTGTTCCAGCAACCAGCGTCCCAGCTCCAGTCCGTCCATTCCCCGCATACGAATATCAAGAAAGGCCACGTCAATGGGATGCTCTTTGGCGAAGGCCAGAGCGTCACTGGCTTTGCGGAAAGCGTAGATTTCTTCTTGGGGAGCGGCTTCTTGGATGCTCTCCCTCAGCGCATCTAACATGAGCTGTTCGTCATCAACGGCTAGTATTTTCATTCCAATCACCCCTTAGCGCCTTTTCTTGACTATAGCACAATCACGGAAAATACACAAGTGGGAGGAAACAGAAAACCGGAGAAAGCCGGGATGCCAGTTCTTCCCCCAAAAACGAGGGAATCCATCGGAGAAAAACGAAGGCTCCTGTCATTCGGGCAAAGAGGGCGAGGTGTCCAGCAAAACCTCTTATTCCTTGCTTGTATTCCACGTCAGGGTGTGTTATACTCGGACAAATTAAGAGCTTATCCGATAGAATCGACCTGGTTTCCTTCCCGGATGAGCTGTAAAAAAAGAGAGGTTTTTGCCATGAAACGCCTAAAAATTCTGGGAGAGCTATACTGGGCTTTTCTCCGCATTGGTGGTCTGACCTTCGGCGGCGGTTTGACCATGCTGCCCATGCTGGAGCATGAGCTGGTGCGCAAAAAACAGTGGCTGGCAGAGGAAGAGCTTCTGGACTGCTACGCCATCGGCCAGTGTACCCCCGGCATCATTGCCGTTAATACTGCCACCTTTGTGGGCTACAAGAAGGAAAAAGTGCTGGGAGGCATTTTCTCCACCTTGGGCATGATTACGCCCTCTATCGTCATCATCACCATCGTGGCCATGTTCCTTCGCAATTACATGAATAACATCTGGCTCCAGCACGCTTTGGGCGGTGTTCGGGGCGTGGTCTGTGCGCTGATGCTGAACACCGTGTTCAACCTGGGCAAAAAAAGTCTGACCTGCAAGAGCATGTGGGCTGTTTGCGTGGTCGCCTTCCTGCTGGCGCTGTTCATCGGCGTGCCGACCATTGGCATTGTCGTCCTGGCCGCCATCGCTGGTATTTTGCTGGATATGGCTGACCAGAAAAAGAAAGGCGGTGAGGAAGCATGAACGCTGCGCTTATCCTTCGGATGTTCTGGGAGTTCTTCAAAATCGGGCTCTTTGCCGTGGGCGGCGGCCCCGCTACCCTTCCGTACCTGATGGAGCTGACGGAACGCTTTGACTGGTTCACCATGAAAGAACTGACCAACATGATCGCCGTCAGCGAGTCCACCCCCGGCCCTCTGGGATTGAACATGGCTACTTACGCCGGCTTCCAGACACTCGGCAACTTCGGCGGCCTGGTGTCTACCCTTGGTCTGGTGCTGCCCAGCATCATCATTATCTGCGTGATTGCGGAGTTTTTCGCCCGTTTTAACAAAAATCCCAAGGTGCAGGCCGCTTTCAAGGCCATCCGTGCCGCCGTGACCGCCATCATCGGTGCCGCTGTGATTGGCCTTTGCAAGGTTTCGCTTTTTACGCAGACGGATTTGGGACTGAGACCTGAGTGGAAATCCTGCCTGCTGTGCGTGATTGTGCTGGTGCTGCTCCAAAACAAGAACCTCAAAAAGCTTCATCCCTTCCTGTGGTTTGTACTCGGCGCTGCGGTGGGGCTGGTGTTGCGGTTTTGAAAAATTGTGAGGAGTTTTTTGTTCCTCCTTTTCTTTTTCCTCTTGACTCTCCCCTTAGAGGACAGAGTATGATGCAATCATGACAGAAAGGAGGCCGTTCTATGCTGAAAATAGGAGAATTTTCCAAGCTATCGCTGACCACAGTAAAGGCGCTTCGTTATTATGAGCGGGAAGGACTGCTGTTGCCGTCCCAAATCGACCGATGGACTGGCTATCGTTTTTACGAGACAAGCCAACTGGAAACAGCAGCAAGAATCAGGTCTTACAGACAGCTTGGATTGACCATTGAAGATATCAAAAGCATTTTTCACGGAGAAGATGTTCGTAAAATTCTGTCCGAGCGGTCAAAAAAACTCTTAATCATACAACAGGAGACCGAGCGTCAGCTTTCTATCATAGATTTTATTCTGGAGGACAAGCAAATGAAGTATCAAGTGACTATGAAGGAACTGCCGGAAATGATCGTGTATTATTCCGAGGCTACCTTGAAACAGTATTCCGACAGTATGCAGTGGATTCCCACTGTTGGTCAGATGTGCATGGAGTTGAATCCCTCGCTGAAATGCGCCGAGCCACCCTATGAATTCTGTGAGTATCTGGACGGAGAATATCAAGAACAAAACATTAGGATTCGCCACAGTGAAGCAGTTACTGCCATGGGTAGAGAAAATGAGTCCATCAAATTCCGTATTCTGCCCCCTGTAAAGGTTCTGAGCATCTATCACAAAGGCGCATATGACAACATCGGTGACGCATACGCTTTCATCATGGAATATGCAGAGAAAAATGGCTACGAGGTTACAGGACTGGCAAGAGAAAGCTATATCAATGGCATTTGGAACACCAAATCCATCAATGAGTGGCTGACGGAGGTACAGCTTCCTGTAAAATAAAGAGAGGATACTTTTATCAGCCACGGTACTAACCCCTAATCTGTAAAAAATTGAAAAATCTCAAAAAAACTCTTGCACTCCGGTGTAAAGTATGATACCATACCATTCGTGATTCCACACACCATGGGGATTCTGCGCCAAGTGCCAGTGGTTTGGTTGGCGCAGCAAGATGAACCAGGTGGAGGTAACAACTAAATTTGAGGAGGATTTTTATCCATGGCAGTCGTATCTATGAAGCAGCTGCTGGAGGCCGGCGTGCATTTCGGCCACCAGACCCGTCGCTGGAACCCCAAGATGTCCGCTTATATCTACACCGAGCGCAACGGCATCTATATCATTGACCTTCAGAAGACCGTTAAGAAGCTGGAAGAGGCTTACAACTTCGTCAAGGAGCTGGCCGCTGACGGCAAGAGCGTCCTGTTTGTCGGCACCAAGAAGCAGGCTCAGGAGGCCATCAAGGAAGAGGCTCTGCGTGCAAACCAGTTCTATGTCAACTCTCGTTGGCTGGGCGGTATGCTGACCAACTTCAAGACCATGCGTGGCCGTGTGGAGCGCATGAACCAGCTGAAGAAGATGCAGGAGGACGGCACCTTCGACATGCTGCCCAAGAAGGAAGTCATCAAGCTGCTGCACGAGCAGGAGAAGCTGGAGAAGTATCTGGGCGGCGTGAAGGACATGAAGACCCTGCCCGGCGCTATCTTTGTCGTTGACCCCCGCAAGGAGCACAACGCCATTTCCGAGGCTCGCAAGCTGCACATCCCCGTTGTCGCTATTGTTGACACCAACTGCGATCCCGATGAGGTCGATTATGTCATCCCCGGCAACGACGACGCTATCCGCGCAATCCGCCTGATCTCTGGTGTTATGGCCAACGCTGTCACCGAGGGCAAGCAGGGCGAGGAGACCGCTCCCGACGCTGAGTAATTTTCAGCTCGGACTGTTTGAAATATGACAAATGAAATGCCCGCCTTTGATTCACACGGGCGGGCATTTTTCCTACCAAATGTATCAGGAGGTTATTACCAATGGCTATTACCGCTAAGACTGTGAAAGAGCTGCGCGAGATGACCGGCGTCGGCATGATGAAGTGCAAGGAGGCCCTGGTCGCCTGTGACGGCGATATGGACAAGGCTGTTGACTGGCTGCGTGAGAAGGGTCTGGCTGCTCAGGCTAAGAAGGCTTCCAAGGTCGCTTCCGAGGGTGTCTCCAAGGCTTACAACTTTGACGGCGTGGGCGTTGTCATTGAGGTCAACTCTCAGACCGACTTCGTCGCTAAGAACCCCACCTTCCAGGCTTTCGTGGACGACGTTGCTTCTGTTGTCGCTACCGCTGATCCCGCTGATGTCGATGCTCTGAAGAAGGCTGAGTATCCCGGCGAGGGTCGCACCGTTGATGCTGTTACCGCTGACAAGGTTCTGTCCATCGGTGAGAACATCCAGCTGCGCCGCTTTGTCCGTTACAACGACGGCATCAATGTCCCCTATATCCACATGGGCGGCAAGATCGGCGTTCTGGTCAACCTGAAGGCTGAGGGCATCGACAACGAGGCCGCTGTGGTCGAGCTGGGCAAGGATCTGGCTATGCAGATCGCCGCTATGTCCCCCGCTTATGTCCGCTCCACCGAGGTTCCCGCTGATGAGGTCGCCAAGGAAGAGGCTCTTCAGCTGGCTAAGGCCATCGAGGAGGGCAAGGCTAACACCAAGATTCCCGAGGCCAAGCGTGCTATGATCGCTCAGAACAAGGTCAAGGGTCGTATGAACAACTTTTTCGCTGAGGTCTGCCTGCTGAACCAGGCTTTTGTCAAGGAGAACAAGGTCACTGTCGAGCAGCACGTCAAGCAGGTTGCCAAGCAGCTGGGCGGCAAGATCGAGGTTGTCAAGTTCACCCGCTTTGTCACCGGTGAGGGTATCGAGAAGAAGGAAGAGAACTTCGCTGATGAGGTTGCTTCCATGATCAAGTAAGAAGAACCTGTTTTTCAACTCCGGTTCTGATTGCTGATTCATCTGAGGGTCGTGCTTTTGGCTCACTTTTCAGAGAAATTCAAAACAAATATTGAGAAAAAGCATTGTGTGTATCAGTGTTATTCGTCATTTGATGTTGAGTCATTTCTTGCGTCACGTTTTGCGTAAGGTCTGAAACGATTTCCTACGGCGAAGTTTACGCAACACAGCGTTTTTTCAGCAACATTTTAATCCCCTGTTACGAAAAAGTAGCAGGGGATTTTTTTGTTTATTTACTCGGCTTTTTGGAGTATTGAATCAGGAGTTTGTGACAAAATGAGCAAAAAATCGACAACTCCAAAATGTTCCGTTTCTGACCTTCTCCGCATGGAGGGCATCATGGTCAAGGGCTATGGTTGCGTAGCCAAGTTTGCCATGCAGGATGCAGCTCTCGACCTGACCGCAAAAGGGCTGTACGCCTACCTGTGCAGTCTCACCGGCGGAGGTGCGACAACGTGGCCGCTGCGGGAGAACATTCTGCGTATCGTGATATGCAGATTGAGTATAACAAGACCGCCGATGCACTTCTGAGAACGATACAGAGGCTTGCACGCAAGAGTGTAAAAGCTGTAGAGCAGCCCAGTAAAAATCTACCGCCCATGAAAGAGAGGTTACAATGAACATGAGAAAAAGCACACCGATGATCTGCATCATCGAGGAAGAGACGCAGCCCCTTGGCCGTTTCGGCCACATGAGGGACGAGTTTTTGAGAACACATCGCAATCTGGAACGGACGATGATGTTTGTCTGTGGTGAGTTGGATGCTCATTTGCAGGAGGTTGACCGTCTGGCTTGGGAGCACATGGATACGCTTATGGAGGGGCTGACGGCGAACAATCCACCACCCGAAAAGGCGAAAGACTTCCTCGGTCATGTGGCACATCTCAATATGCTGCGTGCCATAGCGGAGGAGATCGTGTATCGGGAATTGATTGCGGTGTAAAAATGGCGGCGTATACAACGTAGAGAGAAAGGAGTTGTGTGGCATGAATCAGGCAGACTATGACTTTTGGGAATGGATCATGCAGGAGCGTATGACGGCTCACGTTGCTGCAAAGTTTTCTAAGGATGATGAATCACTGAGAAGATTTGCGGAGCTGGAGCAGCGGTTCAACGATGCGGTTGAGAGACTGGATGCGGAGGGTCGTTCCATCGTGGAGGAGTATGTGCACACCATCTTTAACCAGAGCAGCGAGAAGGAGGTGTTCTTCTTTCGGAAAGGGGTGAGAGATGGAATGGTGATGGCGGAACTGCTGGAGCAGTTACTTGCATAAAGAAAACAGCATAGGTTCTCGTTCGGGGGAGCCTATGCTGCTTCATAGCTAGATGTACTATTCTGCGTAAAGAGGAATCATTTGATAAGTTGCTTCACCTGAGCCGTTTGGTGATTGTGAATAATATGTCCGTACAAAACTGATAACGACCCATTTATCTTCTACTTTATTTCCAATTGAGTCTTTACAAGATATTTTTACAACGATATATGGTTCCGTATCCGTGCTACTGTAATCTTCACACTTCATTATTTCATGTACAAGCAAGGTATATATAGCAGGAATATTTAGTGAATTAGTCTCATCTTCTTTGGCAGTTGGAAGCATATACATGTATTCATACGGTTTTTCATTATCTACATGAACCATATAATTCTCATACATGAATACAGTTGCAGCACTTCCAATATCGCAAAAATCTTCTTTTTCAGGTTTTAACTTAAGTAAATAATCATCTAAACGTTTGGTATTGCCACCATCCCAGTCAAATACTACTTCTTTTGCTGCACCAACACCAATATTGGCAACAGGCAATGAAGAAAAGCTGGATTGTCCAAGCATCTGCCAATGAATACCTATGGTACCTGTATATTCTTCTCCATTGTATGTAGGTTTAGAGACTTCAACTACTTCGTGTTCTGTATTCAGCCAAGATTCAAATCCATTTTCATCCCAAGAAAAAGAATATGAAACAGGATTAAGTAGAATATCAGGATGGTAAGCAGCACTTCTATCCAGTCGCATTTCGTGAATCGTAACAATTGCAGCTATTACAACAATAACAGAACCAAATGTTGATAAATAATTGATTATTTTTGTACATAGAGATTCTTTCTCTTTAATTATCTTAACCTCAACGGGAGATGAAAAATCTTTATTTAGTATTAAATTAATCCCTTCATTCGTTTTGACTATTGACCGGTATGATTCATCAGGCTTATTTGTATGTTGAGCCTTTGCACTTCTTTTCTGTCGTCTGGCCATGATAATCTCCTAAAAAATTACAAATAAACCCCTTACGCCACATTTCCGTATCTCACAAAAACGTGTTCAAAAATCCGCCGCTGATACGCTGCAATCTCACTAAACTCATAGCACATCGGCAGCTCGTCAAACAATGTATCTCGAATAATATTATCTACCGCAGCCTGCGTTTCACGCTTCTCCGTCCAGTGATCCATAGACGCAATCGCTGTCTTGATCTTTTGCAGCAGCTCCACAGCGACCTTCTTGATACAGGCAATATCCTTTGCTGTGAGGTCATCACGGAAGAGCGTGAGCATATCAAACAGCGTCAACGCTTCATCGTCAGCAAGTCCAATGCGAGTATGACGCTTTTCTTCCTCCGACATACTGTTTGCAAGGTTCATCAGCTCAATGAACGTCTTCTCGATGGTTGCTCTGTCCTGCTCACGGTTGTAGTCAGAAATGATTGCCTGATACCGCTGATAGAAATCCATTCGGTTGGGATTGGCAAACAGCATCTCTTGCAGCCGCTTCTGCACCAACTCGTCCAAATCCTTCAAAATCAGATTCTTCTTTTTGGTGCGTTCAAACTCACGGCGCAGCAGGTCAAAGTCAATTTTGCTGATGTCAAACTGCTTGGACTCCATCAGTCCGTCCTGCTGCTCTTCCACCGTGACGTATTCATTGACGATGCGGTTAATCTCCACCATCAGGTCGGTGTTATCAGCGTGACGGCGTTTTTTCCGCAGTTCCTTGTCGATTTCCAAAAGAGCATTCTTCTGACGCAGCACAGTTTCCTCCAGCTCGCCACGGTTGATGTACTTCATCAGTCGGCTGATCTCATTTGTGTAGGTCTGGAAGGTCTTTTTGATTTCCAGCGTCTCGCACATGGCGTTTGCCGCCTTCTGAATCAAATTGAGGTGCTGAAAGGTTTTCGGCGTTGCGTCCAACAGGTCTTGCAGACGGAAATCATGCTCCGCCAGAAATGCAATACCGGCATTGACATCCTCCACGATGCGTGCAATCAGCTCCTCCTTGTCCACAGTGGGATCGTTGCCGGACTGTCCGCCGATATTAGCGGTATAATCCGCCAGAGCCTTCCTCAGAGCCTTGACGATGCCGATATAATCCAGAATCAGACCGTTGCTTTTCCCTTCTGCCACACGGTTGGCACGGGCGATGGTCTGCATCAGGGTATGCGCTTTCAGGGGCTTATCCAGATACAGGCAGGAGAGACACTTCACATCGAAGCCCGTCAGCCACATGGCGCAGACGAACACGATTCTCAGGGGATTCTCCTTATCCTTGAACTCATCCGCCAGATCACGCTTTTCCATCTTCAAGCGGTGGGGCTTGATGTCCAGTCCCCACTTGGAAAAGGTCTTGATTTCGTTCTGCTCCGAGCTGATGACCACCGCCATCTCGGTCTCCTGCATCCATCTGAGCTTGCGTTCCAGCTCCTGTGCTTCCTGCTGGGTGGCGTGACGAAGCTGATCTTCCACTCTTTCGATTTCCTTCTGCCAATACTCCTGCACATAGTTATACATTCTGACGCAGGTGACTTTATTCAGACAGACAAACATGGCTTTTCCGCTTGTCCAGAGGTCGGAGTAATGCCCTGCAAAATCCTTGGCAATGGCACGCAGACGAGGCTCCGCCGTCAGCAGATGAATCTCCTTTGCAAACTCCCGTTCCAGCTTTTCCTGCTGGGTGGGGTCAAGGTCGGCATTGTCAATGGCATCCAGAATGCGGTCGTTTATTTCGGGGTTTCGCAGCTCATTCAGCCGTTCTCCACGGTTTTCGTAATAAAGGGGAACGGTTGCGCCATCCTCCACGGCACGTTTAAAGTCATAAATAGACACATACCCGCCAAAGGTGCGCTCGGTGATGTTATCACTGCTGAACAGGGGCGTTCCCGTGAAGCCGATACGATTTGCCGTGGGCAGGAGTGCCATCATATTGTCAGCGAAAATGCCGTTTTGGGTGCGGTGTGCCTCGTCGGAGAGGATGATAATATCATGGTCGGGATAAATGGGCGGCTCGTCGGGCAAGTTAAACTTGTGAATCAGGGTAAAAATAAAGCTGGGGTTTCCTTTCAGCTTGCTCACCAAGTCGTGACCGTTGGCGGCAATGTACTGCTCCGCAGGAACGTTTTTACCCAGCATACCGCAGTTTTCAAAGGTATCGCTGATCTGCGTATTCAACTCCTCACGGTCGGTCAGCACCACAAAGGTGGGCGAGCCTGCGAACTTCCGCCGTATCTTCTGGGCGAGAAACAGCATGGAATAGCTCTTTCCGCTGCCCTGCGTATGCCAGAACACGCCCAGCTTGCCCTCTCTGAGCTTTCGATTCTCATACGCTGCCACAGCCTCATTGACACCGAGGTATTGATGGTTACGAGCAAGGATTTTTGCGGTTTTGCCGTCGGAATGGTCAAAAAGAATGAAATTCTCCACCAAATCGAGGAAGTTTTCTTTCTTACACACGCCCAGAAGCATGGTTTCCAGCTCCACACAGCCTGCTTCCTGCTCATTGAGACGCTTCCATTCGTGGAAAAACTCATATTTACTGCCCAGCGTGCCGATTTTCGCCTCCATGCCGTTGGAGAGCATGACCATAGCGTTAAAATGGAACAGCTCAGGGATGGTGTCCTGATAGTCGGAATAGTTGAGGTCGTAAGCGTCCCGCACGTCCACATCATGGCGTTTCAGCTCCACGAACAGCAGTGGCAGACCGTTGACGAAGCCCACAATATCCGTTCTGCGGCGGTGCATGGGACCCTGAATCCACAGCTCCTTGATGGCGAGAAAGTGGTTATTTTCGGGATTCTGGAAGTCCATGACCCGTGCGGTTTTGGTGGTGGTGCGTCCGTTCTGCTTGACCTCAACCTCGATGCCGTCCCGCATGAGAAAATACTTTTCCTCGTTGATCTGCAAGGGAGAGGCGGTGGAAACATAGCTTTTGAGCTTTTGCACCGCTTCCTCCTGCATTTTGGGGGTCATCCACGGGTTGAGACGTTTCAGAGCGGCTTTGACCTCACGAACCAGCAGAATCTCCCGTTCACTTGTGCGCCCAAAGGTGCCGTTGATGCCCAGTTTTTCGGTGTTATGGGCAAACGCTACCTCCCAGCCGAGGTCTTGTTCCAGACAGGTTCCGGCGGCATCACGGACAGAGCTATTTTCACAGTATTCGTTCATAGAGATTTACACCTCCAATTCCCCGCTCATCAGCTTCGGGAGCAGACGGTCACGGGCTTCCTGCAACAAAACAACAGAATCCCTTAATTTCTGCATTTGTATCATAATAACAGAAACTATTCTATCAAATTCCACCGCTATTGCTTTTGTGGGAACAATAATTTCTTCTGCCTTTAAGTACTTGAAATGGCGAGCATAGTGATAATTTGAAAGGTCAACATTCACCAGTGAACAATACAACAACGATTGAGGCATTTCATCAACTTTTGAAACTATCAACTGCGTTCCATCTGCACCTTTTGCAAATGAGAACTGAATATACTTCAAAATACGAGTATGGTCGCCAAACACGATTACTGGTGTTTTTTCATCAACCAGCGTTTCGGTATCGTTAGTATATCCTGCTATAAAATCTCTGCTTTGGTCTATCACTGGAATTTTTCCGAATGATAAATAGTCCGAAGTCATAACCTGCTTTGTTTTCGGAATCTTTCCAAGCAAAGACCCCACACTTTGTTTACTCCACCCCTCCGGCACACCATCAACCACATTCACCGTTTCATGACCCGGAAAACGCAAATCCACAAACCACTCCCGATAAAGACGCTGAGCCGCTTCTTCCAGCAGTTTGATTTGCTTTTGGTTGTTTTCGATGAGGTTGTCGTAGTTGGAGAGGATTGATGCAATTCTTTTTTGAACTGGTAAAGGAGGAAGAACCATTTCAATTCCACTCAATAACCCTGTATTTAAACTGGGCATTGTAGAACCAATAGATACTGTTTCAAGCCATTTTCCGATATAATCGCTTTTTAACTGATAATAGATGAATTTTGGATTACATAACTGGGTATCAAGAGCAACTTTCAAACAGTCACTTCCTGTGAGCCAGCCATTTTCATTTGAAGTAATATATACGCATTTCCTAACGTCACCTTTTCGAGCAACCATCAGATTTCCTTCAACAACCTGATGCCGTTTAAGGCGTTGGACGTGTTCTTCTGGAACATAAATCAGGGCATTATGAGATATTTTTCCATCAATCATATCTTTGGGCATGATAATGGGAGTGCCCTCATCTGAATAATCTGAGTTATGTAGCTGTGAACCGAAAGGACCCGGTTGAATACAAGTCGCTATATCCCCTAACTTCACTTTTTCCCATTTCATAACCCCATCTCCTCCAAATTTCGGGAGATTGCGTCCATCAGCTCACCGCTCTGCATCTGCAATTCCAGCAGCTCCACATGAATCTCCTGCATCCGCTGGGCAAAATCCACGCCGTCATCCTCTGCCGCCGCGACCCCCACATAAGCACCCGGCGTGAGGGAATAGCCCTTTTCACGAATTTCCTCACGGCTTGCCACCTTGCACAGACCCGCAACGTCCGCATACTCGCCCTCACCGAATTTGCTGTAGAGCCAATCCGCCTCTTTTGCGGTGGTCAAAATCTCCTCGGTCTGAGCGGTGAGCTCGTCCCACTCCGCCGTGATTTTCTTCTTGGTCTTGCGGTCTGCGGCGGCGATGGCTTCCTTTGCCTGCTTCCGCTGGTCGGTGAGCAGTGCTTCCAGACCCTCCACCGTGGCGGAAAAGCCCCTGCCGCTGACATCATGCTCACCCAATGCACAGCGGTAGTCCTCTAAAAGTGCCTGATAGCGGTCGGTTTCCCCACGATACAGCCAAACAATGGCGTTCATGTTGCGAAGCTGCCACTCGCTCCACTCGTTGAGGGTGCGGTCTACCACGGTGTAATAATTCCGTGCGTCGATAAACAGCACCTTGTCCAGACGCTCCTCCGGCTTGCCCTTGTCGAAGAACCACAGGGAGCAGGGCAGAGACTTGGTGTAGAAGAAGTTATTGCCTACGGAAATCATCACATCAACGTGACCCGTGTTGACCAGACCCTCACGAATGTCCTTGTCACGCTTCTGGCTGTCCGTTGCGGAGGATGCCATGACAAAACCGGCACGGCCACGCTCGTTCAGATAGGAGTAGAAGTAGGAAATCCAGAGATAGTTGCCGTTGCCCACCTCTTTGTTTTTGTTCACGGCGGGCATACCAAAGGGCAGACGACCGGCAGACTGTGCGGATTCGGATTTTACCTTGTCCACGTTGAAGGGCGGATTCGCCATGATGTAGTCACATTTGCCGTTGAGGTTGTGGGCATCGTGATAGAAGGTATTTGCTTCGTCACCGGATTTGATAACGCCGCTGAGACCGTGAACCGCCATGTTCATCAGACAGAGCTGGGCGTTATAGTCCACCTTTTCCTGTCCGTAGAAGGTCATGGTGTGGTTGGCTTCCATACCGGCGGCGTTGACGAAATCGCCCGTCTGCACGAACATACCGCCGCTGCCACAGGCAGGATCAAGGAGAACACCGGTTTTCGGCTCCAAAATGTTGACGATCATCTTGACGAGGGATTTCGGCGTGAAGAAAACGCCGTCGTCAGAGGCGATATTTTTCGCAAATTTATTGAGGAAATACTCGTAAATACGCCCGATCACGTCGCCGCCCACGTCATCCAGTGCGTCATTGTTGAAGATGCGCAGCAGCTCACCCAAAAGCTCGTCGGAAAACATGGTGTAGTCCTTGGGCAACACGCCGGAAAGCTGCTCGCTCTGCTGCTCCACCAGCTCCATGGCGTTGTTGACCACTTCACCGAGGCTGTTCATGGGCTGGTCGTTGCAGTCCAGAAGCTCTGCTTTGGAGAGGTCGGCAGGGAGATTCACCAGATAGTCATACTGCGCCTCTTTCGGGAGGAACAGGGCACTTTTTGCGGCAAAGTCGCTTGCCTCGATGGGCATGACCCGTCCACGGCGGACAGGTCGATTCTTTAACAGCTCGGCTTCCACTTTTTTGAAGCGGCTGTAGGCGTACCGCAGGAAAATCAGACCCAGAACGGGCATACAGTACTGGTTGGAGGTCAGCTTTGAGCCGGAACGGAGCAGATCGGCGGATTCCCACAGGTCAGCTTCCAGTTTTTTGATGCTTTTGTTGTCCATGTTGTGTCCCTCTATTGCTTCCCGATGGTCGGGGATTTTGTCGTGTGGGGACATTATAGCACAAAAATGGGAGAATTACAAATTTATGTGGGGGGAGTTTTTAGCCTTGCCAACTGTAATATGATGGTATAAAATATTGCTATCTACAAATGATGCCAAATAGAAAAAGGAATGATAACATGGCTCTTTATTCTGTCAACAACTATTCCGTCGAATCGCTCCTTTCCAGTATTAAATCTGGCGAAATTGCTATACCTGAGATGCAGCGTCCCTTTGTTTGGGATAGTTCTAAGGTTCGTGACCTGATGGATTCTCTTTATAAAGGTTTTCCCATCGGCTACATCATTGTTTGGCAAAATCCTGATGTCAAGCTAAAGAATGGAAAGATCGCATTGGGAAAAAAGGTCTTGATTGACGGTCAGCAGCGTATCACTGCTATGGCTGCCGCAATCGTTGGAAAAGAAGTTCTTGACGATCACTACAAGTGGAAACGCATCAACATTGCCTTTAACCCAATCGAAGAAACCTTTGAGGTCGCAAACTCAGCAAATCAGAAGAGCAGCAAATGGATTTCCAATATCTCCACAGTTTTTGATCCAGCATTCGATTCCTTTGGATTCGTGATGAAATACTGCTCAGATAACGGCATCCCTGAGCAAATGTCAAAGGTAAATGACATCATCAACAAACTCCGAGCCGTTCAAAACAATAACCTCGGTGTCATTACTCTGGATAGCAATTTAAACATTGATGCTGTGACTGAAATCTTTATTCGTATCAACTCCAAAGGTGTTGTCCTGTCTCAGGCTGATTTTGCGATGTCAAAAATCTCCTCAAACGAGGTTTTTGACGGCAATATCACCAGAAAAGTGATTGATTATTTCTGCCATCTCTTGGAGTCACCTGCAGACTTAAAGGACATTCAGGCAAATGACGCTGAATTTGCACTTCTTCCAGAGTTCCAAGCCATCAAATGGGCAGCCGGAAAAGTATCGCCTATATACAAAACCTCATATATTGATATTCTGCGTGTCGCATTTACATATCAGTTTAAGCGTGGCAAGTTATCTGACCTTGTGAGTTTACTTTCCGGCCGTGATTTTGAGAGCCGTGAATACAAAAGTGAGATTGCGGAAGATTCCTTTACGCAGCTCCACGAAGCAGTTATGCAGACTGTCAACCAGACCAATTATGAGCGGTATCTGATGATCGTTCGTTCCGCTGGTATCGTCAGAAAGTCGCTGATTCGCTCTCAGAATGTGTTGAATTTCGGCTATGCACTGTATTTGGCTCTCAAGACAAGAAAAATTGACAGTAATAAAATTGAATATATTGTTCGTCGTTGGCTTGCTCTGTCCATTTTGACTGGTCGATATTCCGGGTCGTCTGAATCCTCCTTCGATTATGACATCAAGAGATTTTTTGCATACAAAGATCCGATGGAGTATCTGCGAGCTACAGAAGCAGGTGAATTGTCAGACGCATTTTGGAGTGTGAATCTCGTTCAGCGACTGGATACTTCTGTTGCAAGTAGCCCATATTTCAATATGTTTCTGATTGCACAGGTCAAGAGCCACGATAAAGGCTTCCTTTCTTCTCAGATTGACGTTGAAACCATGCTTGAAAACAGAGGTGATATCCATCATCTCTTCCCCAAGAAATACCTGACCCAGAACGGATTGGCAAAAACACAATACAATCAAATTGCAAATTATGTCTTTATTCAGCAGGAAATCAACATCAAAATCAAAGATTCTGCCCCGTGCGATTATATGAAAACCGTTTTCAATCAGTGTCAAACAAAGAGCCCTGTCTATGGTGGAATCGTTGATGAGGAAATTTTGCGAGAGAATATGAAACAAAGCTGCGTCCCAGACGGCTTTGAAAATATGAACATCCATGATTACGACAAGTTCTTGGAACAACGCCGCATCCTAATGGCAGAAAAGATTCATCACTACTACAACACGTTATAATATGTCTGTTAGTTTTATCTCTTGACATCTCCGTTTCTATCTAATATAATTTCAATTATAATAATCCAGATTATATTAAGGAGATCGTCATGGAGTTTATCGGCAGACAAAAGGAACTTGCTGATCTCGAAAAAGAATATCA
>JAKSQD010000046.1 GCA_024404315.1 Oscillospiraceae bacterium
GGAACTCGTCGTCAATACCGTTCACGTCCATGGCGGCATCCTGAATGCCCCATTCGATGACGGCGGACAGAGGCACACGGAAATCCTTGGGGGGTTCCAGATTGGCCAGCGCCTCGTCAACAGGCTGATCGGCGTATTGCTCGGGGTCCCACTCGGGATCAAATTTCTCGGTGGATTTGGCGTAGCCGCTGTCCCCCATCAGATAGTAGAGGAACCCGTCCGGGCTCATGAAGGACTTCGCCACACGCAGGCCTTCCACATCGTCATGATAGGTCAGTTGGTTTCCGAAGACAAAGCCGTCATCCATCTGGGTTGTGCCGCCCTCCCAAAAATATTCCGGTTGGAGGAAGGTGTTCATGGTGGCGCTGTAGTGCCAGAATTGGAACTGGTCATCGAAAAAGCCGTCAATTTGCTTGCGCTTGGCGAGGGAGCGGGAAACCTCGTCGTCCTGTGCCACGGACTCGGTGGCGGCATCCCGTTCCCGTTTGAGCTCCTCATATTGGCGGCGCTCCTCCAGGTATTCCTCGTAGCTGTTTCGGTCGTAGTATTTGCCGTCATCCTGGATGAAATTCTGGTGGAGGTAGTCCTCCAACGTGCCGTTGTCGGCGCTGATGGTGTGGTAGAAGGTATCCTCATCGAAAATATGCTGGACACCGCAGAAGCCGTTGTCGGCGCTGATGGTGTGGTAGAAGTCGCCCACATAGGCTCCATCACCCAGAATGAGACTGGAATAGTAGCGATAGGAGCAGACCTTGGAGAGATCCTCAGAGCCGGAAAGGTTGCTGTAGAGCACTTTTCCGTCGAGGTCAAGGATACGGTAGCGGAAATTGGTGTTTTCGCTGCGGAGCTGTTCCATGGTCTTTTCATAGTCGTACCGCTCGGAGGGTGTGGGCGTTTTGCCATGCTCCATCTTCTGGTCATACTGGTACTGCTGAGACACCCCGTGCAGATACATGGTGCTCAGGTAGGTGTAGGCCAGGCGGTTGTCACCATAGATGGAGCGATAATAGGAATCATTCCAAAAGCTGGTGTTGTTGGATTCCAAAATGCCCGTTGTCGCCACGGTCGCACCCATGGCGAAGAACAAACAGCTCAGAAAAACGCAGATTGCCTTGAACAAGGCCGAAGTTTGTGAATTTTTCATCGGATTCTCCTCTTTTCATGTGAATTGCGCAGGGGTGAGAGCCGGGGGAGTTATTTTTGCATCTTATACCCCACGCCCCAGACCACCTTCAAAAATCTGGGATGGGCGGGGTCAATCTCGATTTTTTCCCGGATGTGGCGGATGTGAACGGGAACGGTGCTTTCACTGCCAAAACCGGCGTTTTCCTGCCATACCTGTTCGTAAATCTGGCTGACAGAAAAGACCTGGTTGGGGTGCTTCATCAGCAGACGAAGGATGTTAAATTCCAGCGGGGTCAGGTTGACGAGGTCGCCGTCCACGGTGACAATTCTGGTGCTGTCGTTGAGCTGGATGGAGCCAACCTCCAAAACGTCCTTGGGTGGGGCGGGGGCTTGCTTCTGACCGCCCAGCAAGGTATAGCGGCGCAGCTGGCTGCGCACCCGGGCGAGCACCTCCATGGGGTTGAAGGGCTTGGTGATATAGTCGTCCGCCCCCACGTTGAGCCCCAAGATTTTGTCGGTATCCTCGCTTTTGGCGGTGAGGAACAGGATAGGAGTGTTAGCGGTTTCTCGGATGCGGGCGGTGGCTTGAATGCCGTCCATTTTGGGCATCATGATGTCCATCAGAATCAAATCTACCTGGCGCTTTTCCAGTATACGCAGCGCTTCCGCTCCGTTGTAGGCGGGCAGCACGCCGTAACCCTCCGCTTTTAAGTAAATGGTCAGAGCCTGGACAATATCCCGGTCATCGTCGCAGACGAGGATGGTATACATCGGGCGGTTCCTCCTTTCGTTTGTTGTTGGTTAAGGATAGAATAGCATGGATGATTTAAGAAAAAAGAGGAGAATCTTTAAGAATCTATTAAGAGCCGATTGGAAAATCAGCGGATAGGGGGCAATCCCCCGGCGGCGGAAAAAAAGAAGGTGATTGACGCAAAAGCTCTCACACGCTATAATAACACTCAATACGGAAAAAGGGGAGGGGTAAATCTTGCGAAAATGGGAAAAGATGGAACGAATTAACCGCATTGCGGCGCATCCACTCTTTCGGGAAAAGCTGAGAGAGCTGGAAACCCTGGAGCAGAGTCGAATCTTCTGCCGCCACGGTTTGGAGCATCTTCTCTCCGTGGCGAGGCTGGCCGCCCTGTGGAACGAGGAGGAGCAGCTGGGCTTTTCCAAGGAAATGATTTATGCCGCCGCCCTGCTCCACGACTTAGGCCGGGGCGCTCAGTACCAGGACGGAACCCCTCACGAAATCGCCGGGGAAGCCCTGGCCGGACGGATTTTGCCGGAGTGCGGGTTTTCGAGCGCTGAGTGCCGGGTCATTGTCCGAGCCATTGGCAGTCACCGCTCCAACGAGAGCGCTTCGGCGTTTGGGGCGCTCCTCTACCGGGCGGATAAAAAGTGCCGCCCCTGCTACTGGTGCGAGGCGGCGGAGGAATGCAACTGGACGATGGAAAAACGGAATGGGAACGTGATTTGAGAGGCGGTTTCCTTCTGTCTTTAGGCGGTCATCTATCAGCATAAGGAGTAACCTATGAAAATTGGAAACAAAGACTTCAAGACCAAGGGACATACCTATATCATGGGCATCTTGAACGTGACGCCGGATTCCTTCTCGGACGGCGGACGCTGGAACGACAAGGATAAAGCCCTGGCTCATGTGGAGCAAATGCTCCGGGATGGTATGGATATCGTGGACATCGGCGGAGAGTCCACCCGTCCCGGCTATACCCTCCTCTCTGACCAGGAGGAGATTGACCGAGTGGTTCCCATCATCGAGGCGGTGAAACACAATTTCGATGTGCCCATCTCGCTGGATACCTACAAAAGCGCCGTAGCACAGGCGGGCATCAGCGCTGGCGCTGACCTGATTAACGACATCTGGGGTCTTAAGTATGACCCCAAGTTGGCGGGGGTCATCGCCAAGAGCGGCGTTCCCTGCTGCCTGATGCACAACCGAAAGGAGCCGAATTATGGTCTTTTTCTGGTGGATTTGTTGAAGGATATGGAAGAAACCCTTGCGTTGGCGCATCAGGCGGGCATTGCGGACGACCACATCATTTTGGATCCCGGCGTGGGCTTTGGCAAGCGCTATGACCACAATTTGGAGGCCATTGACCGCCTGGAGGAGCTGAAACGCCTGGGCTATCCCGTCCTGCTGGGCACGTCTCGAAAGTCGGTCATTGGTTTGACGCTGGATCTTCCCGCTGACCAGCGAGTGGAGGGAACCCTCGTCACCACCGTGTTTGCCGTGATGAAAGAGTGTATGTTTGTGCGGGTTCACGACGTCAAGGAGAATTACCGAGCCGTCAAAATGGCCGAGGCCATCCGATACGGCTATTAAAAAGGCTATTTTGTAGAAAAAAGTGCAAAGTCCGTCTGTTCCTGCTGAGAGGAAGAGGCGGACTTTTTGCATCAAAACAGGGAGTCGAAGTGCAACAAAAAAAGGGTCTGAGCGGGAAAACTCCCATTCAGACCCGGATTGGTTAAAATCAATCTGCGACGTAGGGCAGCAGAGCAATCTGACGAGCACGCTTGATGGCGACGGTCAGCTGACGCTGGTGCATAGCGCAGGTGCCAGTGGTGCGGCGGGGCAGGATCTTGCCACGCTCGGAGATATAACGGCGCAGCTTGCCGGTATCCTTGTAGTCGATCTGCTGGACCTTATCCACACAGAAAGTGCAAACCTTTCTGCGCTTGCGGCCACGAGAATTTCTATCGAAAGGCATAGTGATAAACCTCCTCTTTTATAGGAATAGGGACTGTCTTCAGACCCGTTTAGAACGGCAGTTCGCCGTCATCATCGTTCAGTTCTGCAAACTCGTTTGCAGGAGCCTGTCCCAGACCAGTGGGAGCATAGGCCGCGGGGGCTGCATAGCTGGGCTGTGCGGGAGCCTGGTTGTTGGCGTTGTAGCCGCCATAGCTGCCGTAGCCGCCTGCGTTGCCGCCGTAATTGTTCTGCTGACCATAGCCGCTTGCGGAAGCTCCGCCGCTCTCACGCTTGGAGCCTGCGAAGTTGACGTTATCGGCGACGACCTCCGTGACATAACGGCGCTGACCGTTGTTGTCGGTATAATCCCGAGTCTGGATGCGGCCATCAATGAGGATCATGCTGCCCTTGGTGAAGTAACGGCTGATGAACTCAGCGGTGTTTCTCCAGGCGACGATGTTGATAAAATCGGCGTTCTGGGCGTTGGGATCCTTGCTTTTATAGTCACGGTCACAGGCAATGCGGAAGGTGGCTACCGCAGTGCCTGACTGGGTGTGGCGCAGCTCAGGGTCAGCCACCAGGCGACCCTGGAGAATTGCTTTGTTCAGCATTCAAACGCTCCTTATTCGGCCTGCTCGACCACGATGGAGCGGATAACACCGTCGGTGATGTTATAGTTACGAGTCAGCTCTGCGGGGAACTCGGGAGCGGAAGTAAAAGTAATCAGGGTGTAGTAGCCCTCGGTCTTATGATCGATAGGATAGGCCAGATGACGCTTACCCCATTCAACCACTTCGCCCAGAGTACCGTTTGCCTCGATCAGAGCCTTAAACTTTGCAACCAGAGCAGCAATGCCGTCATCACCCAGAGTGGTGTCAGCGATGAAAATAGTCTCGTACTTACCAGTAACCTTTGCCATGTGATTTGCACCTCCTTATGGACATATGGCCTTCGCCATCGTTGTTTTCAGCGAAGGCAAGAAGTTGTTGCTGTATTTTACAGCGTTTTTTATTGTATCGGGAATTTGACAGATTGTCAAGCATTTTTTTAAGGAATTTTGGCTTTTTTCCCTTTCTGCTGCCTGGCAGGGGGATGAATGCCCGCTCAGGCGGCGTGACGGACGGGAAAAGAGCTTGCCAGGCAAACGGGGGGAGGCCGCACGGCGAAAAAACGCCACAAAACCTACCTCCCCTCCTGTGAAATTTCTGCGAATTCTCCTCAAAATTCTTTTACACCCTTCGGAAACTGTGGTAAAATAAAGCGATCAATCGAAAGGAATCTGATACTATGACTGTCAAAGAAGAATTTATCCAGCTGTACAAGGAGAAAATCAAGCGTCCCGGTGCTGCCGAGCTGCTGGACTACCTGGAAAACAAAAGTGATTTCTTTACCGCTCCGGCTTCTGCCCGCTACCACAGCTCCTTTGAGGGCGGTCTGTGTGAGCACAGCCTGAACGTTTATGACTGCCTGGTGGATTATCTGGATCGTCCCCGGGTGCAGGAGGAATATGGTCTGAACTACTCCGAGGAGAGCGTTGCCATCGTCGCTCTGTGCCATGACCTGTGCAAGATTGGCTGCTACAAGACCTCTACCCGCAACGTGAAGCAGCCGGACGGCAGCTGGCGGCAGCAGGTGGTCTATCAGTTCGAGGACCCCATGCCCTACGGCCACGGCGAAAAGAGCGTTTACATTGTCAACGGTTATATGCGCCTGACCCGTGAGGAGGCGTTTGCCATTCGCTACCACATGGGCTTTTCCGGCCCCGAAGACAACCGGGATATTGGCAAGGCCTTTGAGATGTTCCCCCTGGCCTATGCCCTCCATGTGGCGGACAGTGAGGCCACTTACTTCCTCGAAAGCAAGGAATAACCATGACCGCCCAGGAATATGAGCAGCTGAGTGCGCCCTTCCGCTCGGAGCAGGGGCAGCGGTGGCTGAACCTCGTCAACCGGCTACTGACCCGGAGCTGCTATGCCGCCTATCCGCTGTGTCTGGCGCTGCTGCTCTGGCAGCGTGACCCCAGACTCATCCGAGCCGTGGCGGTTCCGGCGGTGTCTTTTGTGGCGGTCAGTGTGTTCCGCCACCTTTGTGACGCAAAGCGCCCCTATGAGGTGCTGGAGATTCGCCCGCTGATTCACAAGGATAAAAAGGGCAAGAGCTTCCCCTCCCGGCACGTTTTTTCCATGTTTGTCATTGCCATGACCTTTTTGTGGCTGCTGCCGCCCGTGGGGGTTTTGTTCCTGCTGATGGGGGCTGTGCTTGCGGCCTGTCGGGTGATTGGCGGCGTTCACTGGCCCCGTGACGTGCTGGTGGGTGCGGCGGTGGGAATTGCTTCCGGCGTGCTTGGCTTTTGGGTGATTTGACCGTTTGGGAGGATGTACAATGAAACGGTTACTGGCTTTTCTTTTCGCTTTGACGCTGCTGCTGACCGGATGCGGCTTTTCCGCCCCAGCAAAGATGCCGGATGCCTCCCTGCCCGCTGAGACAGATGCTCCTCTGTCGCCGGGGGATTCGACTGGGGAGGAGTGTCCCCTGCTGGAATATAGCAACCTGAACAGCGCCGCTTCTCGTCAGCAGGTGGATGACCTTTTGGAGAAGGCTGGAATCTCCGCACAGCGTCGCCAAGTACTGTGGAACCATGTGGAACAGTTTAATGCCGCTGTGGATGCCACGCCCCTGCTGGGAGACTTCCAGCAGGCCAATATCCTTGTGCCTGGCTATGACCCTTATGATTATCAGGAGCAATGGCTGGAGCAATACCCCGATTTTAACGGCTACAATTGCCGGATTACCGCCTTTGGCCTGGTGGGAGACCGGCTTTCTGCCAACCCTGACGCAGAGATTCGGGACAATGACCTTTTTATGGATTTGGAGTCTCTGCAAAGCGACCCTTCCGCCCTGTGCGACGATGGGGATTTAGAGCTGTTCCGGCGTGTGTTTTCCTGCGTTCCTACGGACAATACCACTGATGTGGCCGTCCACGCTGCCAACGTGCGGGTAGACTGGGAAAAGCGGGGAATCTCCTTTGCGGAAAGCGACAGCCTCAGCCTCATTACCGTGTGGTTCCACAACCAGTGGTCGGAGGAAGAGAACGAGCTTTTCATTGGACACACCGGCGTGCTGGTCAGCGCCCAGGATGGTCTCTATTTTGTGGAGAAGCTGGCCTTTCAGGCTCCTTATCAGGTCATTAAGCTGCCCTCCCGGGAGATGCTGAAGCATTATCTCATGGATCAATATGACACTGCGTGGGGACAGAACACCGCTCCCCCCTTTGTGATGGAAAATGACCATCTCATGACGGAAAACACGTTCTAACAACAGAGAAACGACGACAAAAGGAGTGCTCTACATGAATCTTCGGGAAGAAAAAGTTTCCAGCACCTACTATTACAAGGGCAAAATCATCAATATGAAGGTGGATGACGTGCGCCTGCCCAATGGCGAGCTGGCCAAGCGGGAAGAGGTCGAGCACCCCGGCGGATGCTCCATTGCCGCCCTGACCGAGAACAATGAGCTGTTCTTTGTCCGTCAGTTCCGCTATGCCTACGACGAGGAAGTGCTGGAGCTGCCCGCTGGTAAGCTGGAAAAGGGCGAAGACCCCTTCGAGGCCATGAAGCGAGAGCTGAGAGAGGAAACCGGCTGCCTGGCGGAGGAGTTCGTCTCTTTGGGCACGGCCTACCCCACCCCCGGCTACACCAACGAGCTGCTCCGCATCTGGGCTTGCCGGGTCAGTGACCATACCGCTCAGGATTTGGATTCTGACGAGTTCCTGGAAGTGGTTCGCATTCCGCTGGACAAGGCCGTGGAAATGGTCATGAACAACGAGCTTCCCGACGCCAAGACCCAGATTGGCATTTTGAAAACCGCCCTTCTGGTCAAAGAGGGCAAGCTGTAAGCGAAACAATCAGGGGGAATGAACCCCTTCTGTTCTCTCTACCCATTTCATTTTAACCAATGGAGGAATCCACCATGAAACGTCTGTTGGCTCTTGTGCTGTCGGTTGCGATGCTGTGTTCTCTGACTGCCTGTGGCCGCTCCAGCCGCTCCAGCGTCAAATCTTCGCTGGAACCGGGCAGTTATGCCGATTATGAAGCTTCTTCGGAATACAACGCAGCGGAAAACGCCGCCAAAGCCAAGGAGGAGTGGCCCTCCACCCAGTGGCGGCTGAACTGCGGCGCCAGTGCAACATCCAGTTGGACGCAGGCGGGGCGGTATTTCAACGCCCTGATGCAGGAATCCACCGGCGGAAAGGTAAAAGTGGACATTCGCAGCAACTCCGGTTACTCCGGCGGCTCTGAGCTGGATTCCATCCAGATGCTGATGAACGGAGATGAGTTTGACCTCTCCATTCAGTCCGGCCTGGCGTATTCCAACTTTGACCCCCGGTTTGGGGTGGTGTCTCTGCCCTATCTGTTTGCCAATACGGAGCAGGCGGATGCCGTGCTGAAGGGCAGCGGCGGAAAAATGCTGAAAGAGTACCTCTCCCAGTACGGGATGTTCTGCCTTGGCATTGGAGAGAACGGCTTTCAGCAGCTCACCAACGCCCGCAGACCCGTCCAAAAGGCCGCCGACCTCTCCGGCCTGACCATCCGCACGGGGTTGAATGAGTTCCGCCAGGCGGCGTTTGAGGCGCTGAACTGCGCTCCCCTGCCGTTGGAGCTGTCCGAGGCGGTGGGCGCTCTGGGCACGGAGGCCGACGGACAGGAAGCACCCTTAGCCCTGATTCAGTCGGAAAACCTGATGGGTGCCCAGCGGTACGTCACCCTCTGGAACGCCTCCTATGACTGCGTGTATTTCTGCGTCAACCAAAATGTTTATAGCCAGCTCACCGACGACCAAAAAAAGGTGCTCACCTCGAACGCCGCTAAAGCTGTGGACTATCAAAAGGAAATCAACCGCCGCCATGGGCAGGCGCTTTTGGACGAGTGGAAGGAGAGCGGCAAGGTGGAGCTTCTTTCCTTTGAGGAAGTGGATACCGACTCCTTCCGCTCCGCTCTGGCAGATGCGGAGAAGTGGTACACGGAGGAGCTGGTTTCCTACCTGGGCATGAGCCAGGAAGAAGCCAGGGAATATGTAGAGAGCTTCCGACCGGCGGAGAAAAAATAAAAAAGGGAACAACTATGGATACCATTCACATCTACGGGCTGGATATCTACGCCCGACACGGGGTTTTTCCCGAGGAAAACCGGCTGGGACAGCGGTTTTTTGTCAACGCCGTGCTCCACACCGACATGAGCCGGGCGGGACGCACCGACGATTTGGAGCACACCACCAATTACGGCGAAATTTGCCATTTTATCACCGATTTTCTGCAAACATGCACCTTTCGTCTGCTGGAGGCTGCGGCGGAACAGACCGCTCACGACATTCTCCTGGGCTTTCCCTTGATTCAAAAGGTCGAGCTGGAGATTCAAAAGCCCTCCGCCCCCATTGGCCTTCCCCTGCAAACGGTGTCGGTTCGAATCACCCGTGGCTGGAAGCGGGCTTATATCGCCCTGGGCTCCAACCTGGGCGATAAGGAGCGCTTTCTCCGGGAGGCGGTAGAGGGGCTGAATGCGTGCCCGGAAATTCGGGTGAAGCGCTGCTCCTCCTTCCTCACCACCGCACCTTATGGCGGCGTGGAGCAGGATGATTTCCTCAATGGAGCGGTGGAAATCGAAACGCTGCTGACCCCGGATGCCCTGCTGGATGAGCTGCACCGTTTGGAGCAGGCGGCCAACCGAACCAGAGAGATTCACTGGGGCCCCCGCACCTTGGATTTGGACATCCTGCTCTATGAGGACGAAATCATCCAGACCGAGCGGCTCACTGTGCCTCACGCCGACATGACCAACCGGGATTTTGTTTTGGTTCCCATGGCGGAGATTGCTCCCCACACCATCCACCCCGTTTGCCGCAAAACCATGTCCCAACTGCTGGACGAATTGAGGAACCGGTCATGTTAAAGCTCATTGCAGCCGTGGCCAAGGACGGAGGACTGGGGTATCAGGGGCGCTTGCTCTTTTCCATTCGGGAGGATATGCAGCGCTTCAAGACCCTGACCACGGGGAAAACGGTTATCATGGGTCGGGAGACGCTGGATAGCCTCCCCGGAGGCCGTCCCCTCCCCAACCGGCGCAACCTGGTGCTGACCCGGAATCGTGACTTTTTCCGGGAGGGCGTGGAGGTGTTCCACGATGTGGAAGCCCTGCGGAACGCCTTGGGAGAAGAAGAGGCATGGGTTATGGGCGGCGAGAGCATTTACCGCCTGCTGCTTCCCTACTGCGATCGGTTGGAGCTGACGCAGGTGGATGCCATTCGTCCGGCGGATCGGTTTTTCCCGGCGCTGGGCAGTGAGTGGAGCCTGTGCCACGCCTCCGAGTGGAAGCAGGAAAACGGCGTTGCCTTTCGTTTTTGCACCTATACTAAATAGAAAAACATTCCTGATGGCAGTCTGTCAGGAATGTTTTTTGCTTTTTTATCGTTGATGAGGAAAGGGACGGATTAGCCCTCTGAGTCGGTTTCTTTCAGGAGCACCTTGACATACTGGTTCTGATGGGACAAAATCTCGTTGATTTTTTCCTGGGATTCCAGCTTCAAAATGAGCGTGCCGATTGCCTCATTTGCGGCCTCGAAGCCACCGACGACAGCGCCTTCCTCAATCCACAAATCTCGTTCCACAACGTTGTCTTTCAGCTTGTCGGAAATCCACAGCTCCTTAAACACGCCGGGCTTGTCGCTGTGGAGGATGATTTCCGCCCAACAGCCGTCATAAGGGACTTGGTTCACGGGGTCAAGCTCCATTCCGACCGAATAGCGCACCATGTTGGTGATGATATCCACGCCGGTTGCGTACCGCAGGCACTCAGCCAGCCGGTTTCCGCCGCCTCTGGGAGAAAGCTCCATGATATAGGCCTTGCCGTCGGTGCCCTCTCTGGTTTCGATGTTATAGACGGCGGTTTTCATGCCGAGGAGCTTGATTAAGCGCTGAATCTCGCTTTTTAACTCCTGCTGATGCGCCTCCGTCATGGAGGAAGGCCAGCTGTAGGCCGCCGGTGTGTAGGGATTTACGGCGTTTGCGTCAAAGCGCTGGCAGTTGAAGGAAACGAACTTCAATTCCCCGTCCACGGAAAAGCTGTCGCTGTCCGAAGAAAAGCCGTGCTGGGTGATAAAATCCTCCATGATAAACTCGTCACAGTGGGAATAAGAAAGGGCGTATTCAATGCTTTTTTTCAGCTCGGCGGGGTTGTCCACACGGGTGACACCCTTGCTTCCGGCGGAGTCGGTCGGCTTGACAATCACGGGCCAGTGGAACAGGTGCTGATCCTGAATGGCCTGCTCGGGGTCTTTGTAGCTCCTAGCCATGGGAACCGTAAATCTGTTTTCAGTCAAAAACTGTCGGAACTTACCCTTGTTCTGAAGAATACAAACCGACTCATAGGGGCCAACGTTGGGCAGACCCAATTGTTCGGCAACATAAGCGGCGGTGACAACACCAGGGTCACAGGCAAAGGACATGATTCCGTGGACGTTTCGTTCTCGTGCTGCTGCAAGAGTTGCTTCTAAATCAATGATGCTGACGTTGACATATTCATCTGAATATTTGTGTGCAATGTTATCGGGAAGATAATCTGCCGTAATGGTATAGATTCCTGATTTTTTTGCTGCGTCGATGACTGGAAGAGCATAGCGGGAGCCGCCTAAAATCATTAACTTTTTCATGCTAATATTACTTTTACCTGTCGTCCGGGGAGGAAACGCCGATGCCCTCAGCGTTTCCTCGGTGTGCCTATGCTGCTGGAGATTTTTTGTTGTGCTGCTGTTTACAGCCCTTTGCGCTCACGGTTGTAGTTGATGAGGCAGCCGGCCTTGACAATCTTGCGCTCGTCGGCGGTCATATCAGCGACATAGAGGGAAATTTCCTTTGCCTTGCCATTCTTGAGGACATAGGCCTTGATGTCCTTCATGTTGCCATCCAGAGCGGAGCGGATGCCGGGAACAAAGAGATAATCACCCACCTCGAACTCGGGCTCCTCCACCATCTGGAAGGGAATCATACCCCAGTTCATGACGTTGGAGCGGTAACGCTTGGTGGCGTATTCCTTGGTGATGTTGGCCAGACCGCCAATGACTCTCTGGCAGGAGGCGGCCTGCTCACGGGCGGAGCCGTCGCCGGGCTTGACGGCGTAAATCATGGAGCCAATCTCAGTCTCGGGGACGGAAATGTGAGCCATGCCGGGGATGGTGCGGATGGTGTCGAAGACCTCAACCAGCTCAGGCTCTGCGGCGAGGATATCCTCACCGGCGACACGAGCCTTTTCCACCTTGTCCACTTCCTTGGACTTGCCGACATACTCGGGGTCACGGCGGGAGAGGGTGAATTCAGCCAGACCCAGGGGGTTGGAGCGATAAGAGGAGGTCTCGCCGGAGGGAATCAGCTCGTCCGTGGTGGTGACGGGATCCATAATCTTGGAGCAGACCTTGAGGACGATGTTCTCAGTCAGAGCGGACATCTTAGGCCAATCCTTAATGTTGGGGCCATAGACCAAATCTTCGCCGGTGGCCTTGGAATAGCCCTGATAGACACGGCGGTCATAGACGGTGCTGTCAAAGGTGTACTCGGGAACGTTGCCCCAGCCGTCAAACGCCTCAGCGGAGGTCAGCACGCCGCCATTTGCGGAGGTGGCGGCGATGGAGCGAGCGTCCATCAGGGCGACAGCGGACATCTGACCCACGCCGGGCTTGGAGCCTTCACGGTTGGGGAAGTTGCGGGTGGTGTGGCGGACGGACAGACCGTTGTTGCAGGGGGTATCACCGGCACCGAAGCAGGGGCCACAGAAGGCGGTGCGGACGATCGCACCAGCATCCATCAGGTCGGCAATGTAGCCACGCCGGGTCAGGTTGATGAAAACAGGCTGAGAAGAGGGATAAACGGCCAGAGAGTACTCACCGTTGCCGATGTTCTTCCCCTTGAGCAGGTTAGCGGCCTCGATGATGTTGGTGTAGTTGCCGCCAGCGCAGCCAGCAATCACGCCCTGCTGAACGTGCAGCTTGCCGTCCTTGATTTTGTCCATCAGGGTGAACTCGGCACGGCCATTGGAGACATGAGCGGCTTCCTTCTCGACCTCGGCCAGAATGTCCTTGAGGTTGGCGTTCAGCTCATCAATTTCGTAGGTGTTGGAGGGATGGAAGGGCAGGGCAATCATGGGCTTGACGGTGGAGAGATCCACATAGACGCAGCCCTCATAGTAAGCCACATCAGCGGGATTCAGCTCCTGATAGTCCTCTGCACGGTTGTGGGCGGTCAGATAAGCCTTGGTCTCGTCATCGGTGCGCCAGATGGAGGACAGGCAGGTGGTCTCGGTGGTCATCACGTCCACGCCGTTGCGGAAATCTGTGGTCATGGAGGCAACGCCGGGGCCGACGAACTCCATCACCTTGTTCTTCACATAGCCGTTTTTGAAGACAGCGCCGATGATGGCCAGGGCGATATCCTGGGGACCCACGAAGGGCTGGGGCTTGCCGTCCAGATAGATGGCGACCACTCCGGGATACTTTACGTCATAGGTGTCGCACAGCAGCTGCTTGACCAGCTCGCCGCCGCCCTCGCCGATGGCCATGGTTCCCAGAGCGCCGTAGCGGGTGTGGGAGTCGGAGCCCAGAATCATCTTGCCACAGCCTGCGTGCATTTCACGCATATACTGGTGGATGACGGCGATGTGAGGGGGAACATAGATACCGCCGTACTTCTTGGCGGCGGACAGGCCGAACATATGGTCATCGTCATTGATGGTTCCGCCCACAGCACAGAGGGAGTTATGGCAGTTGGTCAGGACGTAAGGAATGGGGAATTTCTCCATGCCGGAAGCCTTGGCGGTCTGGACGATGCCGACAAAGGTGATGTCATGGGAGGCCATGGCATCGAACTTGATTTTCAGGTTGGCCATATCGCCGGAGGTGTTGTGTGCTTCCATGATGGAATGGGCGATGGTGCCCTTGGCAGCCTCTGCCTGGTTGACCTCTTTGCCAGTCAGGGCGGCGACCTGCTGGACTTCGTTTTCGGGGATGATCTGGGTGCCGTTGACCAGATACACGCCGCCGTTGTACAGTTTAATCATGAGGGGTTCCTCCTAATTGGGGTGCGTTTGGTTGGGGTGCGTTTGGTTTCTCTCAGCCGTCCGTTTGGGACGATGCTTTGGGGGATATTGTACTTTTTTTTAAGAGAAAAGTCAAATCCGACCTGCTTGGGACAGGAAGAGGAAAATTAGAAATCAAAGAGAGAAGAAAACCGCCCACAGACCCCAAAAGGAGGAAATGGAAAAACATTTTTACGGAGTTTTTTCGAGAGAAAAGGTGAAAAACAAAAAGACATTCCTTTTTGTTTTTCTCACTCGTTTGAAAACGGACTGTTTAACAGATGCCGGAGCTGACGCAGCTCCTGGGCGTAGGAGAGGAACAGAGCGTGGATGTGCTCGTTTGGAGCATGTTCCGCTCCGTGGCGGTAGCCGGCCTCCAGGTGGTGGCAGAGGACGGACAAATCCAAAAGAGGCTGCTCCATCCAGCGGCTGTCAAAGATATGCTGCGTGCGGTACATCCTGCCGGTCAGACGGCTGAGAAGCTGGCAGAGCTGGCGGCCTCGGCGGACGCTCTCCTGGAGCGCCTGGTGAGGATGCTGTTCGGAAAAGAGACGCAGACCCCGGCGGAGCAAATCCTCCCGCTCCATCTGGCTAACCAACAGACAGCAGACCGCCAGCGAGGACGTGGTGGAAGTAGGCTCCGTGGTGGAAGGCTGCTCCTTGGGGGCTTTGGGGACAATGCCTCCGCTGCCCTGGGGAGCGACCCGGTTCCATACGTCGGCGAATACTTCTGGAGAAAGATAATCCTGCATAAAAACCTCCTGAGAGGCGGTTTTGTATCCCGGCGTGCGTATGGGCTACGAAACAGCCTCTAAAATGGGCGTGAATTTTCCGGGAGGAAAGGCAAAATCCCTTCCTCTCCCTTCCGTTTTATGCGGAACAAAGGGAAAACGTGTGGGAAAATGCCCGGAAACGGTCAACCTGTCATTTCCTAAAGTTTCTTTCAGATTCGGATTTGTTCTTGACACCGGGGGGGGTCAGGCGGTACAATAAACGTGGATTGTTTTGGAATGACGGAAGAGTACTTTCCGGGAATGACTCTGCCGCATTTTAATTGCGTCGCAATGTGTGGCATAGTCTGCACAGAGCGTTTTTTTCTTGCATTAACATCTGAAAACATCTAACAGCACAGCGAATGAACCCGGTGGAACGATGTTCCGCCCCAAAAAAGAAACAAAAAAACAGGAGGTGTATCAAAACCATGTGGCTTGCAATTGGAATTCTTATCGGTCTGGTCGTCGGCTTCGCCGCCGGCTGGATCGTTTATCAGAGCCGCCATCAGAAGGCCAGCGAGACCATTCGCAACGCAGACCAGGAAGCCGTCAATATCATCAATGAGGCCATTAAGTCCGCCGAGTCGAAAAAGCGGGAAGCATTGGTGGAGGCGAAGGAAGAGATTCACAAAGAACGTAGCGTCTATGAACAGGAAGTCAAAGAACGCCGTGCCGAGCTTTCCAAGCAGGAGCGCCGTCTCCAGGCCAAGGAAGAGAATCTCGACCGCAAGACCGATGCCATCGAACGGAAGGAAGAAAAGCTGCAAAACCGTCTGGTGGCCGCAGAACGCACCCGTGAGGAAACCGAACGGATTCGTCAGGCGCAGCAGGATGAGCTGGAGCGCATTTCCGCTCTGACCGCTGAGGACGCTAAGGCTTATCTGATTCATCAGGTGGAAAGTGAAGTCACCCACGAAGAGGCCGTCAAAATCAAAGAGATTAAAGCCCGCTTCCGTGACGAGGCCGACGCTTATGCCCGTGAGCTGGTCTCTATGGCCATTCAGCGCTGCGCCGCCGACCAGGTGGCCGAGGTGGCCGTTTCTGTCGTTCCCCTGCCCAACGACGAGATGAAGGGCCGCATCATTGGCCGAGAAGGTCGCAATATCCGCACCTTGGAAACCCTCACCGGTGCAGAACTGATTATCGACGATACCCCGGAGGCGATCACGGTCTCTTGCTTTGACCCCGTTCGTCGTGAGATTACCAGAATTGCCCTGGAAAGGCTCATCACCGATGGCCGCATCCATCCCGCCCGCATTGAGGAGATGGTGGAAAAGGCCAAGCGTGAGGTGGAGAGCGTCATCAAGGCGGAGGGAGAACGTGCCCTCTTTGAGACCAACATCCACGGCATCCACCCCGAGCTGGTCAAGCTGCTGGGTCGTATGCACTACCGCACCAGCTATGGCCAGAACGTGCTGAACCACTCCATTGAGGTTTCCCATATCGCCGGTCTGCTGGCCGCAGAGATTGGCGCAGATGTCGCCACGGCCAAGCGTGCCGGTCTGCTCCATGACATCGGTAAGAGCGTTGACCACGAGATTGAGGGCAGTCATGTCCAAATCGGCGTGGATTTGGCTCGCCGCTATAAGGAAAACGAGTATGTGGTTCATGCCATCGCCGCTCACCACAACGACGTGGAGCCTCAGACCATTGTTGCCTGCTTGATTCAGGCCGCAGACGCCATTTCTGCCGCACGTCCCGGCGCACGCAGAGAGAACGTCGAAAACTATATCAAGCGCTTGGAGAAGCTGGAGGAGATTTCCTCTTCCTTCAAGGGCGTGAGCAAGGCCTTTGCCATTCAGGCGGGTCGTGAGGTTCGAATCATGATTAAGCCGGAGGACGTCAGTGAGGACGAAATGACCATTCTGGCTCGTGACATCGCCAAAAAGATTGAGGATGAGCTGGAATATCCCGGCCAGATCAAAGTCCATCTGGTGCGTGAAGTCACCGCCGTGGAATACGCAAAGTAATTATTTGCTCGTTGATATCGGAACACAATCTTTCAAAAAGCTCGGAGCCGCCCAGGTTCCGGGCTTTTTTTGGTAAAATGATGGAAATTGCGCTGAGGGACTTGTCAAAAAAGCTTGGGTTTAGTATAATCAAAAACTGTGGGCTATTATTTTGACGACGGAGGGTCTCTACAGATGAAAAAACGAGGAATATCGCTGCTGCTGACGCTGGCCATGATACTGGCTTGCGTTTCTCCCGCCTGGGCGGAGGATTGGTCAGAGAATTGGGACGGAATGGAGACCTTCCCCTGGGAACAGATTCAGGATTCCTTCGAGCAGGAGCTGCCCCAGGATGCTTCCGGGGACGAGGACATGGGCTGGATGGATCACGAGCCGGAGGACTGGGGGGAAGACTTCCCCGACGACGGCCAGCAAGACGACGACTTCCCCGACGATGAGGAGCCGGACGACGAACCCGACGACGAACCCGATGATGACGAACTCGACGACGGCGACGCATCCGACAGCGACCAACCCGATGAAGGCGGAAACGATTCCGAACAGGAGGACGAAACGCCCAAGCAAGAGGCTCCTGAAACAGAAAAAGAGGAGCCCAAGCAGCCGTCCGCCAGCAATAAAAACGTCATTACGGTGACGCTGGGCTCTTCCGCCTCCCAGAATTACAGCCGCTTGAGCCAGGCGCTCCGCAAGGGAAGCCGTCAGAAGAAAACCGTTCGCATCGCCAAAAAAGGCACTTACAAAGTGGGAAAAAGCGGAAGCTCCGCCATTCTTCACCTGCTGCCCAACACAGATTTGGACTTGAACGGCGCTACGCTGGTTCGGGCGGGTCAGATGAGCAATCTGTTCCTGGTGGCCAATCAGAACGACAGCTACAGCGGCACCGGCTACAATATGTGCAAAAACGTGACCGTGCGCAACGGCACGCTGGATGGCTCCGGCGGCTCCAAGACCGAATGCAACCTGGTGAACATCGCCCACGCCACCAACGTGGTGTTCTCCAACGTCACCTTTCAAAACTGCCGGGCAAACCACCTGCTGGAGTTCTCCGGCTGCCGGGACTGCCGGGTGGAGAACTGCACCTTTACGGGCTTTCGACCGGGCAGCAACGCCAACGAGCCGGGCGAGGCCATCCAGTTGGACATCAGCTATAACGGAGCCAACACCAGTTGGAACGGGCTTTATAAGGCCGATAACACCCCCTGTAAGAACATCACCATCACCGGCTGCACCTTTCGGGATTACCCCAGCGGTGTCGGCAACCATCACGCCGTCAAGGGGCTGCATAACACCGGCATTGTCATCACCAATAACGTGTTCCGCAACACCAAGACCTACAAAGCCAGAAACGGACAAAACGTGAATTACGCCGCCATTCACTGCTATGCCTTTGAAAACAGCGTTGTTTCGGGAAATGTGATTACCGGAAAGTATTCCTGCGGCATTCAAATCAGCGGCGGCAGCGTGAGTGTGAAAAATAACCGGGTCGGCAGCAAGGATAGCTATTTTTCCACCCCCGCTCTGCTGGCCAGCTACAGTTACGGCTGGATCAAGGGCAGTTCCAGCAAAAGTGCCCGTCAAAGAGAGTACATCAGGAGCAGCAGCGTGGTGGGCAATACCATTTATTGCAAATCCTCCTCCCCTGCCGTGACGCTGGAGGGCAGCAGCAAATTCACCTCGGTCAGCAGCAATACCATTGTCAGCTCCAAGAGCAGGGCAATTTCGGTCAAGGATATCACCATCTCCGCCATGAGCGGAAACGTCCTGACCAGCCAGAACGGCAAGGCGCTTTATACCAGCAGCAGCAAGCTCCCCACCCTCAGCAGCAACGTCATAAAAAATGGTTAATCGCAAAGCACAGCGGCTTTTTTACAAAGAGCGGTCTGTGCTTTTGTTTTTGGGCGATTTTGTTTTGCTTTTGCATGGTTCAATTACTTTCAAAAAAACGGTTGCGAAAACAGAAAAAAACGTTTATACTGGCGCTGTAGAATACGCTTCTTGAAGGAGGGCTATCTTATGCCGACTATACAAAGCGTCAAACTGAAAAAAATCGTAGAGGAATTCCAACTGGAAGTCTTTGTGGAGGGCGCAGACTACGAAAAATGCAAGATCGTCAAAGCGACAATCAATCGCCCCGGTTTGTCGCTGGTGGGGTTCTACGATTTTTTTGATAACGATAGAGTGCAGCTGATGGGTAAAATGGAGCACACCTACCTGAAAATGATGGGACGGGAAGACCGGCTCAAGTGCTTCCGAGACCTGTTCAGCCATCCCGTGCCCGCCCTGTTGCTGGCTCGTGGCCTGCATCCCTTCCCGGAATGTGTACAGGCAGCCCGAGAATGTGGCCGTACCATTTTGGGCAGCTCCAAGGAGACCGGCGAGCTGATGAGCGATTTGACCACCTCGCTGCGCTCCTACCTGGCCCCCCGCTTCACCCGCCACGGCGTTTTGGTGGAGGTCTACGGCGAGGGTATTCTGCTCATGGGTGAGAGCGGTATTGGTAAGTCTGAGGTGGCTGTGGAGCTGGTGAAACGGGGTCATCGTCTCATCGCTGACGACGCTGTGGAGCTGAAACGAATCAGCCCCACCGTGCTGATGGGCAACGCACCCAAGCTGCTGCGCTACTATGTGGAGATGCGAGGCATCGGCGTGGTGGATGTGCGCCAGTTGTTCGGTATGTCCGCCGTCAAGGACGAACAGCAGGTGGATATGGTCGTCCATCTGGAACCGTGGGAACAGGGCGTTCTCTATGATCGTTTGGGTCTGGACGACAATTATGAAGACATGCTGGGCGTTGTCCTCCCCTCTTTGACCATTCCCGTCAAGCAGGGACGAAACCTGGCCGTTATCATTGAGGTTGCAGCCATGAACAACCGCCACAAAAAGATGGGTTACAACGCAGCAAAAGAGTTTACCAACGCCATCAACGCTCACTTTGACGCTCAGATGGCCGCAGCAGAGGAAGCATAACAGATGGTCACGATTGGAATTGATATTGGCGGCACCAACCTGGTGGCGGGTGTCGTGGATGAGCAGTATAATATCCTCGCCAAGGCAAAATGCCGCACCCAGGACTATTCCACAGCGGAAAGCATGGTGGAACGGCTGGTGAATCTGTGCCTGGAAGCGGTGGAGCAGGCGGGCTTGACCCCGGAGGATGTCCAGGCGGTGGGCGCTGGCATTCCCGGCGCAATGAACCGGGAAGAAGGGATTATCATTGCCTCGCTCAATACGCCCTTTGCTCATACGCCCTTTGTTCAACTCTTTCAGCAGCGGTGGCAGGTTCCCGTTTACATTGAAAATGATGCCAACTGTGCCGTATTGGGAGAAGGCGTTGCTGGCGGTGCGAAAAACTGCGGCAGTGTGGTGGCCGTGACCTTGGGCACCGGCGTGGGTGGCGGATACCTCCAAAATGGTATGCTGGAGTTTTATACCCGCAACGGAATGGAAGTGGGTCACACCGTGGTGGTGGTGGACGGCGAGCCCTGCCCCTGCGGTCGAAGGGGCTGTTGGGAGCAGTATTCCTCTGCCCGTGCCCTCAAGCGCATGGCTCGTGAGGCGATGGTGGCTCATCCCGAGAGCGTCATGTGGAAGCTCTGCGGCAATCCCGCCGGGGTCAAGGGTCGCACGCCCTTTGAGGCCGCCCGCCAGGGAGACGAAGCGGGTCGTCAGGTGGTGGACAAGTACCTGAACCATTTGGCGGTGGGAATTTCCAACCTGGTCAACATCTTTCAGCCGGAGGTGGTCTGCATCGGCGGCGGCGTGGCCAACGAAAAGGACGAGGACTTCCTCTTCCCCCTCCAAAAGCTGGTGGAAAAAATGTCCCTGCATAAGCGCATCGGCAACCGCACCCGCCTGGTCAAGGCCGCTCTGGGCGGTGACGCTGGCGTGATTGGCGCTGCGGTGCTGTATCAGGAATTTGTTTGAATCAAAAATCGTGAATCGGCATGGGATAGAAGCAGACAGCGGGAAAGGGCACGACGCTTTCCGAATGTCGGCTGCCCGATGCCGATTTGTTGTTGATAAGGAGTGTTATACATGGACAGATTGGAACAGCAGATGCGTTTCCTTTTGGAAGCGGACAAAGAGAAGTTCATAGGCCGTCAGACCTATCTTTCCGACGGCGTTCGTAAAGAAAACGACGCAGAGCACGCCTGGCATCTGGCGCTGATGGTCATTCTCCTCAGTGAGTATGCCAATCAGCCCATTGACGTGCTGAAAACGGTGACGATGGTGCTCATCCACGATGTTGTGGAGATTGACGCCGGGGATACCTACGCCTATGACACGGCGGGACAGGCCACCGCCCGAGAGCGGGAGGAACGAGCCGCCGACCGCCTGTTTGGACTGCTGCCCGAGGAGCAGGGAAAAAAGCTCCGTGCGCTGTGGGAGGAGTTTGAAGCCAGAGAGACCCCGGAGGCCAAATTTGCCCGAACCATGGACAACCTCCAGCCCCTGATGCTCAACGGCGCAACCGACGGAAAGGCGTGGGTGGAGCACAACGTCAAGCTCAGTCAGGTGATGAAGCGCAACCAGCGCAGCCGGGAAGGCTCCGAGCGGCTGTGGCAAATGATGTGGGATAGCATCATTCAGCCCAACGTGGAAAAAGGACGACTGGTGGATGACCGCAGCAGCCAGACGGATGAGCTCTAAGAGCGTTTTCCGTTTGATTTTTCTGTGCTGAACAGACCAAATAACGCATAGCTTCTTCTGAAAGGAGCGTGTGACGATGAAAACGGTAATCGTGCTGGAATCCTGGCACAAGGGCAACACCCGAAAGCTGGTGGAGGCCATCGCCCGGCGGTATGGAGTGGAACAAATTGATGTTCGCAAGACCAAAACGGCGGATCTTTCCGGCTATGACTTGATTGGATTTGCATCCGGGGTCTATGTGGAGCGGCCGGGCAGAAGGGTGACGAGGCTGCTGCGGGATTGCCTCCCCGAGGGGAAACCGGTCTTTTTCCTCTACACCTGCGGTTCCCCAACGGACAAATACATGGAACCGCTCCGCAAGGCCGTGGAGCAAAAGCACGGCACGGTTCTGGGGATATATGGCTGCCCCGGCTATTATGATTTCAAGCTGATGAAGCGCAATCAAGGGCATCCCGGTGAGCGGGAGATTCAGGGAGCTGTGAGATTTTTTGAGGAAATTTCCAAAAAAATTTAAATCAGTGTGGAGAAACCTCCTTGTTTTGCGTCTTCATCGGTGAAACCCAAACAAGGAGGTATGTTTCATGGAAAAACTGGTTATGATAATGGTGCTCTGCCTGGTGTTGGCCGGATGCGGAGCGAAAAGCGAGAGTCTGCCCGCTGTGCCGGAGCAGTCAGGAGTGGTTTCCGCCGAGCAAGAGGTGGAAAGCGGGGTGTCTTCCTGTCAGGCGGAGGCTCCCGAGGCGACGGAGCGCACACAGGGCGATTCTCCAAGGATGGTCATGGTGGACGGTGTGCGGTATACCTATGAGAAGCCCTGCGAGGAATTGGGGCGCTGCGGCCTGATGGATGGAACCATTACCTCTACGGTGAATGGCGTGCCCACAGAGAATGGTCAGTCCAATTTCGGCACGGGGTATCAGTATCAGTTTTTGGGGGATGCCATCGACGTTTATTTCCCCGAGAAAGACGAATGGCTGCACTTTGTGGCGGAGAGGACGGAACACATCCTCTTTTCTGCTGAGGTGGAGGCTCTGGAGGACAATTGGATGATTGTCCGCTCTCAGGAGGGAGAATGGTCTGCCGGTGAGCGGTTCCGCATCTCTCGGGATTACTGGGTGGAGGAATCGGCTTTGAAAGTTGGCCAGGTGGTCTGCGTGGAGTGCGGGGACATGGTTTTGGAAACTGACCCGGCTCAGTTGGAGGTCTACGGGGTTGAGCCGGTGGCCGACCAGTAAAGCGCAAACACTTTGCGGTTTTTCAACAGAATGTGTACACTTATCCACATAATCCACACGGATGAGTGTATAGAACTGGGAAAAAGTCGGGAAAAAAC
>JAKSQD010000047.1 GCA_024404315.1 Oscillospiraceae bacterium
TGCGGTATTGCCTCAAATCAACCGTGCTTTGTGTTGGCTGACGGGGAAGCGGCCTTGCCACCCGGTCGGCTTAATGAAGGATGTTTCACTATGAACGAAAAAAAATTGCTCTACACACGCTCGGCTTTTGTGGCGCTGCTGCTGGTGGCGCTGGGCGGAATCTTCCTGTGGCTGTGCTATGACGCAACGGTGGTCAACGCCATTGACCCCACCACCTCCAGCGCCGTCAACAGCGTCACCGCTTCCACCACCATTCAGGCCAGTCGAGGCAACATCACCGACCGCTATGGTCGTTTGCTCGTCACCAACAAGGCGGAATATGTGGTCACGCTGAACGTGGACGAAATGGGAGACGTTGACCAGCAGGTGCAGACCATTCTCTGGCTGATGGAGCTGTGCAAAAAAAGTGACATCGAGTGGAACGAAAACGAGATTCCCGTCTCTTCCTCCGCCCCTTATCACTACGTCTCCCGGGACAGCTCCGGCAAGGAAACCAAGCTGAAAAACATTCGCTCCGCTTACGAGAGCAGAAATGAGGACGGAACCATCACGGAAACCCGCCTCAGCCGCCTTTGCGCCCGCATTTTGAACACCGACAAATTTTTCTGGGGCAGCGTGTATATTGACGCTGACCATTTCATCAAAAATATGTCCACCTACTTCCGCCTGGATCAGCTCAACCTTTCGGAAAAGGAAAAACGCCAGCTTCTGGGCGTTCTCTACTCCTGCTATCTGCGTCAGGGCGCTTCTGACCGTGTGCTTTGGACGGATTACTATTTCGCTGAGGACGTGGACATTGATTTCATCACCCAGGTGAAGGAAGCCCAGCGCCCCGGCGTGGATATCATTCCGGTTTCCGTCCGAGACTATAAAACCCCCTATGCCGCCCATCTGTTGGGTCAGGTCGGCCCCATCTCCGCTGAAAAGTGGGAGGAGCTCAAGCAGAATCCCGATAACACCTATAATATGAATAACTCCATTGGTCTTTCCGGCGTGGAGGCGGCCTTTGAGTCCTACCTCCGGGGCGTGGACGGCAAAGAAAAGGTCATTCGGGACCCCTCCGGCAACCTCTCCAAGCTCTACGACCCCGCCCCCCAGATTGGAAACAATGTCACCTTGACGCTGGACATCGACTTGCAGCAGGCCGCCGAGGAAGCGCTGGAGGAATGGACCTATAAGCTCAACGATAAGCAGGGCGGCTCCGCCGCTGTGGTCATCAACGTGAAGGATAGCAGCATTTTGGCCTGCGCCTCCTATCCCACCTTCAACGCCGCCACTTACTCGGAGGACTACAAGGAGCTGTCCGAAGATTCCCTGCTGCCCCTGCTGAACCGTGCCCTGCTCGGTATTTACGCCCCCGGCTCCACCTACAAAATCTGCACCGGTACGGCCTCCATCTCCACCGGTGTCAATGACTTGTCCCGCACCATCAACTGTACCGGCAGATACAACAACCACGGCACATATCAGAAGTGCTGGAAGACCTCCGGTCACGGCTACGACGACCTCTCCGACGCCATTCGTGACTCCTGCAACGTGTATTTCTACACCATGGGTACGGAAATCGGCATTGAGCGCCTGAATAAAGTCGCTCGGGATTACGGCTTGGGCGTACACACCGGCGTTGAGCTGGCGGAAGCCGTGGGTGTCAACGCCGGCCCTGAGTTCGCCGAGAGCATCGGCGGCACCTGGTATTCCGGCAACGTCACCTCCGCCGCCATCGGCCAGTCCGATAACCAGTTCACCCCCCTCCAACTGGCCAGCTATATTGCTACCTTCGTCCGTGGCGGCGTGCGCTATGACGCTCATCTGCTGAAAAACGTCAAGAGCAGCGACAACAGCGAACTGATCTATGAGCACGAGAGCGAAATCCTCTCCACCGTGGATCTGCCCGACGCTGTTCGAAAGGAAATCACCATCGGCATGGGTCAGGTCATCGAGATTGACAAAATCCCCTACTTCAAAGACCTGGAAGCCAGCGGCATCAAGGTCGGCTGTAAGACCGGTACGGCCGAATTGGGCAAAACCAAGCGCTACAACGCCATGTTCGTGGCCTTCGCTCCCATTGAGAACCCGGAAATTGTGGTCTGTACCGCCATTGAAAAGGGTGGTTATGGCGCTGACTCCTCCGGCATCGCCGCTCAGATTATGGAATATTACTTCAGCGAGGAAGCCACCCTGGAACGCATCAACGCCGAAAACCAGCTCATCAGCTGACGGGCAAACACCCCGCCCAGCGCCCACAAAGCCACCCAAAGCAGCAGAGAAAGAGCCCCGCTCACAGGCTCAATCTCTGCTGTTTGACAGAAAAATGAGGGTTTTTCCAATGTAACACAACCTGTTTTCCTGTATTGACAGGAAATCCCCTTTTTGTTAGAATAACTAACGGTTTACGAAAAAACACAGGGAGAGAGGCCGTTTTTAGGGGTCGTCCCCCTGTTTCCGTGATGATAAAAGCCGCCCGTTTCCGGCCACCGCTTGCCCGTGCTGCAAGAGGCTGTGGCGGCAATCCCAACAGAAAAGGAGTTACTTTATGGCTCATAAATTTGAAGCTGAAATCGAACGCCGCAGAACCTTTGCCATCATCTCCCACCCCGACGCAGGTAAAACCACCTTGACCGAAAAGCTGCTGCTGTACGGCGGCGCTATCAATCAGGCTGGCGTGGTCAAGGGCAAAAAGAATGCCCGTGCCGCTACCTCCGACTGGATGGAAATCGAAAAGCAGAGAGGTATTTCCGTCACCTCCTCCGTCATGCAGTTCCAGTATGAGGGCTTCTGCATTAACATCCTGGACACCCCCGGCCACCAGGACTTCTCCGAGGACACCTACCGCACCCTGATGGCCGCTGACTCCGCCGTGATGGTCATTGATGCCGCCAAGGGCGTGGAGCCCCAGACCCGTAAGCTGTTCAAGGTCTGCGCCATGCGGGATATCCCCATTTTCACCTTCATCAACAAGATGGACCGAGAAGCCCGTGACCCCTTCGAGCTGTGCGAAGAGATCGAGGGCGAGCTGGGCGTGGAAACCTGCCCCATGAACTGGCCCATTGGCTGCGGCGACGAGTTCAAGGGCGTGTATGACCTCAACGCTCACAAAATCATCCATTTTACCTCCAACACCAACGCCAAGGCCGCCACCGCCACCGAGGTGGAGCTGGATGACCCCGCCCTGGTGGAGCTGATTGGTCAGAAAAAGCGTGACCAGCTCGCCGACGAGGTGGAGCTGCTGGAGGGCGCTGGCGCTGAGTTTGATATGGACAAGGTGCGTCACGGCAAGCTCTCCCCCGTGTTCTTCGGCTCCGCCCTGACCAATTTCGGCGTGGAGCCCTTCCTGGAAGCCTTCCTCCGCATGACCACCGCTCCCCTGGCTCGCATGGCTGGCGAGACCCCCGTGGACAGCTTCGATGACGACTTCTCCGGCTTCGTCTTTAAGATTCAGGCCAACATGAACAAGGCGCACCGTGACCGAATCGCCTTTGTGCGTGTGTGCTCTGGCCGCTTCGATGCGGATAAGGAAGTCTACCTCGTGCAGCAAAACCGCAAGGTGAAGCTCTCCCGCCCGCAGCAGCTCATGGCCGCCGAGCGTGAAATCATCGAGGAAGCCTACGCTGGCGACATCATCGGCGTGTTTGACCCGGGTATGTTTACCATCGGTGACACCCTCTGCGCCCCCGGCAAGAGCTTCCAGTTTGACCCCATTCCCACCTTTGCCCCCGAGCACTTCCGCCGTGTCCGCCCCAAGGACACCCTCAAGCGTAAGCAGTTCGTCAAGGGTGCCGAACAGATTGCCCAGGAGGGCGGCATTCAGATTTTCAAAATCCCCTTCACCGGTATGGAAGAAGTCATCGTCGGCGTGGTGGGTACGCTGCAATTTGACGTGTTTGAGTACCGCATGAAGAACGAGTACAAGGTGGATTTGGTCATGGAGAGCCTGCCCTATGAATACCTGCGCTGGGTGGAGCGCTTTGACGGCGACCTCAACGACGACCTTGTAACCGGCGGCGGCCAGGATGTCAAGCTCGTGGAGGATTACCACGGCAACAAGCTGATTCTCTTCTCTGCTCCCTGGAGCATCAACTGGGTGCTGGACAAGAACAAGCCCAGACACCTGGAGCTGAGTGAGTTCGGCCAGGCTAGACTGTAATATAAAGGCAACACCGCACAATAGTCGAATGTGCGTCTTGCCTAAAAAATCAGACCTGAAAGAGGGCGGTGAAGCTCTTTTTCAGGTCTTTTTTATGGTGTTAGTTTAGTGTCTTCACCCCTCCTGTCAGCTAACGCTGACAGAATTGATGAGGTGGCACGGCGTAAGCCGTGACGGAGGGGTGAAGCTGCCCCAATTCTTTGAACCCAACTCCTCCAAGCAAAAAAGGTCTGGAACCCGAACATTCAGATTCCAGACCCAAAAAGCTATTTTTCAGCGTGTTACCGCTGTGTTTTATGCACCGAGGTGCATCTTAAAGGGCAACTTACACCTTCTCGAAGATGGTAGCAACGCCCTGGCCGCCGCCGATGCACAGGGTAGCCAGACCCTTCTTAGCGTCCTCACGCTTCTGCATCTCGTGCAGCAGGGTGACGATGATACGAGCGCCGGAAGCGCCGACGGGGTGGCCCAGAGCGATGGCGCCGCCGTTGACGTTGACCTTGCTCATGTCGAACTTCAGCTCACGAGCGACAGCGACGGACTGAGCAGCGAAAGCCTCGTTTGCCTCGACCAGATCCATATCCTCGATGGTCAGGCCAGCCTTAGCCATTGCCTGACGGGAAGCGGGAACGGGACCCACGCCCATGATCTTGGGGTCAACGCCGCCCTGACCATAGGAGACCAGCTTTGCCATGGGCTTCAGGCCGTACTTTTCAACAGCCTCAGCGGAAGCCAGAACCAGAGCAGCAGCGCCGTCGTTGATGCCGGAAGCGTTTGCAGCGGTGACACGAGCCTGACCGACCTGCTCGGGGATGGGCTCCATGCCGATGGTGTCGAAGGTCATCTCAACCTTGGACAGGTCGCCGTCAGCGGTGACAGGGAAGCAGGGGCGCAGCTTTGCCAGGCCCTCAGCGGTGCAGCCTGCACGGGGGAACTCGTCCACCTTGAACTCGACAATGGCCTTCTTGACCTTGACGGGGACGGGAACGATTTCGTCATCGAAGCGGCCAGACTTCTGAGCGGCCTCGCACTTCTGCTGGGAGGAAGCGGCAAAAGCGTCCAGCTCCTCACGGGTGATGCCCCAGATATCGCAGATGTTCTCAGCGGTGGAGCCCATGTGATAGTTATAGAAAGCGTCCCACAGGCCGTCCTTAATCATGGTATCGACCATCTTGGTGTCGCTCATACGAGCGCCCCAGCGGGCAGCGGGAATGGCATAGGGAGCGCCGGACATGACCTCGGTGCCGCCAGCCACGATGATGTCAGCGTCGCCGGCCTTGATGGCACGGGCAGCCTCGATGACGGACTTCATGCCGGAGCCGCAGACCATGCCGATGGTGTAAGCGGGAACAGCCAGAGGCAGGCCAGCCTTCACGCCGACCTGACGGGCGACGTTCTGACCCTGGCCAGCGGTCAGGATGCAGCCGAACATCAGCTCATCGACGTTCTCGGGAGCGACGTTAGCACGCTTGAGAGCCTCCTTGACGACGATAGCGCCCAGGTCGGCAGGAGCGATGTCCTTCAGGGAGCCGCCGAATTTGCCCATAGCGGTACGGCAGCAATTGACAACATAAACTTCTTTCATTTGAATGTCCTCCATTTGCCTAAGATTTTGTGTATCTAAAAAAGTTACCTAACCAGAAGAAAAGAAACGATTGTGTTTTTTTTAACAATGTTATTATACTGCTTTTCTCCCAGAAAGTCAACCAGAAGTATCTTCACCGGGACAGGAATTTTTTATGCTGTTGACCGGATTGCTTTGGAAGGAATCATGACAGCCCCTTTCCATCCGACAAAGCATCAAATTTTTATTTCTTTCTGTCATATATACTTGACATACTGTCGGGCGTGTGCTATACTCCAAACATCCAAACAAAGGAGGCGTTTCGCTATGAGTATACTTGCCGTTCTCGTTCCTCTTCTCATCTTCCTCGTGATTCTGGTCGGAATGGTTCTTTTCCTCACCCAAAAGGATGTTTATGATGAGCGGCAGCAGGTCGCAAGAGGGCTTGCCCACCGGGATGGTTTTTTCGCCCTCGTGATTTGCTTTCTGTTGTATGTCATCCTGCTCATCTGGCTGGAGCCGGGACGACAGCTTTCCATCAACCTGGCTATGACTGCGCTCTTCTGCGGGATGGATGTCTATCTCATCAGCTGCATTCTACGGGGCGCTTACATCCCAATCAACAAGAACCCCAAGAGGTCAGCAGGCGGCTGGATTGCAGTTTTTCTGATGTATCTGGTTTTGCTGTTCCCAAACGCCCAGGATTTCTTTCAAAAGGGCATTGAAAGCGAACTATGGGTGCAATTTCTCTGCATGGTGGAATTCGGTTTGATTGCCGTGCTCTCGGTGGTGCGAATAGCACTGGATCAGCGGGAAAAAGAGGAATAAAAAACAACATCCCACACACAAAGGAGTATTTTTATGAACATGACGATGTACAATTTGGGAAAATTCGTTGGCATTCTGTTTGGCATGGGCGCTGGACTGCTCGTCACTCTGTTCGTCTTCCGCCTTCTGCGTGGCAAGGGGCAGTGGGGATTGTCTTCCAAGTACGACGAGCGTCAAAAGGAAGCCCGTGGTACGGCTTATATGGTCGGCTTCTGGACGCTGGTGGTCTACCTCCTGCTCTGGTTCCTTTTGGAAGAATGTCACTTCACCTTGTTTTCTACCCCCATCATGCTGGTGATTGGCATGACCCTCTCTCTCTGCGTGCAAACCAGCATTTCCCTCTGGAAGGATGCGTATTATGGTCTCAATGACAACCCCAAAAAGTTCTTTCTTTACCTTGTCTTTATCGAATTTTTGGACGCTCTCCTGCTGTTTTCCGAAGTACAAAGTGGTATCACCGAATATTCCAATCTCCCTTGGCTGTTGGCGGGCGCTGTGTTTGGTGGCCTATCGGTCTTCCTCACCATGGCGCTCAAGATGCTGATTCGTTCCCGGGAGGAGAAAGTGGAATGAAAAATCTCCGTATGAAGTCCGCAAGAGCAGCAAAAGACCTCTCCCAACAGGCGTTGGCGGAGCTGGTGGGCGTGTCCCGTCAGACCATCAACAGCATCGAAAAGGGAGACTATAACCCCACCATCAAGCTGTGTCTGGCCATCTGCAAGGCGCTGGATAAGACGCTAGATGAGCTGTTCTGGGAGTAAACGCCGATTGATAACAAAAAAACGGGTCTGTCATCAATGCCCTCCACCCTCCCCGAAAAAGGGAAGCAGAGGCATCTGACAGACCCGTTTGGTTCTTTTTTATCATTCACCCCATCAGCTCAGATCGGCCAAATCCAGGTATTTGTGGCCGTTCTGGTAGATGTGCTCTTTTCTGCCCTGGAGGTTGTCGCCCAGCAGCAGGTCAAAGACCCGCTGGGTGTGCTCCACGTCCTCGGGCATGACCTTGATGAGGCGGCGGGTGGCAGGGTTCATGGTGGTGAGCCACATCATGTCCGGTTCGTTCTCGCCCAAGCCCTTAGAGCGCTGAATGGTGTACTTTTTGCCCTTGAGCGTGCCCTCCACAATGTCGCTTTTCTCCTTGTCGGAGTAGGCAAACCAGGTTTGATCCTTGAAGGTAATCTCATACAAGGGGGATTCGGCGATATACACATATCCCTCTTCAATCAGGCGGGGGGTCAGGCGGTAAATCATGGTCAGCAGCAGGGTGCGAATCTGATAACCGTCCACGTCGGCATCCGTGCAGAGAATGACCTTATTCCATTTCAGGTTGTTGATGTCAAAATCTGCAATGTCCTTGGCCTTCTTCACGCCGGTGATTTCCACACCGCAGCCCAGCACCCGAATCAAATCGGTGATGATGTCGCTTTTGAAAATGCGGTTGTAATCCGCCTTCAAGCAGTTGAGAATCTTGCCTCGGATGGGCATAATCCCTTGGAACTCAGCGTCACGGCTGAGTTTGCAAGCGCCCAGAGCGGAGTCACCCTCCACGATATAAAGTTCCCGGCGGCTGAGGTCTTTGGTGCGGCAGTCCACGAACTTTTGCACCCGGTTGGAGATGTCCATGGAGCCGGAGAGCTTCTTTTTGATGTTGAGGCGGGTCTTTTCGGCGGTTTCCCGGCTGCGCTTGTTGACCAACACCTGTCCGGCGATGCGTTCCGCCTCCAGGGGGTTCTCGATGAAGTAAACCTCCAACTGAGAGCGGAGAAAATCCTTCATCGCCTCCTTGACAAAGCGGTTGTTGATGGCCTTTTTGGTCTGGTTTTCATAGCTGGTTTGGGTGGAAAAGTTGTTAGAAACCAAAATCAGGCAGTCTTGAATGTCGTTCCAGGTGATTTTGCTCTCGTTTTTGTTATATTTGTTCTGTTGGCGAAGATAGCCGTCAATTCCCGCCACAAACGCCAGCTTCATGGCCTCCTCGGGGGAGCCGCCGTGCTCCAGCCAGCTGGAGTTGTGGTAATGCTCAATGCGGCTGCCCGCATTGGAGAAGCAGAACGCCACGGACAGCTTCACCTTGTATTCGGGTCTATCCTCCCGATCCCGACCCACACGCTCGCTCTGGTAAAACACCGGTGCAGTGAGGGAGGTCTCTCCGGCCAGCTCGGTAACATAGTCGATGATGCCGTTTTCATAACGATAGTCGGTCACATCGAAACGACCGCCCACCTGATTGCGCAGGCGGAAGGTCACGCCGGCATTGACCACCGCCTGACGCTTCATCACATCCTGATAGTAATCCAGGGGAATATTGATATCGGTGAAAACCTCCAAATCCGGCTTCCAATGAAATTTGGAACCGGTTTTGTGCTTCATCGGCTCCTTGGTGAGGCCGCCAATGTTTTCGCCCTTTTCGAAGTGGAGGGTATATTGGAAGCCGTCCCGGTAGATGGTCGCATCGAAGAATTCAGAGGCGTACTGCGTGGCGCAGCTGCCCAGGCCGTTCAGACCCAGCGAATACTCATAATTGGCGGCGGAACTGTCATATTTGCCGCCTGCGTACAGCTCGCAAAAGACCAGCTCCCAGTTATAGCGGTTTTCCGCCTTGTTCCAGTCCACCGGGCAGCCCCGGCCAAAGTCCTCCACTTCCACGGAGCCGTCAGCGTAACGGGTGACAATGATGGTGTCACCGTGCCCCTCCTTGGCCTCGTCGATGGCGTTGGAGAGAATCTCAAACACGGCGTGTTCGCAGCCGTCCAGACCGTCCGAGCCAAAGATGACACCGGGACGCTTGCGGACACGATCCGCTCCCTTGAGAGAAGCGATGGATTCGTTATCGTAAACTTTTGTAGATTTTCTGGGTGGCATAGGAGTTTTTTTCGTTCCTTTCCGCAGGATTTCCGCAAATTCACAACCCTTTCCGGGTCAAAGCGGTATCATTGTAGCGTTTTTTTGTCGGGTTGTCAATCAGTTTGCTTTGTGTGCGCCCGCCCCATGCAAAACCCACCACAAAAATCGGGTCTGAAATGTCGCTTTCAGACCCGAAAAGTTTGGTGTTACCCGTTAGAGGCTGTTTTGCCGCTGATTGACCGATAGGCTCTTAATCCAGCTCGTCTTTTGTGTGGTGGTAGAAGCCGCTCTGCCAGTCGTCGGAAGCCTTCTGTTCGTCACCGAGGGACAAATGGATGTTCTGGAACATATCATCGGCGGAGGAGGGCTGCGCCGCCGTGCCGCCCAAGGACTGATGAATGCTTTGGAACATATCATCGGCGGAAGAGGAGGGCGTTTCGGCCTCCTTCTCCGGCTCCAAGGTCAGGCTAATGCCCGAATAAGCGTCAGCGGGGAAGGAAGCGGCAGCGGGGCTGCTCTGCGCCACAGCGGGCTGAGGCGTGGGAGCGGGCGTGGATGCGGGGCGAGGCTCGGCAATGGGGCGAGTAGGCTCCAGCTTCTCCATGGTTAATTCCACGGTCTGGAACGCATCGTCCGCTACAGACTCGGTGTCCATTTTGGGAATCTTGAAGCCGCCGGTGAGTCCGTCGCTGTCGAGCATCTTCTCCATGACGGTGATGTCAGAGGAAATATCCATCATTTCGCCCTCAAAGAGCTTATCCAGCTGGGCTTCAAAGCCCTCCACCAGGTTATCCATGATTTTCTCAATGCGTTCCTTGGTGGCGGTGGCGTTGTCGCCACTAAGTCCCTTTTGATCCAGCTCGGCATAGGTATTCAAAATTTTCAAGGTGGTGGGCAGGTAATAATCCAGGAATTTCCGCAGCTCAGTGGTCTTTTCGGGGTGTTTTTTCTGGTAGTCCAAAATGTGCTTGGTGATTTCCTCAATGCGGCTGATTTTGCGGGTCATCACGGGGTCGGGGATATTCTCGTTGACCCTGCGAATCTCCTTCAGGACGCTCAAATTCAACGAATCGTCAGCGGGAGCGGCCTCCGGCTCCGGCGCTTTGTCCACGCCCTTACCGTCCAGGATGAGGTAGCCGGTGGTGATATCCACATAAGCGGCGTCACTGAACAGGCCCTCGTCAATCATCTCCTGCACCATCTTTTCCACCTTGTCGTCACTCATCGCCATGGCATCCGCCAGCGCATGGAGCGAGATATGGGAGGTGTTTTCGCCAATGACGGTCAAGATTTTGCGGTACTGCTTGGCCTTGGAAGCCTTGGCTTTGCCCACGGCAAAGAGTCCGACACCGACCAAAGCAAAAACCAGCAGCGTCAGAAAATCCTCGCCCAGCCATTGCCAGCGCTCAATAATGGATTCGATTTCCTCAATGACAGCGGTCAGGCCAAAGATTCCGCCGATGACCAGACCAATTCTGGAAAGGCGGTTGGCACGTCGGATGAGCTTGTCAATTTTCTCCTGCGCCATCCGTTTGGCATCGTCCACACGCTCAAAAAAGCTGCCCTGGACGGTGCCACTGGTCTGCGTGGAGCGATTTTCCGGCCTGCCATTGTTTGTGCCCTTGGGGGCTGCCTGAGAGGGGATATGTCCTTTCTCAGAAAAGGTGCCGTGGTAGCCCTCGTTCCCACAGGGATCTCCATCGGTCTTGCGGACGGAAGAGCGGGGGGTAGGAACCTCATGACCGGAAAAAGCGCTGTGGTAGCTCTCGTTCCCGCAGGGATCCCCGTCGGTTTTTTGGACGGAGGAGCGCTGCTGCGGGATGTAGTTCTGGGTGTAGTCTGCCTGGTCAAAGCCAGTCCCTTTTTCCTCTTCATGACCCAGCACTTTTTTCAGCTCGTCAATCAAGTCCACACCGGCCAGATGCTTGAGCGCATGGTAAACGCCCACGGCGGGAATGAGAACGCCAAGAGCGCCAGGAATCAGAATGGCGCAAATAATCACGACGGCCAGGGCGGTGTCACGCTCCTTGTCTTTGCGGTTTCGGTTATGCTTTCTGTTCATAAAATCGGCCCTCCTGGGGTCATCCAAAAATAAACGGTTAAAAAGAAAAACGGCTTTCTTTTTTTATTATATCGCATTTGTAAAAAGGCGCAAGGGGAAAAGCATGAATTTTGTGTAAAAAGTCACGCCGCTCGTTTCCGTCCGAACCCGAGCAGACGGAAAAAGCCCGTAATGAGGCAAATCAGAGCCAGAGCGCACAGCGTGCCGGAAAGTCCGCCGCAGAAATCCAGCCACACGTCACTGAGCTGACCGCTGCGCCCGGAAACAAAGGTCTGGATGGTCTCGTCCACGTTGGCCACAAACAGCAGCAGGAAGAGCGGCCAGCTGATGTAGCGGACGGTATGCCGGGTATAGACCCGTAGGCAGAGGGTATACCAAAAGCCCAGCAGGGCGTATTCACAAAAGTGAGCCAGCTTCCGCACGGCGTACTCCGACAGAGGCCCCAGCGAGACCTTCGCCAGCATCTCGTTTAAAAAGGCCATTACCCGGCCACTGCGCTGAGAGGAAAGTGCAGCGATTTCCAACGAGTTGGAGAAAATAAACAGCATGGTCAAAATGGCAAACGCCGTAAACAACAGCCGGAACAGCGTCAGCAGCACGGAGGCTGCCGAAGAAGTGCGTTTTTCTCTCATGGTAAAAAAGATTCCTTTCTGTATCGTTCCGCAGCAAAAAGGGATGCGCTCTCCCTTTCGCTTCTTTGGGGGTTAGGCCGTATTATACTGCAAAGCGCCCCCTTTGGCAAGCACAGGACGGCAACAGTCCGGTAACAAGAAAATGACAACCCAAGGGCGTTTTTTTCGTTTGGGTTCTCCCCCGTCTCCCCCTGTCTTTTCTAAATTTCTAAAAAATCCATATGCTTTTTCCATCTTCTGTGCTATACTGTAGGATGTATTGAAATGCGCTTATGCTTACAGGAGGTGTTTTCATGGCAAAGCGGCTTGCTCTGCTGCTATGCGCTCTGTTCTCCCTTTGGATGCTGTCCGGTTGCAGCGGCCCCGGCATCATCTTCCGTGCCACTGATGAGCTTTACTCCCTGCCCCGCCCCTCATCGGAATACACCATGCTGCAAAAGGCTCTCCAGCAGCTTCTGGACGAGGGCTTGGAATACGCTCCCCCCGTCAGCGGCAGCAACACACAGCCCGTCCGCCTCTCCGACCTGGACGGGGACGACCAGCCCGAGGCGCTCGCCTTCTTCCGGGATTCCTCCGCTGATGCCGCTCCCCTGAAAATCTATATTTTCCACCAGAACGAAGACGGAGAGTTTGAGCAGGTCTGCACCATCGACGGCGAAGGCTCCGAAATCAACTCTGTCACCCTCTGTCAACTGGTGGGGGACGACTCCTCCCCCCAAGAGCTGGTCATCTCCTGGCAGATGGCAAACTCCAGCTCCGCCACCTCCCACACCGTTTATACCCTTTCTGCCTTCTCCCTCTCCAACTGGGAGCCGGTGGAGCTGATGAACCCCACCCGTTACACCCGTTACATCGCCTCCGACCTGGATCAGGACGGAGAGCGAGAACTGCTGCTCATGAACGTGGAAAACAGCGACAACGCCACTTCCACCGCCACCTATTATGACCGCTCCGGCCTTCGCCTGGACTCCATCAGCACCGCCAACCTCTCCACCAGCATCTCCACCATCGACAAGGTGAAGGACGGCCTCTTGGCAGACGGGACTCCCGTGGTGTATGTTTCCGGCTCCGTGGTGGACAAAATTGGCGGCTCCTCCTCGCAGATCACCGATGTGCTCACCCTCAAAAAGGGCACGCTGTGCAACATCACCTTGAACAGCGAAACGCTGGATAGTGACACCACCCTCCGTTACGCCATCACCGGCGGTCAGGACATCAATGAGGACGGCGTGCTGGAAATTCCCCATCCCTTTGTCCTGCCCAACTACGAGCAGGACTCCGCTGATGTGTTTTATGCCATCGACTGGCAGCAATATTTCTCCGACGGCAGCTATGTGGCCATGACCACCACCTATTACAACAACGCCGACGGCTGGTATCTGGAGCTCCCCGCCGACTGGGAAAACCACTTCTCCCTCTCCCGGCAGGATGTCACCAGCGGCAGCACCAATGAACGAGGCATCGTCTTTTATTATACAGACGGCCCCAAGGCGTGGTCCCCCTTCCTGGCCATTTACAAAAACATCGGCAGCAATCGGCAGGAGCGCTCCACCTCGCCTGGCCGCATCCAGCTCTATGAGGACAGCAGCATGGTCTTCTCCATGGAGCTGCTGGATCATTCCCCTGTTTTGAACCTCTCCGAAGCGGGCATCAAGAAGGGCTTCCACCTGATTGTCCCCGATTGGAGCACCGACTAACCAACCCCAAATCCTCAAGGGAGGTAACTTGAACAATGAGAAAAGTACTGGTTTTAGAAGATGAAGACAATATCCGCTCCTTTGTGGTGCTGAATTTGACCCGTGGCGGCTATGAGACCATTGAGGCCGCCTCCGGCGAAGAGGCCCTGGAAAAGCTCAAGCAGCATCCTGATATCCGTTTGGCGCTGCTGGATGTCATGCTGCCCGGCATTGACGGTTTTGAGGTTTGCCGCCGCATTCGAGCCTCCAACAACAAGGTTGGTATCATCATGCTCACCGCCCGCAGTCAGGAGATGGACAAAGTGACCGGCCTGATGACCGGCGCAGATGACTATGTGACCAAGCCCTTCTCCCCGGCGGAGCTGACCGCCCGTGTGGACGCTCTCTCCCGCCGTCTGGGTGGGGATGAGGAGCCGGTGGTGGATAACGGCGAAATCTCACAGCCCCCCTTCCTGCTCAACACCCGCAACCGCACCCTCTCCAAGAACGGCAAGCGCATCAAGCTCACACAGGTGGAATACTCCGTCATGAAGCTGTTCATGGACAACCCCGGCAAGGCGCTCAGCCGAGAGGAAATTCTGGAATTTGTCTGGGGTCGTGACTATTACGGAGAGGTCAAGATTGTGGACGTGAACATCCGCCGCCTGCGCCTGAAGGTGGAGGACGACCCCACCAACCCCGCCTACATTACCACCGTCTGGGGCTTTGGCTATAAGTGGGGATTTTAAGGTAGAAAAACAACAACAGAATGGAAATCTCCTGCTCATCTCCGCTTGAAGCGTGGATTATGGGGTGTTTTTATGGAAAAGGACATGAAAAAAAAGCCGAAGGCTCCCCAAAAGCCCAAGGTAAACCCAAGTGAAAAGAAAGTCTGGAGCTGGAAGCATAAGGAACGAAAGCCCGCCCAGTCCCCCAAGCCTGAAAAAAAGGGCTTTGTGGTGCCCTCCCCGCAGCCGCAGCAAATTCATCTGGCCGTGCCGCAGATTTTGACCCCCGGCCTGCGCCGCCGGTGGATGGTCAACAGTCTGGCCGCAGTTTTGGCACTGGTGATGGTGCTCATCATCCTCTTTGCCATGTTTTTCAGCAACTATTGCTACCGTTCCATGCAGGCCGGCCTGGAAACCAAGGCCAAGGAGGTGAGCAGCTTTTTCTCCAGCTACGCCACCAACGAAAGCGCTTACCTCAGCATGGCCAATTACTACATGACCGACTTTCAGGACAAAGACAAGCTGGAAATGCAGTTTTTGGGCAGCCGAGGACAGATTTTGCTTTCCTCCTACGGTCTGACCTTTGTGGGGGAAATACCGGACAGCGCCGATATTCACTCCGCCGTTTCCAGCGGGCGTATCTCCTCCTGGACGGGACGAGACCCCCGCACCTCTGAGCGAATCATGGCGGTTTCCGCCCCCATCCTCCACAATGGCGAGGTGCGGGGCGTGATGCGCCTCGTGACCAGCCTGACCCTCGTGGATCATCAAATCATCGCCGTGGTCTGCCTCACCATGATTTTGGCCGCCGTGGTGGTGACGCTGGTCTACCTGGTGAACATGTACTTCATCAAGTCGGTGATTGAACCCATCGCCCGCATCACCGACACCGCCGCCGGCATCGCTCAGGGCAGCTATGGCATTCAGATTGAGAAAAACTACGACGACGAAATTGGTGATCTCATCGATGCCATCAACAATATGTCCTCTAAAATCAGCCAGACGGAGAAAATGAAGTCGGAATTTATCTCTTCCGTCTCGCACGAGCTGAGAACCCCCCTCACCGCCATCAACGGCTGGAGCGAAACCCTCCTGACCGGAGAAATTGCCGATTCCGAGAGCATTCACAAGGGTCTGTCCATCATCGCCAGCGAGGGCAAGCGCCTTTCCAAGATGGTGGAGGAGCTGCTGGAGTTCTCCCGCATCGAGGACGGACGGTTCACCCTCAACCTGGAGGCAGTGGACATTCAGGCCGAGTTTGAGGACGCTGTGTTCACCTACCGCCAGTTCTACAAGAAAAAGAACATCAAATTGACCTATCAGGACGATGCGGGAGAGCTGGATCCCATCCCCGCAGACCCCGAGCGATTGAGGCAGGTCTTTTCCAACGTGCTGGACAACGCCGCCAAGCACGGCGGTGAAAATCAAACCGTGGATGCCTCCGTCTCCACCCGGGAGAACAGGGTGGTCATCCGGGTGCGAGACCATGGCCCCGGCGTGCCCGAAAAGGATTTGCCCCACGTCAAGGAGATGTTCTACAAAGCCTCCTCTAAGGTGCGGGGCAACGGCATCGGCCTGGCCGTCTGCGACGAAATCATCACCCGCCACGGCGGTTCCTTCGACATCGCCAACGCCCAGGGTGGCGGCTGCGTTGTCACCATCGCCCTGCCCATGACCCTGCCCACAACCAAGTGACAGGAGAGAAGCAGAAAAGTGTCCGTTTAAACGCCCATCTTACAAGATTTTTTGCTTGCCCAGCGCAAGCCTATTTGATATATTAAAGGAGCAAAGAATCCCATGTCCAACCAGTCCAGCAGAGAAGCCTGCTTCCGCACCACCATCGGCGGACAAGCCCTCATCGAAGGAATCCTCATGCGAGGCCCGGAAAAACAAGCCATCGCCGTGCGCCGTCCCGATGGCGGCATTGAGCTGAAGGTGGAAGAGCTTCACCTCATCAAGGAAAAATACCCCATCCTGGGTCTGCCTTTCATCCGGGGAACGGTGATTTTTCTGGATTCCATGGTCAAGGGCGTGAAAGCCCTGATGTTCTCCGCCGAGTTCTACCCCGAGTATGAGGACGAGCAAGCGCCTTCCAAATTCGAAACATGGCTGGAAGCCAAGCTGGGCACTGAAAAGTTTAACCAGGCGCTCATCTATCTTGCCGTGGCGCTGGGCATTGCTTTTTCGGTGGGACTCTTTATTCTCCTCCCCGCCCTGATTTTCGGACTGCTGCAAAACGTGATTTCCAGCTTCCTGGTGCGCAACCTGATTGAGGGCGTGGTGAGAATCGTTCTTTTCCTCCTTTATGTGATTGTCTGCTCTCAGCAGTCGGACATCCGCCGGGTGTTCAGCTACCACGGAGCAGAACACAAAACCATCTTCTGTTATGAACGCAATCTCCCCCTGACGGTGGAACATGTCCGGGATATGCCTCGTCATCATCCCCGCTGCGGCACCAGCTTCCTCTTTGTGGTTATGGTCATCGCCATTTTGGTTTTCTCCGTGGTTCGGGTGAAGAACGTCTTCGCCCAGCTGCTGTTGAAGCTGCTGCTGCTGCCGGTGGTGGTGGGCATCACCTACGAGATTAACCGCTACCTGGGCAGACATGACCACCTGCTGTCCCGGGTGTGTGCTGCGCCGGGTCTGTGGATGCAGAACTTCACCACCCACGAGCCGGATGACAGCATGATGGAATGCGCCATCGCAGCGATGAAGGCTGTCATTCCCGAAAAAGCCGGTCAGGACGCATGGTAACTAAGAAAAGAGGGAAAGAAATGGCTAAAACCTACAACAACATCTATCTGGACACCCGGCAAAAGCTGGTTCAGTCCGGCGTGAACAAGCATGACGCACAGCTGGAGGCAAAAGAACTGATCTGTTTTGGCAGCGGCAAATCCATCCAGGATTTTCCCTCCTTTGCCCGGTTCTATGCCAGCTACGAAACCGAACAGGCCATTGATGCCGTGGTGCAGCGCCGTTTGGCGGGTGAGCCGCTGGCCTACATCCTGGGAGAGTGGGATTTTTACGGTCTGAAACACCTGCTGGTGAACCAGGATGTGTTAATCCCCCGCCCGGAAACCGAGCTGATCGCCGAGCGAGCCGTGGAAATCGCCAAAGGCTCCGGCGAGCACGCCCGTGTGCTGGATCTGTGCTGCGGCAGCGGCTGCATCGGCCTGGCCGTGGCCAAACACGCCCCCAACTGCCGGGTGGTGCTGGCGGATATCTCTGACGAGGCGCTGACGGTGGCTCGAAAGAACATGACCCGCACCGGCCTGAGCGGTCAAATCACCACCTTCCACGCCGACGCTCTGGCCGAGCCTCCCCGCCTGATTTGGGATTTTAACCTCATCGTCTGCAACCCCCCTTACATCCGCTCCGCTGACATGGCCACGCTGGATATCTCCGTCCGCAACTATGAGCCTGCTCTGGCGCTGGACGGCGGCTCCGATGGTCTGGAATTTTACCGCAAAATCGCCAAGAACTGGCGCAAGGCCATGCGCTCCACCTGCATTCTGCTCTTTGAGGTGGGCTACGACCAGGCCGACGCTGTGACGGAAATCCTCGCCCGGAACGGCTACCGCAACATCCGCAAGCATAAGGACGCTTTCGGTGTGTGGAGAGCGGTGGAGGCATCGGTGATGTGATTGGGGACTCTGCCTCCCTGTCAGCTAACTGCAACAGCTCCCCTAACAGGGGTTTGGGCGGCAAGCGTAAGTTGTAACGGATGGATGAATCACCCCCCTCTCTTTTCCTTATGCGATTTTTTCAGAAAGTGAGATTTTGAACTATGGCTAAGAAAGCAACTTCCTCCAAAACCTCCGCCCCCACCAACGACAAGGCAAAAGCCCTGGAAACCGCCATTGCCCAGATCGAGCGCAGCTTCGGCAAGGGCTCCATCATGCGCATGGGTGACAACAGCAATATGGTCGTGGAGGCCATCCCCACCGGCTCCCTGGGTCTGGATTTGGCGCTGGGCGTGGGCGGCGTGCCCCGTGGCCGTATCGTCGAAATCTATGGCCCCGAATCCTCCGGCAAAACCACCCTGGCGCTCCACATCGTGGCCGAGGCGCAGAAGATGGGTGGCGAGGTGGCCTACATTGACGCAGAGCACGCCATGGACTCCAGCTATGCCCGTGCGCTGGGCGTGGACATTGACTCCCTGCTCATCTCTCAGCCCGACACCGGCGAGCAGGGTTTGGAAATCTGCGAACAACTGGTGCGCTCCGGTGCGCTGGACGTTGTGGTGGTGGACTCCGTGGCCGCACTGGTTCCCAGAGCCGAAATTGAGGGCGAAATGGGAGATAACTTCGTTGGTCTGCACGCCCGCCTGATGTCCCAGGCTCTCCGCAAGCTGGCCGGCTGCATCTCCAAAACCAATTGCGTCGTCATCTTCATCAACCAGCTGCGTGAAAAAATCGGCGTGATGTACGGCAACCCCGAAGTGACCACCGGTGGCCGTGCCTTGAAGTTCTATGCCTCCGTCCGCATTGACGTGCGCCGTGCTTCCACCCTGAAATCCGGCGATGAAATGATTGGCAGCCACACCCGTGCGAAAATCGTCAAAAACAAGGTGGCTCCTCCCTTCCGTGAGGCGGAATTTGACATCATGTATGGTGAGGGTATTTCCGCTCTGGGTGAGCTGGTGGATTTGGGCGTTCAGCTCAACCTGGTTGAAAAGTCCGGTAGCTGGTTCTCTATGGGGGATATCCGCTTGGGTCAGGGTCGTGATGCTGCCAAGCAGTACTTCAAGGATCACCCCGAAGAGGCCGCCGAGCTGAACAAGAAAATCCGTGCCAACGCTTACAAGCTCCTCAGCCGTCAGGCTCTGGCCGCAGCTCAGGCCGCCGGACGTGCCCCCCTGCCCGCCGCCGAAGCGCCCGCCGAGGAAGCGGAGGAGGCTCCCGCCGAAGCACCCAAGGCCAAGCGGGGCAAGGCCGCCAAAGAGGAGTCCATTCCCGCTCCCCGTGACGTGGACGACTTTGAAAACCTGCTGCGGCTGGATATCTCCGCCGAGGACTTTGAAGGCTGATGCCAACCATCATCAAACTTGAGGCTTCCAAACACATCAAAGGCCGGGTTCTGGTCTTCTTTCAGGATGCGGAGCTGGTCAAGCTCACCCAAGACGAGGTGCTGCTCTACCAGCTCTACGCCGGAAAGGAGCTGTCCCCGGCAGAATACAACGACCTGACCGAGGCGGCAAAGCGCTCCTCCGCCAAGTCCACCGCCGCCCGTATCTGTTCCGCCCGGATGCTCTCCCGTGGAGAGCTGCTGCAAAAGCTGCACGAGAAGGGGGAAGAGGCTGCTTCCAGCCAACTGGCGGCGGATTGGCTGGAGGAACTGGGCATTCTCAACGATGCCCGGTATGCCGCCTCTGTGGTGCGTCATTACGCCGGTCGGGGATATGGCCGAAAAAAGCTGGAACAGGAGCTGTTCCGCCGGAAAGTTCCCCGGGAATGCTGGGCGGCGGCCATGCAGGAGGCAGACATCCCAGAGGACACCCTCCAACGCCTGATTGAAAAACGGCTCCGGGGCAAGGTTCCCGACCAAAAGGAGCTGGGGCGCTTGCAGGGCTTCCTCCTGCGCCGTGGCTTCGGCTGGGACGAGGTGCGGGAAGCGCTGGAAGCCTTCCACCCTTCTGACGGGGAGGAATAACCCCTCGCCCCTCACGCAAACAGACACCCCAAAGTGGTTCTTTCACTGACTGACAAGAGGATACAACATGAAAAAACGCTATAAAATCGCATTTATTTCCCTCGGCTGCGACAAAAACCGGGTGAACACCGAGCAGATGATGAGTCTGGTGCAGGACGCAGGCCACGAGCTGGTCATGAACCCCGCCGGGGCGGATGTCTGCGTCATCAACACCTGCGGCTTCATCGACGCTGCCAAGGAAGAGGGCATCGCCAACATCTTGGCCATGGCCAACCTAAAGGAAGAAGGCCAGCTCACCAAAATTCTGGTGGCGGGCTGCCTGAGCCAGCGCTACCGGGAGGAAATCAAAGAATCTCTCCCCGAGGTGGACGGCATTCTGGGCACCGGCTCTTATACCGATATCGTGGCCGCCGTGGAGGAGGTCATGGCCGATCAGATGCCCGAATACTACGGCGACATCAACCAGACCGAGGAGGAAAATCTCCGGGTACTGACCACAGAGCCTTATATGGCTTACCTCAAAATCGCTGAGGGTTGCAGCAACAACTGCGCTTTCTGCGCCATCCCCAAAATCCGAGGAAAGTACCGCAGCCGCCCTATGGAGGGCATTCTCGAAGAGGCCAAGTACCTGGAAGAGCAGGGTGTCAAGGAGCTGATTGTCATTGCTCAGGACATTTCCCGCTACGGTCTTGACCTGTATCACCGCCGTGCCCTGCCCGAGCTGCTGCGGGAGCTGTGCAAGCTGGATTTCCACTGGATTCGTCTACACTATATTTACCCCGACCACTTCACGGACGAGCTGCTGGATACCATCGCCGAGGAGCCGAAGATTCTCCACTACTTTGACATTCCCCTTCAGCACTGTGACGGCACTCTGCTGCGCTCCATGCACCGCTGGGGCAACCGGGAGAAGATTGAAGACCTGCTGAACCGCATCCGCACCAAGCTGCCCGATGCCGTTCTCCGCACCTCCCTCATCACCGGTCTCCCCGGCGAGACGGAGGAGATGTTTGAGGAGCTATGCCAGTTCCTGCGTGAGCAAAAGCTGGTTCGTGCCGGTGTGTTCCAGTACTCCCCGGAGGAGGGCACGCCCGCCGCCACCATGGAAAACCAGGTGGATGAGGAAGTGGCCGCTCACCGCCTTGACCTGCTGGTGGATGTACAGAGCGACGTGATTGATGAATACAACGAAAGCCGCCTGGGTGAAACCGTGGAGGTCATCGTGGAGGGTTTTGACGAGGAAATGGGCTGCTGGCGTGGCCGCACCTATGCCGACTCCCCCGACGTGGATGGTCACGTCTATTTCACCGCTGCGGGCGAGGTTCCCTCCGGCAGCTTTGTCCACGTCACATTGACAGATACGGTTGATGGTGATATGATGGGTGAAATCGAAGAGGAGGACGCATGATATGAATCTTGCGAATAAAATTACCATGGTCCGGGTGATTCTCATCCCGGCGTTCCTGGCTGTTCTTTATGTTGATTTCCCCTGGCATGTCCAGATTGGCCTTGCTATCTTCATCATTGCCAGCATCAGTGACTTCCTGGATGGACAAATCGCCCGCCGCTGCAACATGGTGACGGACTTTGGCAAGTTTGTCGATCCCATCGCTGACAAAATGCTGGTGACTGCCGCAATGTGCATGTTCGTGGAATGGGGTCGCATGGCCGCCTGGATGCTGTTGCTGGTGGTGGGTCGTGAGTTCGCCGTCTCCGCCCTGCGTATGATTGCCGCCGACCGTGGCAAGGTCATTGCCGCTGGCTGGTCGGGCAAGGTCAAAACCGCCTCCACCATGGTGGTGATTATTCTCATGCTGGCCTTCACCAACCAGCCTACCCTCGACCTGATTGGATGCTGGTTGATTGTTCTGACCACGGTGTATTCCGGCGTGGAATACTTCGTCAAAAACAAGGACGTTGTGGACTGGTCTGATATGTGATTTTCCAGCCCTCTCTATCCAAAACAAAGCAAAAGCAGACTCGGAAGCAACACTCCGGGTCTGCTTTTTTGTTTGAAAAACCAATGATTGGGCTTTAAGGCAATACCGCAT
>JAKSQD010000048.1 GCA_024404315.1 Oscillospiraceae bacterium
ATTGGCTGTACCGTACCCAGTATGAGCTGGTATTTTCAAAGAGATTTTTCAACTGCATTCCTCCAAGAATTGTCTCTGCGTGGTGGTAATGGGCAGATTTTCAGATAATCTCTGCTCCAAAGCTGTCCGAAGCTGTTTGTGTAGCTTTCTGGTCATAGTGGCTCTCAATTTGCGGATATTCCGGTCTGTCTGACCACGAATACAGCCAATCGCCTTTGTACTCAGCAGATGAAGCCCATTGTAGTACAGCACCTCTTTGTACCTTGCAAACAGGGAGTATATGGGCATAACTGTAAACTTCAAATTCAACAAACCTTCCTATAAAAGCAAAGAAGTGATTCTCAATCCTGAAGAAAAATGGGAGATGATTGAGGGAACTCACGAAGCAATCATCTCTCCTGAGCTGTGGCATCGTGTGCAGGAAGTACAGGAGGCTGTGACCAAATCCATCAGTGAGACGAGAACGCCCACGATTAAGGTTGAGAACAGAACGCCTCTGGAGGGATATGTGGTTTGTGCAGATTGCGGTGAGCCTATGCTGAATCATCGTGCCCGCTCCTATCCCAGAAAGAATCGCAAGGGAGAACTCACGGGTGGAATAATAAAGCCGCTGGATATTTTCACATGTAAGACCTATGTGAACAGTCTGAAACAGCACAATCCTGAGTGCGCCCGTCATGCCGTCCATGCCCAGGCATTGACAGAGCTGGTGCTGGAAAGCCTGAGAGGGCTTGCGAATGATGCAATGTCGAATGAAAGCAAATTTCTTTCAAGGCTGAAATCGTCTAATATCCGCAGAGAACAGGGCGAATCGGTGCAGAATCTGAGAAAACAGGTTCAGAAAATGCGGAAACGCCATGCAGAGCTGGATGATCTGATTCAGGGAGCATACGAAGCCAATTTTAAAGGTATGCTGACCGATGAACGACTTGCCACGCTGACGGCGAAGTATGAAGCCGAGCAGGAACAGCTTGAAAATGAACTTCCTGTGCTGGAAACCCAGCTGAAAGAATGGGAAAACAGCCTTTCGGATGGGAAAGCGTTCTTGAAGCTGGTCAGACGGTATGCGGACTTCTCGGAGCTGACCCCTGAAATTGTGGAAACCTTCCTCGAAAAAATCGTGGTGCATGACCGCATCGGAGACAGAAAGCACTATACGCAGGACATTGAGATTTACTTCAACTTTATCGGAAAGGTGGAAGTTATGGGAGGTGAAAGCTAATGCGGATTCCCGAAATGGAGCGAATCACGGCACTCTATGAACGTCTGAGCCGTGACGATGATGTACAGGGTGACAGCAATTCTATCATCAATCAAAAGATTCTGTTGGAAAAGAATGCAGAACAGCGTGGATTCCACAACATTCGGCACTATACAGATGATGGATACAGTGGAGCAAATTTTGACCGTCCGGCGTGGAAGCAGTTGATTGAGGACGTAGAAGCCGGAAAGGTTCAGGTCATTATCGCAAAGGATATGAGCCGTGTGGGGCGTAACTATCTGGAGGTCGGTTTTTATACCGAGGTTTTGTTCCCGCAAAAGGGGGTTCGTTTCATCGCCATTGGCAACGGTGTGGACAGTGATGTGCAGGGAAGTTATGAATTTACCCCGTTTTTAAACGTGATGAATGAATTTTACGTCAGGGATTGCAGTCGGAAGATTACGGCAACCTTGAAAATGAAAGGTAACTCCGGCAAGCATATGTGCGGGAACATCATCTATGGTTACAAGGCTGACCCGGAGGATAAGGAGCATTGGGTGATTGACGAGGAGGCCGCCGACGTTGTCCGCCGTATCTACCGGCTCTGCGTGGAGGGCAACGGTCCTTATCAGATTGCTAAGATTTTGCAGGCGGATAAAGTCGAGGTTCCCAGCTATTACCTCGCCAAACAGGGACTCGGAAACCATCAGAAGCGACTTGAAACCATCAAGCCCTATAACTGGCAGATGGCAACGGTGGCGGATATTCTGGAACGACCGGAATATCTTGGTCATACGGTAAGTTTTCGGTATAAAACCATATCCTATAAGACGAAAAAGTCCAAAAAGAATGACCCTTCTGATTGGCTCATCACCGAGAACACGCAGGAGCCAATCATTGACAAGCCCACATGGGAGCTGGTGCAGAAGCTGAGAAAAACCATCCGCCGAACGGACACCATTGGTGAAGCAAATCCCCTCACGGGTCTGGTTTTCTGCGCTGATTGTGGTGCAAAAATGCGGAATAAGCGTGGCGTGGGAAAGCCGTTGAAATCCGACCCCACCAAACGGGGAAAGATGCAGGACAGATATGTGTGCTCGTCCTATGCCAACGCCGCCAGCCTGCTGGATGTTGCCTGTTCGGAGCACAGCGTTGGAACGGACAGCTTACGGGCGATTGCGTTGGAGATGATTCAATACGCCTGCAAAAGTGCCGTTGCCGACCCGCAGGCGTTCCGGGAGAAGATTATGGAACAGAGTCAGCTTCGTCAGAAGGATGCCGCCAAGGAACTGGAAAAGAAGCTGAATGACAGCAAAAAGCGATTTTCTGAGCTGGATGACCTGATTCAGGGCTTATATGAAGCGAATTTTGCCGGAAAGATTACCGATAAACGCTTTCAGACGATGGTGAGCCGCTACGAGCAGGAGCAGGCGGAGCTGGAAGGAGAGATTCAGAAGGCAGAGGAGGAATTGCAGGTTTTCCAGAAGGATTCGGCAAATGTGGAGAAGTTTATGGAGCTGACCCACCGTTATGCGGAGATTACCGAGCTGACCACGCCCATTCTGAATGAATTTGTGGATAAAATCGTGGTACATCAGGCGGAAAAGATCGACGGTGAGCGGGTGCAGGAGATTGAAGTTTACCTCAACTACATCGGAAAGTTTGAGATTCCCCCGAAGGTGCTGACTCCCGAAGAGCTTGAAGCCGAGGCGAAGCTCAAGGAGAAGCGCAGGAAACAGCGGGAAGCCTCTCTGCGGTGCTACTACAAAAAGAAAGCGGAGGCGGAGAAAGTGAAAGCGGAACAGCCTGCCTGATAGGATAGCAAAGGACAGCTTCGAGATTTATGATTGATACCAAAACAGACGGTTTTGGTACTGGTATCATTTCAGACGATTTTACTGCTAAACCTTTAAAAAGTAGTACCCAAAAGGGCGAAAATGGTATCTTGTTAGCGAAGCTAAATTTTGAGTGATATCATTTTCGCCTGATTTGATACTATGCTGGTATCACGTTGGATTTCTGTTTTGAAAAGGCGGAATTATTAAGCGGATTTTTCTTAACAATGGGCAAACAATCGCCTTTATTTCATACTTTGATAAACGGAAACAGTGGTACTATTTTTCAAAAATCTGCGATTTTTGTTTGAGACGGGGACACCCCTTCTCAAACTCAGCCCCGAAGGGCGCACTTACTCACCACCTCGTCGCCGTAGACTCCACATCCCTCGCCCCTCCGCAAAAGCGTCGGGGCTCACTCGTTCCGTTACGGCTCCTCTCCCCAAAAAGTCTTTTGGACTTTTTGGGGTCCCCTTGGCGGTGGTATTGCCTGCGGCAATCGTGCGCTCTGCCGAGGGCTTGGTGCACCCTGCGGGCATTCCCGTTGGTCACAGCTCCACAGGCTGCTTGTTAGCGTTTCAACACAAAGTCTCCCCCGGAGACGGTTTGCATTGAAACGCAGAGTGCCGCCTTTCGGCGGCACAGGTTTGGACGCTTTCAGCGTCCTTTTCTTCTTTTTCGAGAAGACACAAGATCAGAATGTCAGTAGTTCATAAGCTTACACCTATGTCATACAAGGAACAGGCTCGTTTTTCAAATGCTGCAAGAAAAAAGTTATCAATCTGATATTTTACAAATTACTTTGATATAATAGTTGCCGCTGTATCTTTATAATAAAGAGCGAAACTATATTCCTTCCGTTCATACTTCATTAGAGGAGGATATCTGCCGTGAAAAACGCAATGAACGAAAACAGTGCGATGATTCGATTCCTGACAAGGCTGTGTGATTTGATTCTGGTGAATCTGCTCTTGCTTGTGTTCTATGGAACGGTGGTATGCTCTGGCGCAGTGCTGGCTTCGGTTTATGGAGTGCTGATGAAGCTGTCATGGGGAGAGGAGGTTTCTCCTGTCAAGGACATGCTCAAAGGTATAAAATCCAACTTTAATCAAGCTGTTTCTGCCACGCTGCTGCTGTTTGTGGATGTGACTGCTCTCTCCATCGTCAGACAATATCTTTTTGCAACAGAATTGCTTTTTAGTCCGCTTCTATGGATTGTGCTGGCGTTTTTTGCACTGTGCTTGACGGCAATTTTATCATGGCTGTTTCCGCTCATCGGACGCTTTGAGAACAGCTTTAGGGGACATTTCAAAAACGCCTGCCTGTTGTCTTTGAAATGCTTCAAGACCACGCTCACCATAACCTGCATCAATCTTCTTCCACTTCTCTTTACGACAGCCTTCCCCTCTTATCTGGGCTTCTGGGCGGGACTGTTTGGATTGATTGGTTTGGCAGGCGGTGCTTATATCAATGCCTATTACCTGCGGAATGCTTTTGAAGCCGTAGGACGGGAAATCGAGGCAGAAGGGATGAAGGGACGTTTTGAATAAAGAAAAATTGGATTATAAGGGATATATACCAATCTTTGAAGAACATTTCGACGGAGAATGCCTTGACCGCTCGGTCTGGAACGTGGAGACCCACGAAGTGGGCTGGGTCAATGAGGAATGGCAGGAGTATATTGATTCTGATGCGGTATTGTATCAAAAGGACAGCATTCTGACCATTCGTCCCGTTAAGGAGAAAAATCGCTATTATTCCGGCAGGATATCCACTGCGGGAAAGCGTTTCTTTACCTATGGCATTTTTGAGGCTCGGTTCAGAACCCCGAAGGGCAAAGGCTTCCTGCCTGCCTTTTGGCTCATGTCCGAGGGGGAGCAGGATTATGGCTGCTGGCCCAGATGTGGCGAAATTGATATTATGGAGGTCATTGGAAGCAAACCCAGTGAGGTTTTTTCTACCATTCATTATGGATTGCCCCACAAGCAGACACAGGGCGGCATGATACTGGAGGTCGGTGACTTCTCTCAGGATTTTCACACGGTTTCCCTTCTCTGGGAAATGGGGGAAATCCGCTGGTATATGGACGGAAAAGAGTATTTTTCTGTGTCTGACTGGTATGCAACGGATAAACATAACTTTCCTGCGGACTTTCCTGCTCCCTTTGACCATGCAATGTATCTGGTCTTAAATCTAGCCATAGGTGGTGAGTGGGTCGGCGATCCAGATGACTCGACAGACTTTGAAAATGAGGTCTTTGAGATAGACTATGTTAAAGTATATCAGAAGGAGATGTAAGCATGAAATCCATTGAGTTTCTGGATAGGAATGGCACATTCTCGCTGGGAAATGCAGAAAATATCAGCTATCTGTATTTCCCGCTGGCGGGAGAGGGCGGCTTGAAAAGTGCCGTCACGCCGAATCTGGGCGGAGACAGCAAGCTGGATCAGGAATCCTTCCTGCTGGAGCCTGTCAGCTCGGAAAACCTCCATAATAACCGGAGCACCCGCAATTTCTGGGTGGTGACAGAGGACGGAGTCTGGTCAGCTACAGGCGTTTCTGCCCAGCAGGAGGCGGAACGGTTCACTCCTGCACAGGATCAGAGCCGAGTCACCGCTGGACTGATGTGGCATACAGTCAGCCGTGAGAGTGTGGCAATGGGTCTGCGTGCAGAGCTGACCTCCTTTGTGCCTGTTCACGAAACGGCTGAGGTGCTTCATGTCCGCATTACCAACACAGCCGAAGCGCCGAAAGCAGTCACAGGAATTGGAGCCATTCCCATTTACGGACGCAGTGCCGACAATATCCGTGACCACCGAAATGTAACCTCTATGCTCCATCGCATCTGGACAACTGAGCAAGGTGTCATTGTCAAGCCTACTATGTCCTTTGACGAAAAAGGACACCGCACCAATGACAAGCTCTATTATGTCATGGGGGCATCAGGCAGTGGTGAAGCACCTGCCGCCTTTTATCCTACGGTTGAAGAATATTTGGGAGAGGGCGGAACCTTTCTACATCCCAGAGCGGTTTATGAAAATCAAGAGGGTGTCGGCGTGGGTGCTGCCGTCGATGGACGGGAAGCAATGGGTGGTATCTGCTTTGCCCCTGTCACACTGAACGCAGGGGCAACCACCGAATTTGTCCTTGTGATGGGCATTACCACCCGGCAGGAGGAATTGAAGCGCATTGCAAAGGAGCTTTGCGGGGGTGACAAGGCAGAAGCCGCCCTCCAAGAGGTAAAGTCTTATTGGAAGGAACAGGTCAACGTGCAGTATCGCACAGCAGATGACCGCTTTGATGCCCTCATGCGCTGGGTGAGCTTCCAGCCCTTCCTGCGCCGCATCTTTGGCTGTTCCTTTCTCCCTCACCATGATTATGGCAGAGGCGGACGAGGCTGGCGTGACCTGTGGCAGGACTGCCTTTCCCTGCTGCTCATGAATCCTTCTCAGGTGCGGGAAATGATAGCGGCAAATTTCGGCGGTGTGCGTTTGGATGGCACCAACGCTACGATCATCGGTGCTGGCTTAGGAAGCTTTATCGCTGACCGCAACGGCATTGCCCGTGTCTGGATGGATCATGCTCTTTGGCCTCTCATGACCACTCAGCTTTATATCGACCAGACCGGAGATATCACTGTTTTGGATGAGCCTGTTTGCTACTTCAAGGACGCACAGTCCCTGCGTGGAACAGCCATTGATGCGCTCTGGAGCGAGACCGATGGAAACCGCCAGCGCACGGCAGAGGGCATGGTCTATCAGGGAAGCATTTTGGAGCATTTGCTGATCCAACAGCTTACCGCCTTTTATGAGGTGGGAGAGCACAATGTCCTTCGTATGCGGGGCGCTGACTGGAATGACGCATTGGATATGGCGGCAGAGCGTGGGGAGAGTGTGGCTTTTACCTATGCCTATGCCGGAAACCTGCGCACGCTGGCAGCGCTTTTGCGTGACCTGTCTCGTATCACCGGCGAGGATAGACGCTGTGTTCTGGCTGAGCTGAAGCTCCTGCTGGGACAGGATACCGCTATTTATGACAGTGTAGAGCAAAAAAATGCTATTCTTGCACAGTACACCCAGAGCTGTAGGCACAGTGTCAGCGGAGCGGCGGCAGAGCTTTCCCTCTCTTGGATCGCGGAGGATCTGGACACAAAGGCGGCATGGCTCATGGAACATCTGCGCCGTCAGGAGTGGCTTTCCATCGGTGAGGATGACGGCTGGTTTAACAGCTATTATGATAACAACGGACGAAGAGTTGAGGGCATCACTGAGCGGGGCGTCCGCATGATGCTGACAGGACAGGTCTTTGCTATTATGGGCGGCACGGCAACCGAGGAGCAGATCCGTACCATCACACGCAGTGCGGACCGTTACCTTTACCGTGAGGAGATTGGCGGCTATCGGCTGAATACTGATTTTCAAGAGCTGAAATTTGACATGGGCAGAATGTTTGGCTTTGCCTATGGAGAAAAGGAAAACGGGGCTGTTTTCTCCCATATGACTACCATGTACGCCAATGCACTTTATCAGCGGGGCTTTGTGCGGGAGGGCTGGAAGGCACTGAGCACCCTTGCAAGGGCGGCGCTGAATTTTAATACAAGCAAAATCTACCCCGGAATCCCCGAATACTTCCGCATTGACGGCAGAGGCGTGTATCACTATCTCACCGGAGCAGCAAGCTGGTTTATGATGACCGTTATCACACAGGTCTTTGGTGTCCGTGGCGAGCTGGGACAGCTGATCATAGAGCCGAAGCTGGTTCGTGAGCAGTTTGACAAACAGGGAGAAGCCGGCATTTCCCTTGTGTTTGCGGGAAAAAAGCTTCATGTGACCTATCGCAACGCCACGGGTAAGGACTACGGAGCGTATCAGATCGGCTCTGCCACGCTGAATGATTCTGCGATGTCCGTCACGGAGCAGGGCGAAAAGCTGGTGCTCAGCCGCACTCAATTACAGGAGGATTCTCAGCTTGTGATCGAACTGATTTAACGAAAGGAACAGTTTTCTTTATGAAATATGGATATTTTGATGATTCCCGGCGGGAATATGTCGTGACTCGTCCCGACACTCCCATGCCCTGGGCGAATTACCTCGGCTCACCCGAATACGGTGCCCTCATTTCCAATAATGCGGGGGGCTACAGCTTTGCAAAGTCCGGTGCCAACGGGCGTATCCTGCGCTATGTGTTCAACCAGTTTGACAGACCGGGCAGATACATTTATTTGCGTGACAACAGCAGCGGGGACTATTGGTCTGCCTCATGGCAGCCTGTGGGGAAGCCCTTGGAGGTTTACAAGAGCCGGTGCCGCCACGGTTTGGGCTATACGGTGCTGAGTGCCGATTATGAGGGCATTCACAGCGAGGCAGTCTATTTTGTTCCCGATCACGCCACTCATGAGGTATGGGAGCTGACCCTCACCAATACCGGAGACACAGACCGTGAACTGACGATCACAGGAGCTTGTGAGTTCACCAATGTAGGAAACTACGAAAACGATCAGGTCAACCTGCAATATTCTCAGTTTATTACACGCACACTGTTCCGTGGAAACCGTATTGTACAGCAGATTCACGGTAATCTGGATGCCGTTACCGACGATGTGGACGCAAAGAATGTGACCGAGCGGTTTTTCGCTCTCGCCGGAGCGGAGGTTTCCTCCTACTGCGGCGACAAAAAAGCCTTTTTAGGGCTTTATCATGATTACAAGAATCCTGTGGGCGTGGAAACAGGTGATTTAGGCAGCATCCTGAATTATAACGAGAATGTCGTGGGCGCACTGTCCACCGTCATCGCCCTCAAAGCCGGTGAAAGCAAGACCGTTGCTTTCCTGCTGGGCGAAAAGAACGACGCAGAGGCAAAGGCGGTTTGTGACGCTTATCAGGAGGTATCCGCCGTTTGTGCCAGCCAGATGGAGGAGCTGAAAACCCTTTGGGAAAGCCGTCTGGAGGCGTTCCAGATCAAGACCCCCTGTGCCGAGTTTGACACCATGCTCAACACATGGAATGCCTATAACTGTTTTATGACCTTCATCTGGTCTCGTGCCGCATCCTTCACCTACTGCGGACTGCGCAACGGCTACGGCTACCGTGATACCGTTCAGGACATTCAGGGCATTATTCATCTTGCACCTGAAATGGCGGCGGATAAGCTCCGCTTCATGCTGTCTGCTCAGGTGGACAACGGAGGCGGACTGCCTCTGGTGAAGTTCACCCACAACGCCGGACACGAGGATACCCCTGATGATGATTCCTATGTCCGTGAGACAGGACACCCTGCTTATCGTGCGGACGATGCCCTGTGGCTCTTTCCCACGGTTTACAAGTACATTGCGGAGACAGGTAATACCGATTTCCTCAATGAAGTCATTCCCTACGCCAACAGGGACGAGGGCACAGTGTACGACCACCTCAAACGGGCGCTTGCTTTCTCCCGTGACCATCTTGGACCCCACGGAATGCCCGCCGGACTCTATGCGGACTGGAATGATTGCCTGAGACTGGGTGCAAAGGGTGAATCCACCTTCGTTGCTCTCCAGTTCTACTATGCCTATACGGTGCTGAACGCCTTTGCCCAGTACAAAAATGACACAGAATATGCCGCATGGCTCACCCAAGAGCAGAAAGCCCTCAAAGAGCTGCTGAATGAGCTGTGCTGGAATGAGGATCGCTTTATCCGTGGCTTTACCGAGGCGGGAGAAACCATCGGGGAGCGCACCGCACCTGAGGCAAACCTGTGGCTTAATCCACAGAGCTGGGCAGTCATCAGCACTCTTGCCACCAAGGAGCAGGCAGAAGCCGCCCTTGACCGGGTATGGGAACAGCTCAATACCGCTTATGGCGCGATCCTGATGGACCCGCCCTATCATGCCCATGCCTTCGAGGGGGCTTTGGCGGTCATTTACAATCAGGGTGTGAAGGAAAATGCCGGTATTTTCTCTCAGTCTCAGGGATGGCTTATTCTTGCCGAGGCTTTGATGGGACACGGTGACCGGGCCTTTGCCTATTTCAGCGAGAACGCTCCTTCCATGCAGAATGACCGTGCTGAGCTTCGGGGCATTGAGCCTTACTGCTACGGACAGTTTACCGAGGGGAAGGCAAGCCCCCACTTTGGACGCTCCCACGTTCATTGGCTGACGGGTACTGCCTCCACGGTGATGGTGGGCTGTGTCGAGGGCATTCTGGGTATACGCCCCACGCTGGAGGGACTGAAAATTGCTCCTTCCATTCCTCACGATTGGGCAGGCTTTGAGATTGAAAAGCAGTTCCGGGGTAAAAAGCTGCATATCGTTGTGGAGAATCCCGACGGCAGGCAGAACGGCTGCCAGCGTCTGAGCGTCAATGGCACCTTGATGGAGGGGAATTTCGTTCCCGAAAGCGTCCTGACTGATGTCAATGAGATCAAGCTGGTGATGTAAAAAAATAGACCTGCAAGGCACGAAAAAAGCGTTTGCAGGTCTTGTTTTATTCCATGGTGTGTTCAGGGGGCGTGCGCTGTGGTTCTCTCCAGCGTGCTCCGTGGTTTTGCTCCCGAAAGACCTTTGGGGTCAGTCCCGTCTGCTGGCGGAACTGCTGGATAAAGTGGCTCTGAGAGGAGAAGGAAAGATAAGCAGAAATATCTGCCATCTCCATTTCGGAGAATTGCAGCAGGCTTTTGGCGTACTCGATCTTTCGGTCACGAATATAACTGCTGACGGATACGCCAATCTCTTTTTTAAACAGCCGTGAAAAATAAGCCTGAGAAATATGAATGGAGCTGGCCAGCATATCAACGGTGATGCGCTCGGTGATATGGGTGTAAATAAAATCAATGGCATCAATGACCTGCTTGGAGGCGTTGGGGTGCTGAATCAGCCGCATCCGTCGGGTATAGTCCATGACCATATGAACATGAAGATGTGCGCCCTCCGGAAGGGTCTGCACCTTGTCGATCCGTTGGATATAGTAATCACTTAGTCCAAAGGCTTCGTTGACACTCATGCCCGATTCGATACATCTGCGTGAGAGTAAGGCGGCGGTGATAACAAAATGATATTTCATATTCATGACAGGACTTGTGGATAAGGTACCCAGTCCCACAGGGTCACTGAACCGCTTATCAACACAGTTTTGCTGTACCAGATTGATGTTGCCGTCTGCCACGGCGTTTAAAAAGAGAAGCTCCTCAGAAAGGGGGCGGTAAGAAAATTCCGTCTTCTCATCCTTCTGTTTAACCCAATCCAATTGTTCGTTCATTACCTTTGAATCCCTTTCTTTTGGTACTATGAAACACAATAGCATAATCTGTCACGGGTTTCAATCAATTTTGCGGACAAAAGCGGGAAAATAAAAAAATTTGTATAACTAAACAAAAGGCCTGTCGTTATGTTGAAACCAATCGCATGAATATTATATATAAATTGGTGAAATGTCATGAAGAAACAATAAAACATTCACTTTTAATCGTAAAATAACCAGCTCCTAAGTAACATTTTACACGATATGAGCCGAAAAAGGAAGCAGGAATTTGATATTTTTGACCGTAAATATTATATAAGGCAAAGAAGAATCCTGTTACAATGTATCCAGCTTCATAAGCGGAGTTTTAACAAATACTTTTCAAGGAGGATTCGTTTTTATGAAGAAAAAGATCATTAGTCTGCTTCTGGCACTGGCAATGGCTCTGAGCCTGGTTGCCTGCGGCGGCGGCAGCTCCAAGCCTGCTGCTGATGCTTCCACCGGTGGTGAGGCTGCCACTGCTGAGGGCAAGATCATTAACATCTATGTCTGGAATCAGGAGTTCCAGGGTCTGTTCAACACTTACTATCCCGGTGTCGAGCGTGATGCTGACGGCAATGCTAAGACCTCTAAGGATCTGACCGTCACTTACCTGTCTGACGGTACTGAGGTCCACTGGACCATCAACGCCAATCAGGACGGCGTGTATCAGCAGAAGCTGGACGAGGCTCTTGCAAATCAGGGCTCTGCCGCTGACGATGACAAGGTTGACCTGTTCCTCGTCGAGGCTGACTATGCTCTGAAATACACTGACGCTGACGTTGACGTGGCTGTTCCCCTGTCCGAGCTGGGCATCACCGCTGACGACCTGTCCGCTCAGTACAAGTATACTCAGGATGTCGTCACCGATGCCAACGGCGAGATCCGTGGTACTTCTTGGCAGGCTACTCCCGGTCTGTTCGCCTATCGCCGCTCCATCGCTAAGGACGTGTTCGGCACTGACGATCCCGATGCCATTCAGGAGCTGCTGTCCGACTGGACCAAGTTTGACGATGCCGCCAACAAGCTGAAGGAAAAGGGCTATTACGCTCTCTGCTCCGTGGCTGATACTTACCGTGTCTTTGGCAACAACGTTTCCGCTCCTTGGGTCAACGGTAACGATGTTATTGTTGACCAGAGCCTGATGGATTGGGTCGAGCAGTGCAAGCGTTACACTGACGAGGGTCTGAACCACAAGGTCGGCGGTCAGTTCACCGACGAATGGAACTCCGATCAGGGCGCTGACTCCAAGGTCTTTGGCTTCTTCTACTCCACTTGGGGCATCAACTTCACCCTCAAGGGCAATGCCGGTGAGGAAGGCTTCGGTGACTGGGCTGTCTGCCGTGGTCCTATGCCCTTCTTCTGGGGCGGTTCTTGGCTGATCGCTGCCCGTGGCACTGATAACGCCGAGCACCTGAAGGACATCATGCTGAGCATGACCGCTGATCCCGAGATCCTGACCACCATTACTCTGGAGACTCAGGACTTCACCAACAACGAGGAGGCTATGAACTCCATCGCTGCTGACCCCGACTACAAGTCTGACTTCCTTGCCGGTCAGAACCACGTCGCCCTCTTTGCTGAGGCTGCTCCCTCTATCGACATGAGCAACGTCTCTCCCTACGATCAGGGCTGCTGCGAGTGCTTCCAGAACGCCTTCACCGACTATTTCAATGGTCAGGTCGATTTCGATACCGCCAAGGCTAACTTCGAGCTGAAGATCAAGGAGCGTTATCCTGAGCTGGCAAACGGCAATGTTGTCTGGCCTGAGGGCTGATAGACACAAACGGTCTGCCGTGTCATAACGAACTAAATTGAATGGGGGAAGGAATGGAAAATTTCTCTGCTCCTTCTCCTTTCAAGCAAAAGAGAGGCGAAATTATGAAAAAAAAGCAGAAGAGCGTCAGCTACGCTAAATGGGGCTATATTTTCATTGCTCCATTCTTCATTACCTTCTTCATTTTCTCATGTATCCCTCTGGTGGATACCATCCGCAACAGCTTCTACGAGTATTACAACTCCGGTCTGAAGGTCATCGGCCCCAACTGGGTCGGCTTCCAGAACTATCTCGCACTTGCAGCAAGCGACCTCCCCAAGTATATGTGGAACACCTTTGTCATGTGGATTCTGGGCTTTGTTCCCCAGATCGTCGTGGCTTTGGTTCTGGCTGCATGGTTCACCGATGAGCGTATGAGAATCCATGGCCGTCAGTTCTTCAAGGTGGTCATCTATCTCCCCAACCTCATCATGGCTTCCGCATTTGCAATGCTGTTCTTCACCCTGTTCTCCAACGGCGGCCCCGTCAACAGCATTCTGGTCAACGCCGGCATCGTCTCCGAGCCTATCCGCTTCTTCGAGACCACCTTCGGCACCCGTGCCATCGTCGCTCTGATGAACTTCATGATGTGGTTCGGCAACACCACCATCATGCTGATGGCAGCTATCGCAGGCATTAACCCCTCCCTGTTCGAGGCTGCTCAGCTGGACGGCTGCACCCACTCTCAGATGTTCTTCAAGATCACCCTCCCCCTCATCAAGCCCATCCTGTCCTACACCATGATCACCTCCCTCATCGGCGGTCTCCAGATGTTCGACGTTCCCCAGATCCTTACCAACGGTCAGGGCGGCCCCAACCGTACCACTATGACCCTCATCATGCTGCTGAACTCTCACCTGAAGAGCAAGAACTACGGCATGGCAGGTGCTCTCTCCGTTTACCTGTTCATCATCAGCGGCATTCTGTGCTTCTTCGTCTATCGTATGATGATGGACGACGGTTCCAAGCCCAAGAAAGCTAAGAAAGGAGCAAAGGCATAATGAATAAGAAACCGACTCCGATTCGTGAGATCGTGGCTCACATCGTTTTGATTATCCTTTCCTTCCTCTGCCTGTTCTTCTTCTACATCCTCATCATCAACTCCTCCCGTACTCACGTTGAGCTGATGAAGGGCTTTGCGGCACTCCCCGGCGGCAATCTCATGATCAATCTGAAGAACGTTCTCAATGACGCAACCATCCCCATCGTCAACGGCATCATCAACAGCCTGATCGTTTCCACCAGTGTGGCAGCCATCGTGACCTACTTCTCCGCACTGACTGCTTACGGTCTGTATGCTTACCGTTTCCGCCTGAACAAAGCTGCTTTCACCTTCATTATGGCGATTCTGGTCATGCCCACTCAGGTGACTGCGCTGGGCTTCCTGCGCCTGATTACCGGCATGGGCATGAATGACTCTCTGTGGCCCCTGATTATCCCCTCCATCGCTTCTCCCTCCGTGTTCTACTTCATGCACAGCTATATGCAGTCCTCTCTGTCCCTGTCTCTGATCGAGGCATCCAGAATCGACGGCTCTGGTGAGTTTGGCACCTTCAACAAGATTGTTCTCCCCATCATGCGTCCCGCAATCGCTGTTCAGGCAATCTTCACCTTCGTGGGAAGCTGGAACAACTACTTCGTTCCCGCTCTGGTCATCAGCACCAAGACCAAGCAGACCCTCCCTATCCTGATCGCTACCCTGCGTGGTGCCGACTTCATGACCCAGGACATGGGCAAGGTTTACATGATGATTGCTGTGGCAATCGTGCCCATCATCGTCATCTATCTGCTGCTGTCCAAGTACATTGTTGACGGCGTTGCTCTGGGCGGCGTGAAGGAGTAATTTACAAAGCGTTTTTCATGTTTTCTCCCCTTGAAAAGAGAGCCTTATCCCGTTCTATCCCTAAAGGTGGATAAGGCTCTCGAATCAAAACAGCTTTAGTCAAAAGTATCTTTCTTTCTTTTTTCCTAAAGAGAACCTCGCCCTGTCTGTTCGGGACGAGGCTCTCGCTCTTTTTATCATTGAACCTGACAGATGATGTCACGAAAGGTTGTGTTTTTTTATGAAACGGTATGATGCAAGCCTGACTCCGGAAATTTCTCAGGCAGAGCAGACCCACATGGATTATGTCCGCAGTGTTGCCAGTGAATGTATGGTACTAATGGAAAATAACGGAGTGCTGCCCCTCAGTGAGCCGTGTAAAGTGGCTCTGTACGGCAACGGCGCAAGGGGTACAGTGAAGGGAGGTACAGGCTCAGGCGATGTAAATTCCCGTTTTGTGGTCAACGTAGAACAGGGTTTGGAAAACGCCGGCTTTACCATCACCACCAAGGACTGGCTGGACGCTCAGGAACAGGCAGCAAAGGCGGAAAAGGCGGCATACATCCATCGCTTAGAGGAACGGGCAGAGCGGGAACAGGTTATGCTCATTTTTGCGATTCTGGATGAGCCTTTCCTGCCCACCGCCATCGCACCGGTCACCGCCGAGGCACTTGCACAGGATGAAGCGGACACCGCCATTTATGTGCTGGCCCGCAACTCGGGCGAGGGTGCCGACCGCTGGAACCGTCAGGGTGATTACCGCCTGCTGGACACCGAAAAAGCCCTCCTCACCCAGCTGGGACGGCATTATAAGAAGGTCATCGTGCTGCTGAACATCGGCGGTATCATTCAAATGGCCGACCTCTTCGAGATCGAGGGTCTGGACGCCATCCTCCACATCGGACAGCTGGGCAACCAGACCGGAAACATCGTGGCTGACGTGCTTCTGGGCAAGTCCGCCCCCTCCGGCAAGCTCACCGACACTTGGGCAAAGCACTATGAGGACTACCCCTCCTCTGCCGAGTTCAGCCACAACAACGGCGACATCAACGATGAGTATTATAAGGACGGCGTATATGTGGGCTACCGCTATTTCGATACCTTTAACGTCGCTCCCTTCTATCCCTTCGGCTACGGCAAGGGCTACACCGAGTTTGCGCTTCGCTGTGTGGGCGTTCAGGCGGACGAGACTCAGGTCACGGTGCAGGCTGAGGTGAAAAACATCGGCAAGACCCACAGCGGCAAGGAAGTGGTGCAGGTTTATGTCTCCGTTCCCTCTGTTGAGCTGGAGCAGCCCTATCAGGTGCTTGCAGGCTTTGCCAAGACCAAGCTTCTCCGTCCCAATGAGACGGATACCGTGGAGATCTCCTTCCCCATGACCAGTCTCCAAAGCTTTGACGAGAAAAAGTGTGCCTATGTTCTGGAAAAAGGAAAATATTACATCAGGCTGGGCAACAGCAGCCGCACCACCGCCGTGATTGCTGCCCTTGAGTTGGACGAAACCGCTGTAACCAAGCGGGTGAAGCACATTTGTCCCATGGACTGCGACTTTGAGCGTATCTCCGCAAAGGGAATCACTCCCTATAGCTATGAAACCGAGCAGAAGGAAAAAGACGCTGCTCCTGTCTTTACCCTTTGTGCCAGGAAAATCCCACAGATCAGCGTTGCTTACGATGATCTTCCCCAGCCCTTAGAGCAGGTAGAGACTGACCACGTTATTACGATTGATGATGTAAAAAACGGTGCTTATACCATTGAGCAGCTGGTTTCTCAGCTCACGCCGGAAGAAATGGCTGATTTGTGCGTGGGTACAGATCGTGGAAAGGGCGGCAGTCTCATCGGAGCCTCCGGCAAGCGTATCCCCGGAGCCGCAGGCGATACCTCCGTCAAGCTGGCTTACCGTGGCGTGAAGGACATGATCAACGCCGATGGCCCCGCCGGTCTCCGTCTCACCCCCCATTTCCGCACCGATGCGGAGGGAACGGTATTGGCTGGCGGTGAGATGTTCGGCGACTTTTACAATGAGCTGCCCGAAAAGCAGGAGGGGCAAATTGACTATTATCAGTATTGCACTGCTGTGCCCGTGGCGACCTCGCTGGCCTGCTCATGGAATGTGGAGATGATTCAGAAAATCGGTGATATTGTGGGTGCAGAAATGAGCCAATTCGGTGTGCGTGTATGGCTGGCTCCTGCTATGAATATTCATCGGAATCCCCTCTGCGGACGCAATTTTGAGTATTATTCTGAGGATGCACTGCTGTCCGGTCTGTGTGCGGCGGCAATCGTCAGGGGCGTTCAGGCTTACCCTAATACCGCCGCCTGCATCAAGCACTACTGTGCCAATAATCAGGAGGATAACCGGATGTTCATCAATGTGCATATGCACGAGCGGACACTGAGGGATATCTACCTTCGTAATTTTGCCGTTGCCATCGAGGAGTCTAAGCCCTCCACCCTGATGACCTCTTATAACCTTCTGAACGGTGTCCACACAGCGAACAGCTATGACCTAATCACTTGTTACGCAAGGGAGGAGAATGGCTTTGATGGTTATATCCTGACAGACTGGTTCACCTCTGATCCCGTTGTGTCCCGTGAGCAGTCCAAGCCCAACCCCAAATATGACAGCTCCTCTTCTGCGGTGTGCGTCTATGCGGGTAATGATGTGCAGATGCCCGGCGCACAGGCTCGCATTGACGAGATTCTGGATGCCTTGCACAATAGTGCTCTGCCGCTGGCTTCCCTCCAACAGTGCTGTGTAAGGATTCTGAGTGTATTTGTGAAACGCTTTGCCTGATTGTGGGCTGATATTGATATGTGGTTTCCTCTATAACCCGAAAAAGTGATAGAAGAATTGCTGGGTATTGATTCAACTTCTGCCCCCGTATATGATTATAGCCAGTCTGTGCGAAAAAACGTGTATCAGCAATCCAGCCGATACACGTTTTTAAAATATTTGTGATATTTCATGCTTCTTATTTAATAGCGTGCCGTCCATATCGGTAGCCAGAAGCTGAATGGTTCATTGCAATACCTCGTTTCTGTAAGATTGAAAAAGACGGATGGCACCATAAAAGCACCATCCGTCTCACAATCAGAAAATCAGGGCAGGAAAAAGGGAGATAATAGGGGGAAACTCTGCGAACCAAATATCTTAAATGAACCACAAAACGGCTAAAATCGAGGGAATTTCGTTCAAACTTCGAGTGGTAAAAAAATTCTGTGACACGGACACAGCCATCCAGCAGCTTTGTGATTTCTTGTATCTGTCCCATGCTGGTATTCAGTTCGGCATACAATATGATGTGCAATAAAGGAGGCTTCGTCTGGATGAAGAACAATGTGGCACTCTCTTTCAATCATCGTAAGGCACTCTTTTCCCAAACGATACTCTGTGGGGTAATAGCACATAATAGAATCCTTTAGGGGATTTGCAAATTCAATTCCTTTTTCCTTGCGCTGAATCGCAAAGCTGATGTGGTCTGCAAGTGTTATGACGAGGGTTTCATTGAGAGGCTGTTTGATTTCCTGCTTGATTCGCTCCACTAACAGTTCTGTGAGTTCTAAGTGTTCAAGCGGAATCTGCTCCACCAGCTCACGGAGCTTATGCTGAGAGTGCTTTTGTTCCATTCGGTAGATCCTTTGAATTTGTGTTTCATCAATAAATTCTCCGGTTTTACGTTTGAAGCCAAGCCCTTTTCCGGTGACGATCATCTCATTGCCTTTTTCGTCAATAGCACAAAGAATGTTGTTGTTTATGACTTTTTTAATCCGCATACCCATCACCTCCTGCAAAAAGTGCAAAAAAAGAACCAGCTCCATCCAACGCAAAAGAAAGCATCCTCTATGATGCCAACATAATCGGATAGAGTTGGTTAAGCCTGCACAACCAGTAACATTCCAACATTTCTAGCAATTATTATATAGGGCACTCTGGTAAATGTCCAGAAGGTTATTAATTACCAGAAAAACGCACAATTAACAGGATTTATTTTTTGTAGGACATACATAAGAAGAGAGCAGACAAGTTTAATATAAAGATTGATTCTTTAGTCTGAACTCGTTTCAAGTAACTCCTCCGCCTAAAGCAAACGAAGATGGAATATTTTACAATATTCAAAATTCCTAACTCTTTTTTCACAATGATAGATGAGTAAAACAGACTGCGTTTTTTAGAAGTTGAGTGTTGATGAATTGTTCAGTTTTCAAAAATAATAGTAGTAAAGAGTGCATCGGCAAAAATAATGCTGATGCACTCTTCATATGTAAAACAATTAAATTCCCCCTTGACAAAACGACTCCCCCATGTCACCCTGGACGGTCTTTACATCGCCGCCGCTGATTTTCAGCTTCATGCTGGTGCTGCTGTGACGTAGAGAATGGAACACAACAGGAGCCAGGTGAAATTCCTCAATCAGAGCCTTGATCTTTTTGGCGATGCTATGATTCTGGATGTAATCGTCACATTATCTGCCGACAACTACACGATGGAGGGGAAAACTGACTTTTTCGCCGTCGGAATCGGACTGCTTTCTTTTTACCTTCTGCGAAAGCGTAAATGGAGCGTTCCAAAGGTTATCATTACCGCAGCCGCACTGGGTCTTATCAGCTTTGGGGGAATCCTGCCTTATCTTAATAATTATTAAGATGAAATCACTACCGCCTGTAAGGTTGACAGTCTATTCTTATAGAAGCTATTCTACCAAAAGAAAAGAGGAGGATATTTCTATGAAAATCAAGAAGCCTGCTATGGCTGGAACTCTGGAATCCAGCGATTGCATGGTGACGGTTGAGCCTGCTGCAAAGGGTGAGGGCATCACCTTTGAGCTGGAGAGCGCCGTCATCAAGCAGTATGGCAACCAGATTAAAAAGGTCGTCTTTGAGACTCTGGACCGTCTGGATGTTGAGAACGTGAAGATCAGCATCGTGGACAAGGGTACTCTGGACTGCACCATTAAGGCCCGTGTGGAGTGTGCCGTGTTCCGCTCCGTGGGTCAGAACAAGAATCTGCCCTGGGGAGGTGCCATCGAATGAATCCCAATAAGAAGAGACTGCGCCGGAGCATGATGTTCCTCAACGCACAGAAGCCCGGCCTCATTAAGGATCCCTACATCTACAAGCCCGACTCCATCATGCTGGACCTCGAAGACGCTGTCGCCATGAAGGAGAAGGACGCCGCCCGTTATTCTCTGTTCCACGCCCTGCGTGAGATCGACTACCGTGGTGTGGAGCGTGTCGTTCGTATCAACGGCTTGGATTCTGATATGTGGGTGGAGGACATCCGCTGCGCCGTCGCCGGTGGCTGCGATGCCATCCGTATTCCCAAGACCGAAACCGCCGCAGAAGTCAAGATGGTGGAGCGTGCCGTCGAGCAGTCCGAGAAGGAATTCGGCGTAGAGCCCGGTCGTGTGCTGATTATGGCCGCTCTGGAATCCGCAAAGGGCGTTCTGCACGCTCTGGACATCTGCGAGTCCTCCGACCGTCTGTTTGGTATCGCCCTCTCCGGCGGCGACTACACCAAGGATTTGCAGACCACCATTTCCGGCACCGGTGTGGAGATGATGGGCGCTCGTCAGCACATGATCATCGCTGCCCGTGCCGCTGGCGTTCAGTGCTTCGACACCGTTTACACCAACCTGGACGACATGGAAGGCTTCCGCCGTGACGTGGAGACCATCCACACCATGGGCTTTGACGGCAAGTCCATCATCAACCCCCGTCAGATTCCCATTGTCCACGACATCTACACTCCCAAGCCCAAGGACATCATCTTTGCTGAGAAGGTCGTCAAGGAGATTGAGGAGAAGTCCGCTCAGGGTATCGGCGTCTTCACCGTTGACGGCAAGATGATCGACATCGCCTTCTATGACGGTGCTAAGCGTACCATTGAGCTGGCTAAGGCATCCGGCGTTTATAAGGGGGATTTATAATGATTAACGCAGTAGGAAGAGACATTCCCGAAGAAATCCTCGAAATCACCGGCAAAGAGGTATTTCAGGGCAATTTCTATAAAGACGGTAAGGAATTCACCAAGGTCGGCCCCACCATCAAGCCCGTGATGAACAATCAGCATTCCAAGCTGGTCAGCTCCATCCGTGAGGTGCTGGAAAAGTGCAACGCACATGACGGCATGACCGTTTCCTTCCACCACCATTTCCGTGAGGGCGACCTCATCGTCTGCATGGTCATGGAAGAGATTCACAAGATGGGTCTCAAGGACATCACCATCTGCGCCTCCTCTCTGGGCAAGGCTCATAACGCTCTGGTTCCCATGATTGAGGACGGCACCATCACCAACATCGAGTCCTCCGGCGTCCGTGGCAAGATTGGTGAGGCCATCTCCGCCGGCAAGCTCAAGGGTCTGGCAACCATGCGCTCCCACGGCGGCCGTGTCCGTGCCATCACCACCGGCGAGAGCAAGATTGACATCGCCTTCATCGGCACCCCCACCTGCGACGATTACGGCAACTGCCGTGGCATCGGCGGCAAGGCTGACTGCGGCGTTCTGTCCTACTCCGTCGTTGACGGCAACCACGCAAACTACTGCGTCGCCATCACCGACTGCCTCGTCCCCTTCCCCAACTTCCCCGCTCACATCCCCATGACCAAGATTGACTACGTTCTGGTCGTGGACGAAATCGGCATCCCCTCCAAGATTGCTACCGGCGCAGCAAAGCCCACCACCGACCAGCGTAAGCTGCTGATGGCTCAGTACTGCACCGATGTCGTCATCAATACTCCTTGGTTCAAGGACGGCTTCTCCTATCAGACCGGTGTCGGCGGCGCATCCATCGCTTCCACCAAGTTCCTCGCAGAAATCATGCGTGAGCGCAACATCAAGATGGGCTTCGGTGTCGGCGGTCTGACCAAGGCTATGTGCCAGCTCCTTGAGGACGGCATGGCTCGTGTCATGCTGGACACGCAGGACTTCGACCTTGACGTTGTTCGCTCTTTGAAGAACCCCAACCATCACCGTATCTCCGCCGGTCTGTACGCCAACCCCCTGAACAAGGGCGCTATCGTCAACAAGCTGGATTACGTTGTTCTGGCATCTCTGGAGGTTGACACCAAGTTCAACTGCAACGTGGTCGTTGGCTCTGACGGTATGATTACCGGTGCTCAGGGCGGCCATCCCGACACCGCACAGGGC
>JAKSQD010000049.1 GCA_024404315.1 Oscillospiraceae bacterium
CATTTGACCCTGTGAGATGTACGTCTATATGCCGTCATATCTCATAGGGTCTTTTTATATCTTTGACTCTTTCGGTGTTTAGATGGTAGATTCTGGTAAATTTTACATCTAACAAAAGTTGCGGAAATATGCAAAAATTTATTAGTTTGATAATTTGTTTACTGTGTTCTTGCATGATTATCACTTAAAATTCAGATTTTAAGAGATAACTGTTTGTGACTGTATTCTGACCTGACTGTGAGCCAATTTTGTTTTTTGCGATTTGGTAACTGATTGATTTTTTGGCGTTGTTGGTATGTGTAAGATTTTTGGAGATTCAAAATGGAATCTGATTTTGGAATTTGCCTTTACACAATGACACAGCATGTCACCGAGCAAACCATTTTTCAAAAAATAGAGTAAATTTTTTCAATTTTCATAACTGTTTCATAACTGAAAAACCATTTGACCCTGTGAGATGTACAACAAATGCAAAACAGCTTCCGTCTATGGCTGGTATCTCAGGTTGTCAATGGGCGGTTTTCTTCTCTTTTCAAAGCGCTTCGGCTGTGGTATCATGGCTCCAGACATCAGACAACCGGAGGCTTCTTTATGAACATCAAACTCATCGCCCTTGACTTAGACCGCACCACCCTAAACAGTGAGAGCCGTCTCTCCCCTGGCAACCAAACCGCTTTAGAGGCCGCCATTGCCCAAGGCATCCATGTGGTCATTGCCAGTGGCCGAGCGTTTGACTCCTTGCCGTCCGATGTGGTCAGCCTGCCCGGTTTGGAGTATGCCATCACCAGCAATGGCGCTTCGGTGTGGCATCTGCCCACCAAAACCTGTCTGCACAGCACCACCCTGCCGCCGGAGGCCGTGCGCACCGTTCTGGAGGTGACGGCGGAGGAAACGCTGACGTATGAAGGGTTTATTCGTGGAAAAGCCTTTGGAGACATCAATTATGTCCGTAATCCTGAAAAATTCGGAGCAATTCCCCAAGGTGTTCTTTATGTGCAAAAGACCCGAACGCTGGTGGAGGACATCCGTGGGTTCCTGCTGGAGCACATTCAGGAGTTGGAAAGCATGGATGTCGTGGTCAGCGACCAGGCAATGAAGGAAAAAGTCACGGCCATGCTGTCCCCTCATCTTTCTGGGGTGTATCTGACCTCCTCCTCTCCCCAGCTGTTGGAGCTTTCCAACGCCGCAGCCGGTAAGCACTCCGGCGTGCGGTTTCTGATGAATCGGCTGGGCATTTCCCCAGAGGAAACCGCCGCTTTCGGCGACGGAGACAACGATGCCGATTTGCTCGCCTGCGTTGGGTTTGGCGTGGCAGTGGAAAATGCCTCTCCCACCTGTAAAGCCGCTGCGGACTTCATCACCAAGCACCACGATGAAGACGGCGTAGCCTATGCCATAGAAGCCTTTCTGCTGCCCCAGTAAAACGTTTTCTCTTCCTCGCAAAAAGAAGCCGCACAGCCTCTGGAGTTTCGATGCTCCATGAGACTGTGCGGAATTTTTTATTGGTCTTACCTGTTACCACAGATCTTTCTTTTTGAAGAGCCACAGGCAGAAAAGCACGATCAAAACACATACCGCAATCACCCCCACATAGCCGTAAGGGCTGGCCAGCTCCGGCATATATTTGAAGTTCATGCCATACCAGCCCGTCACCAGCTGCAACGGCACAAAGATGATGGTCACGACGGTCAGCGTTTTCATGGTGGAGTTCATATTCTGGTCAATCTGGGACTGATAAAGCTCCTGCACCTGCATGGAATACTCACGCAGCATGGTGGCCTCATCCCGCAGGCGCTGCGCACGGCTGGTGAACTGGTCAAACTTGCGGATTTCCTCCTCCGTGAAGAACTCGTTTTCGTTGTCCACCAGCTCGCCGCCCAGGTCTTCCAGCTGGCTGTAATAGTGGTTACAGTCGATGATGTCCTTGCGAAGATCGCTCATCAGCTCGTTGAAATCCTCCATATCGTCGTTGAGAACCTGCTGTTCCAGGTTAGAGATGGCTCGTTCCAGCTGTTCCAGATAACGAAGGTCGCCATAGATGAGCTGTTCCAGGAAGTTATAGAAGAATCTTCCAACGTCGATAACCTTCCACTGACGATAGGCATGGATACGGCGAATGATTTTCACCGCCATGCCAGTTTCATCAATAAAAAGCACCCCTTGGGGCCAAATGGTATAAGAGAAGCAGGATTCCTCCTCCTGGCGCTGGTGATTGATGATGCAAAATGTCCCCGTGATATTATATTGGTTGGATTCCGCCATGGAAAAGTGGATGGTATCCGGGTCAATGATGTTAAAATCACACATCCAACTCGGCAGAGCAGGGTTACGCACCAGTTCTTTTCGGGTGGCGACAACGACGATGTTGTCGTCTTCGTTGAATTCGGGATTAAAAAGCTCCTCCATCGAGTCCATGATCCTATAGTAGTGCATAAAACCGCCCGCTCCTTCTGTCTTATTTCTTTGGAATGATGAGCTCATTATAACCGCTTCGAACAAAATACGCAACAACAATCCATTTGTCAGCTGAATATCCCTCCATTGTGTGGGGAATCAGAGGTCATAATCCGCAAGGGTCTCTCGGATGGCATCCTGAAGCTCATCGCCCAGCACTTCCTGAACATACAGCTTGAGAATGCGGACGATTTGTTCCACTTCCAGACCGTTGGTGTTGATAACCAAATCATAATGATCCAGCTTATCCCACTTCATGTCAGAATAGAAATTATAATAGCTGGCCTGGGATTTATCCATCTTCTTGATATAGGCTTCGGCACGGCTCTCGGTCAGGGTCAGCAAATCCATAATGCGCTTGGCTCGGACTTCTGGGTCGGCCATGACAAAAATATCCACCGTTTTGGCATAGTCTCGAAGGATGTAATCCGCACAGCGACCCACGACAATGGCGGGGTGAGTCTCTGAAATGCTGCGAATCACGTTCGAGGTGGCGGTAAACAACTGGTCACTGACCGGGGTGCTAAAGGCGGTTCCCGACCCCAAGCGATTGATGGCATACAGAAAGCTGTTGGAGGCTGTGGTATTTTCCGCTTCCCGGAAGAGTTTGGCATCAAAATTGCTTTCTCTGGCCGCCATATCAATGATTTCGTCGTCATAGAAGGGAATTCCCATAGCCTTGCCCAGCTCCCTGGCAACGACACGGCCCCAGCTTCCATATTGGCGAGTAATGGTGATAATGGGATAGGTCTTTTTCATGGGGTAATTCCCCTCCATTTCTAAGGATATTTCAATTATGGCAAAACCGCACAAATTTGTCAATAACTTTTTATAATTACCTGTTAAAAAGGGCAAGCTATTCTATCTTCGTTTCCCGCTCGAACGTCCGCAGAATCCCCCAGCGCCACAAACCTTTGGTGGAAGAGTCCCTGCTTCTATTGGTCGGTTTTTAAGGCAACACCGCACAATAGTCGAATGTGCGGCATTGCCTTAAAAAATTCCGCCCTGTTTTTTATGGTTCTTGTCTGCGGAAAAAGTCAAATTGACGATTGCTTTTTTGGCTGTGACGGCGTAAAATGATAATGGGTTGAAATCGGGTCGCATGGTCTGGCGCTCGAATCTCTCACCCCACGTCTATGTAAATCATGGGTATTTCCCCAGAAAGGAGTTGAGAATCAATGGACGCAAGCGGTCGAAGTTGCAGAGCGAATGAAAATGACGCTCCTGTTCCTTTAGCAAGTGTAAACCGGCAGATTTTCTCTTCCTTTGAGGGGATTTTTTGCGAATAAGAGCGTTTTTTGCTCTGCCTCCCGACTAAGTGTCTTTTTTCCCAAAAAGGCCGAGGGCTTTGGCTCTTCTGACAGTATCTGATTCTGACAGTTAGTAATGAGGTCTGATTCGTCCATCAGCATCACGCCTTGATGAACGGAGCGACTATTAGGAGGTAGATTCAATTGAATATCGAAATCAACATGAACGAGCTGGCCGAACTGGTCAAAAACAAAGACTATCGCAAGCTGAAATTCCTGCTGGAGCGCATGAACGAAGCGGACGTAGCGGAGTTCCTGGAAGAGTTGGACGTGAAGGAATCGGTTCTGGTCTACCGGATGCTTCCCAAATCCACTGCAACGGAGGTGTTCGCTTTCCTGCCTGTGGAGATTCAGCGTGAAATCATCAACGCCATGACCGATGCAGAGCTCCAGTCTATCGTGGAAGACCTGTTCGTGGACGACGCCGTGGATATGCTGGAAGAGCTTCCCGCCACCGTGGTGCGCCGTGTGCTGGAAAACGCCACGCCCGAAACTCGCAAGGTCATCAATCAGTTTTTGAATTATCCAGAGGACAGCGCCGGCAGCATCATGACATCGGAGTATATCGCCCTCCGACGCACCATGACCGTCAGCCAGTCCTTTGACTATATCCGTGCCCATGGTCAGGAAAAAGAAACCATTTACGTTTTGTTTGTCATTGACGAGGAGCGCCGCCTGGAAGGCGTGGTCACGGTGAAAGATTTGCTGATGCACAGCTATGAGGTTCCCATTGCCGACTTCATGGAAACCAACATCATCAGCGCCACCACCACCGACGACCAGGAAGAAGTGGCAAACGCCATGCGCAAGTATGACCTGATGTCCCTTGCCGTGGTGGATAAGGAAAACCGCCTGGTTGGTATCATTACGGTGGACGATGCCGTGGACGTTATGCAGGAAGAAACCACCGAGGACATCGAAAAGATGGCCGCTATTTTGCCCACCGAAAAGCCCTATCTGAAAACCAGCGTATTCGAAACCTGGAAAGCTCGCATTCCCTGGCTGATGCTGCTGATGATTTCTGCCACCTTCACCGGCCTCATCATTGACAGCTTTGAATCCGCTTTGGCGGCCTGCACCGTCCTGACCGGTTTTATTCCCATGCTGATGGACACGGGCGGTAACTCCGGTTCGCAGGCATCCGTCACCGTGATTCGTGGCCTCTCCCTGAAAGAGATTGAGTTTCCCGACCTGTTAAAGGTCATTTGGAAGGAAATCCGAGTCGCCTTTTTCTGCGGTGTCACGCTGGCTCTCATCAATTTTGTCAAGATCTGGATCATCGACCGTGGACTGTTCGGACGCAGCGAAATCACCCTTGCGGTGGATGCCGTGGTGTGTCTGACGCTGTTGATGACCATTGTCTGCGCCAAGTGCATTGGCTGCACGCTGCCCATGCTGGCCGATAAGCTCGGCTTTGACCCGGCTGTGATGGCTTCCCCTTTCATCACCACCATTGTGGACGCCGTTTCTCTGCTGATCTTCTTCCAATTCGCCAGATTGTTCTTGCATTTGGTATAATTCTCATAGTTTGACACATTCAGCCGCATTCCGTCATTGTTTCGTCGGATGCGGCTGGACGTATCCTATCCCTTGTTTGTTCACAAAAATTTCTCAAAATTTTTCGGATGGAAAAAAGGGTTTTTAGCAATTCCTGCGTATAATCTTTATAGTGGGATAAAAACTACCGAAAATCGCCCTGTCGGAAAGGAGGATGGACAATTTGGCTATTCCTGAATCGTTTCTGGAGGAGCTGAACGCCCGGACGGACATTGTGGACTTGGTTTCCAGTTATGTTTCGCTCCAGAAAAAAGCGGGTCGCTATTGGGGCTGCTGTCCCTTCCACAGTGAAAAAACACCGTCCTTTTCCGTGCGACCCGATAAGCAGATGTATTACTGTTTCGGCTGTCATAAGGGCGGCGGTGTTATCAGCTTCGTGATGGAGCAGGAAAACGTTGGCTTCGCCGACGCTGTGGCCATTCTTGCCCAGCGAGCCGGACTCCCCATGCCAGAGGTCAACGAGGATGCCGGACAGCGCAAGCGCCGGGCTCATTTGCTGGAGCTGAACAAAGAAGCCGCTCGTTACTTCTACGGCAATCTCAGAGAACCGGATGCAGAACCGGCTCGGCAGTATCTGGCGCAGCGTGGTCTTTCCAAACGAACTGTGACCCAATTCGGCATTGGTTATTCCTTCCCCCAAGGGGACAGGCTGATGAACGCCATGATAGATAAAGGATACTCTAAACGGGATTTGCTGGACGTGGGTCTCTGCGTCGCCAACAACAAGGGGCGCATTTATGACCGCTTCCGTGGACGAGTGATGTTCCCCATCATCGACCTGAGAGGAAATGTCATCGGCTTTGGTGGACGGGTGCTGGATGACAGCATCCCCAAATACCTGAACTCCCCTGACAGTCCGATTTATAACAAATCTCGGAATCTGTTCGCTATGAACATCGTGAAAAAGTCCAAGGCGGGAAAAATCATCCTGACCGAGGGATATATGGACACGATTTCCCTTCATCAGGGCGGCTTTGACTATGCTGTGGCCTCCTTGGGTACCTCCCTCACCGAGGAACACGCCCGTTTGCTGGCCAAATACACCAAAGAAGTCATCCTATCTTACGACGGAGATACCGCCGGTATCGCCGCTGCTCAACGTGCCATTGGAATTCTATCCAAGGTAGGAGTGAGCGTGAAGGTGCTCAAAATCACCGGAGCCAAGGACCCGGATGAGTTCATCAAAAAATACGGTCACAACGCTTTTCAGCGGCTGCTGGACGGCTCTGAAAATCAAATTGACTATCGTTTGGCGCAGATTCAGCAGAAATATGACTTGACCAACGATGAGCAGAAGGTTGCTTATCTACAGGATGCCGCCCAAATGCTGGCAAGGCTGTCCAGTCCCGTGGAGCGGGAGGTTTATGGTGGAAAAGCCGCCTCCGCCGCCGGAATTGACAGAAAGATTATGACCGACGAGATTGACCGCCAGCGCAAGAACACCGGCTGGAAACAGCGCAAGCAGGCAGAACGAGCCATGCTCAACCCTGCGGCCAATGCACAGCCAGAGGATCGGCGCTTCCGTTATCAGAATCCCCGTTCCGCTCGGGCGGAAGAGGGGGTCATTCGATTGGTGCTGCTGGAAAATTCCCTCTTTGAGCAGGCCACAGAGCTTTCCCCCGAGCAGTTCTCCTCCCCGCTGCTGGCAAAGATTTACTCGGTGCTACTGCGACGGTGGGAGGAAAATCTCAGCCTGGATCTCAACAGCCTGAGCGCAGAGCTGTCCGGCGACGAAATGAGCCATCTTTCCAAGCTGATGCAGGAGGTAGACTCCCCGGCCAACGGTGAGGCGGCGCTGCGAGATTATGTGCTTGTCATCCTCCGAGAGTGCGCCCGGAGCAAGTTTGACAAAAATAGCTCTGATGAAGAACTTCTGCAACTGATTCAGCAGAAACAACAACGTCAAAAGTAGTAAAATCGGAGCTTCCTTCGGAATGGAGAATTGGCCGCCCCAGGGCCGTTTTGTATGACAGCGTTCATCCGGTCTGCAACCAATCACGACTGATTCTGTCTCCGTTTTCCCCGATTTTCACTTTTTTATATAGATCAACTTGATACATACCTGGTGGCGCTCCGAAATCTGCCTGCGGAACGCCGAAAGACCTGCTTTTATGGAGGAATACCTATGAGCGAAAAGAAAAAGACTGCTGCCCACAAGAACGACGAAAAGAAAAACCGCATTCCCGAGGGCGTTGCAGGCGCGGACAAGCTCAACGAGCTCATCGAACGAGGCAAGAAAAAGGGAAAGCTGACCGCCACCGAAATGATGGAGCTGGAAGGCATTGACCTGGACAGCGATACCCTGGATAAATTTTATGAAATCTGCGAAAACAGCGGCATTGACCTGGTGGCGGACGAGGATCTTCTCGATCCCGGCGAACCCAGCGCCGAGGAAATGAAGGACATCGCCGAGGCCGAGGAAGAAGTTGCTGACCCCAACGCTTTGGCCGACACCTTCGGCATTGATGACCCCGTGCGTATGTACCTGAAAGAAATCGGCAAGGTTCCTCTGCTGACTCCTGAGCGAGAAACCGAGCTGGCCATGGGCATGAGCGCCGGCTTCGAGGCACAGGGCATTCTGGACGAGGCCGAGCACAACGGCGAAGTGCTCAATGAGGAAGTCATCAAGCAGCTCCAGCGCACCGCAAAGAAGGGCGAGCGCTGCAAGCAGGATCTGGCCGAGGCCAACCTGCGTCTGGTGGTCTCCATTGCCAAGCGTTATGTGGGTCGTGGTATGCTGTTCCTGGATCTGATTCAGGAGGGCAACCTGGGTCTCATCAAGGCGGTTGAAAAGTTCGACTACACCAAGGGCTATAAGTTCTCGACTTACGCCACCTGGTGGATTCGTCAGGCCATCACCCGTGCCATCGCTGACCAGGCCCGCACCATCCGCATTCCCGTCCACATGGTGGAGACCATCAACAAGGTGATTCGTGTCTCCCGTCAGCTGCTCCAGGAGCTGGGTCACGACCCCTCCCCCGAAGAGATTGCGGAAGAGATGAATATGCCTGTGGAAAAGGTGCGTGAAATCCTCAAGATTGCCCAGGAGCCCGTCTCTCTGGAAACCCCCATCGGTGAGGAGGAGGATTCCCATCTGGGCGACTTCATCCCCGACGAAGAGGCCAGCGAGCCCTCCGAGGCCGCTTCCTTCACCCTGCTGAAGGAGCAGCTGGTGGAGGTACTCTCCACCCTGACTCCCCGTGAAGAAAAGGTGCTCAAGCTGCGCTTCGGCATTGAGGATGGCCACACCCGCACCCTGGAAGAGGTGGGCAAGGAATTCCACGTCACCCGTGAACGCATTCGTCAGATTGAGGCAAAGGCTCTCCGCAAGCTGCGCCATCCTTCCCGCTCCAAAAAGCTCAAGGATTTTCTGAACTAATTGCGTTACAACTGCGCCCCATCAAGGGCAAATCATCCACACTCCGGTGGGGACGGTCTTGGAGAATGCTCCACCGCCCTCACCGGTCTTTTCAAATCACAAAGTATCACATTTTAAGGAGGAATTTTCATGGCATCTCAGGTTTATTTTACCGATTTTCGTGCCAAGAACGGCGAGGGTATGCCTGCCAAGCTGAAAAAGCTGATTCGTCGTGCCGGAATCGGCCAGATTGATTTTGAAGGCAAATTCGTTGCCATCAAGATGCACTTTGGCGAGCCCGGCAACCTGGCTTTCCTGCGTCCCAACTACGCAAAGGCCGTGGTAGAGGTCATTGAGGAGCTGGGCGGCAAGCCCTTCCTGGTGGACTGCAACACCCTGTATCCTGGCCGCCGCAAGAACGCCATTGAGCATCTGTACACCGCCGCCGAGAATGGCTTCAACTGGATTACCTGCGGCTGTCCCGTGCTGATTGGCGACGGACTCAAGGGCACCGATGACATTGAGGTTCCCGTCCGCAACGGTGAGCTTTGCAAGACCGCTTACATTGGCCGAGCTGTGATGGATGCTGATATCTTCCTCTCTCTGACCCACTTCAAGGGTCACGAAATGACCGGCTTCGGCGGCTGCATCAAGAACATCGGCATGGGCTGCGGCTCCCGAGCCGGAAAGATGCACCAGCACAACAGCGGCAAACCCACCGTGGACCGTGACCAGTGCCGCAAGTGCCACCTGTGCATCAAGCAGTGCGCCAACAACGGCATTTCCTATGACGCTGAGGGCTTCGCCGTGATTGACCATAACCACTGTGTTGGCTGTGGCCGCTGCATCGGTGCCTGTAACTTCGATGCAATCTACAACGGCAACGGCAGCGCACTGGAAGAGCTGGACTGCAAGATGGCCGAGTACACCATGGCTGTGGTGGATGGTCGCCCCCATTTCCACATCAGCCTTGTGCAGGACGTCTCCCCCAACTGCGACTGCCACAGCGAGAATGATGTCCCCATTCTGCCCGACATCGGCATGTTTGCTTCCTTTGACCCCGTTGCCATTGACCAAGCCTGCGCTGATGCCTGCCTCGCCGCTTCCCCCATGCCCAACAGCCAGCTCAGTGACAATCTGTGCAAGTGCGGCTTCCATGATTTCGGCGACAACTTCAAAAACTCCAATCCCGAAATCGAGTGGAAGGCACAGCTGGAGCACGGCGAGAAAATCGGTCTGGGTTCCAGAGAATACGAGCTGGTGAGAATGAAGTAAAAACGAAGGACGTGATGTTTCGGCGGCAAGCGCAGCTTGCAAAATGCGTTGGTAACGCATTTTGTCGAAAACAGAGAAAACGGCCAAGCCGCACCGGAAACCAGTGACTCCGTTCGAAGCCAGCGGGAGAAGTAAATTTTCGCCTTTTTTTGAAATTTGCTCTTTACAAATCGCTCTCCGTTTGCTATACTTTTATTATCAGTAATAATTCCTATTATTTATACTTTCTTTATACTTTCACCTAAAGGAGATTTTTATTATGGCTAAATACGTTTGTCAGATCTGCGGTTACGTTCATGAGACCGATGAGCTGCCCGCCGATTATAGATGCCCCATCTGCAAGGCTCCCGCTTCCAAGTTCACCAAGCAGGAGGCTGAAATGACCTGGGCTGCCGAGCATGTTGTGGGCGTGGGCAAGTCCTTCCCTGACACCGTTCCCGCTGACGTTCAGAAGACCATCGTTGAGGGTCTGCGTGAAAACTTCAACGGCGAGTGCTCTGAGGTTGGTATGTATCTGGCAATGGCTCGTGTGGCTCACCGGGAAGGCTATCCCGAAATCGGCCTGTATTGGGAAAAGGCCGGTCTGGAAGAGGCCGAGCACGCCGCTAAGTTCGCCGAGCTGCTGGGCGAAGTCCTCACCGATTCTACCAAGAAGAATTTGGAAATGCGTGTAGACGCAGAAAACGGCGCTACCGCTGGCAAGTTCGAGCTGGCTAAACTGGCCAAGCAGTATAACTTAGATGCCATTCACGACACCGTGCACGAGATGGCTCGTGACGAGGCTCGCCACGGAAAAGCATTCAAGGGTCTGCTGGAGCGTTACTTCGGCTGATTCCTTCCCCTAATCTGTTTTTCGAATCTCGACGCATTTCGGATTCCATAACCGCATATGCTTTTCTGAATCCATCTATAAGGAGGAAAAGCCATGCGGAACACACTCTCGAAAAACGACAAAAGGCTCATCCCAGCGGTGGCGGCTGCGCTGCTGATTGGGATGGGCCTTCACGATTTATTCTCTCTGTGGCCCAGCATCGTCACAGAGTTCATTGCTCCTGTCAACGAAAGCATCTGGGAACACGTCAAAATTGTGTTTTGGCCCCTGCTGCTGGTGGAGCTGGTGTTTCATCCCCGTGAGCAGCGAGCCGCTGGGCTGACCTCGCTGTTTTTGGTCTGCACTTGGATGCTGGGAACGTCATGGCTCTATCATGTGGCGCTGGGGGGAAGAGCCTTTCTGGTAGATATTGTTCTGTTCGCCGGAAGCATTCTGTTGTGGTTCTGGCTGTCATCGGTGCTCCCGGTTCCCAGGAGCTGGCTGCCCGTGCTAAACGGGCTGCTGGTATTGCTGATTGGTTTGATTTTCGCCTTTACCATCACGCCGCCCCACGGCACTCTTTTTAACGATCCTACCCTTGCAGACGCTTGGTCTGTTCTCCCCTGCTAGGTTTCGGACTTCACATTTTTGACAAGGAAAACGAATTTCATTCTTGGAAAACCGTCTTGTTTTCCCTTGATTTTTCCTGGGGAATACAATACACTCTATTCTAGGGTCTGACAGGAAGCATTTTCTCCCTTTTTCACGGGCCCAAACAATACTCAACCAATTTTGACAAATGAGGTGTTTCTAAGATGAGTATGCAGGAGCTCAAGCCCATTAAAGAAGGCAAGGTTCGTGAAATTTACGACAACGGCGACAGCCTGATTATGGTTGCCACCGACCGCATCAGCTGCTTTGATGTCATCCTCAAGAACAAGGTAGACAAAAAGGGCACCGTTCTGACCCAGATGTCCAAGTTCTGGTTTGACATGACCAAGGATATCGTGCCCAACCACGTTCTCTCCGTTGATGTGAAGGATATGCCTGCGTTTTTCCAGCAGGAAAAGTTTGACGGCAACTCCATGATGTGCCGCAAGCTGGAGATGCTGCCTGTTGAGTGCATTGTCCGTGGCTATATCACCGGCTCCGGCTGGGCCAGCTACGTCAAGACCGGCAAGGTCTGCGGCATTACGCTGCCCGAAGGTCTGAAGGAGTCCGACAAGCTGCCTGAGCCGATCTACACCCCCTCCACCAAGGCCGAGATTGGCGATCATGACGAGAACATCTCCTTTGAGCAGTCTGTTGACTATCTGGAGGCACGCTTCCCCGGCAAGGGTCAGTTCTATGCCGAGCAGCTGCGTGACCTGACCATTGCTCTGTACAAAAAGTGCGCTGATTACGCACTGAGCCGTGGCATCATCATTGCAGACACCAAGTTTGAGTTCGGCCTGGACGAGGACGGCAAGATTGTCCTGGGTGACGAGATGCTGACTCCCGACTCTTCCCGTTTCTGGCCTGCTGATGTCTACGAGCCCGGCCATGGCCAGCCTTCCTTTGATAAGCAGTTTGCTCGTGACTGGCTCAAGAGCAACGAGCATGACTGGCAGCTTCCCCAGGAGATCGTAGATAAGACCATCGCTAAGTATCTCCAGGCTTATGAGCTGCTGACCGGCAAGGCTCTGTAAGAGGCTCACCAAGCATCGCCATTTCTCTTTCTTTTTCCGTTTTTTGAGGAGTCTGAAAGGTGGTTTTTACCGCTTTTCAGGCTTCTTTTTTCCATTGGCTTTGCAAGGAAAGTTTGGACTTTTTTCTTGTTGCATTCTTCTCTGCTGTATGTTACAATAATAAAAATTATTCCTGATAAGAGGTGAGCCCCATGCAGAGGCGATATTCCCGACAGCGGGAGCTGATCCTAAATTGTGTCAAAAACACCCGAGAACATCCAACCCCTGACATGGTTTATCAAACATTGATGCCGGTCTGTCCCAACCTCAGCCGAGGAACGGTGTACCGCAATTTGAACCTGCTGGCCGAAGAGGGTGTCATTGAGCGGCTGCCCTTCCCCATCGAGCGATTTGATGGACGCACCGACCCCCACCCTCATTTCATCTGTCAAAGCTGCGGTAGTGTTACGGATTTGGAGATGGACTCCCAGAAGGAATGGGACGATGAGGTTCAGCGGAAAACCGGCCACATCGTGCAGCGGCACGCTACTTATTTTTATGGAATCTGCGCCTGCTGCGCCAACGTTCAAGAGGAAACGTAACGGCCACGGCGTAACAAAAAAGGAGACGTTCACTATGGAAACCATTCAGTATCAGCCCAAGGGCGTTTGCTCCCGTATGATGGAGATTGACATTGAAAACGGCATTGTGCAGGATCTGCGTGTCTTTGGCGGCTGCAACGGCAACCTCAAGGGCATTTCCCGCCTGGTCAAGGGCATGGAAATCGACGAGGTAATCACCCGTTTGGAGGGCGTGACCTGCGGCTTTAAGTCCACCTCCTGCCCCGATCAGATTGCTCAGGCTTTGAAGCAATACAAGGCATAATTCCCCCGTTTGACAACTGGATACTGCGTCCATCCGCAAATAAGCCGTTCTATTCCAGGCTTATTTTGGATAGGAGATGGAAAAAGGTCTTGTGCTTTGTCTGGTACAAGACCTTTCCTTTCTTTCTCCCAAAGTGACCGGAGGGAGCTTTAGTTACACAATCAGCTGCCAATTGTCAATATCTTGCAGCTGTCCATTCTTCCAGCCCACTTCCCGGATACGGCCACAATAGGTAAAGCCGAACTTCTCATGCAGGCGGGTACTGGCCTGATTGCCGCTGGTAATAACGGAAACCACGGTATGCGTCCGCTGGTCTCGTCGAGCCTCCTCCAAGAGGGCATCCATCATGGCGGAAGCAACTCCCTTTCCCCGGTGGTCGGGATGGACATACACCGAAAGCTCCACCGTAGAGCGGTACGCCTCCTTCTCCCGGTAGGTAGAGAGGCTGGCATAACCCAAAATAACGTTATCCTCTTCTGCCAGAATGAGCGGATGGTTCTCCACATTGTGGCTGTCCATCCACGCCTGTCGCTCTTGCAGGGTTTTGGGAGCCAAATCCAGCGTAGCCACTCCGTTGACTACCTCGTAATTATAAATATCCAGCAAAGCGGGAAGATCCGTTTGGGCGGCGGTACGAATGTTCATTATCAGGTTCCTCCTTTTATTTCACAACTATAAAAGAGCAAATTCTGAAAAATATACAAAAAGCTCTTTGAAAATTTTGATTGGAACCCCCTCCGTCAGCTAACGCTGACAGCTCCCCGACAGGGCATAAGCTGTGACGGAGGGGATCTTCGTCATTTTCACAGTTTTGCTCATTCATAGTTCACAAACCAACTTTTCCGTGATTTTGTCCAGTATAGCACGCTGACTCGCCTTTGAACATCCTTTTACCCTGATTTTTTAAAAAATCCCCCTTATTTTTAAGAAAAGAAGATTTTTTCGATTTTCATTGCATTTTTCAACCATCATTGGTATAATTAATTTGTATGTTTATATTCTTTTTCGGATGAGAGGCACAAAAGCAGCTCTCTCCATCCGGGAGCAACCGTGGGGTGTCATTTTGTACCTGAAAGCATTGGAAATTCAGGGGTTTAAATCTTTCCCTGATAAGACTGTCCTGACCTTCGGCGAAGCCATCACCGGCATCGTCGGACCAAATGGAAGCGGAAAATCGAATATTTCCGATGCCATTCGATGGGTGATGGGAGAACAGTCCACCAAGTCTCTCCGAGGCGGCAAGATGGAGGATGTCATCTTTGGCGGAACCACGAAACGGAAACAATTGGGCTATGCCGAGGTTTCCCTGATTCTGGACAATTCCGACGGCACCTTCCCCATGGAAGAAAACGAAATTATGGTCACTCGCCGTTACTATCGCTCCGGCGAGGGGGAATACTATATCAACCGCCGTAGCTGTCGGCTGCGAGACATCAACGAGCTGTTCATGGACACCGGCTTGGGACGGGAGGGCTATTCCATCATTGGTCAAGGCCGCATTGACGAAATTCTCTCCACCAAAAGCGGCGACCGCCGCAGCGTCTTTGAGGAGGCCGCCGGTATTTCCCGTTACCGCTACCGCAAGGAGGAATCCGAGCGGAAGCTCACCCACACCCAAGAAAATCTTCTGAGAGTGGGGGATAAAATTGCAGAGCTGGAATTGCAGCTTGCCCCGCTGGAACAGCAGGCGGAAAAGGCAAAGCGGTTTCTTTTCCTCCGAGAGCAGCTGCGTGGATTGGAAATTTCCCTATGGCTGGACAGCCTGGACGAGCTGCGGCAGCGCACAAGAAAACTGGAGCTGGACTGCAACCACGCTTTTCGTCAGAAAGCAGATGCTTCCAAGGCGCAGGAGTTTCTTTACGCTCAAGTGGAAGAGCTGGCCGCCCGGATGCGCACGCAGGACATGGAAAGCGACCGCCTCCGGGGGCGGCTCTCTGAGTTGGACGGGGAAATGAACCAACGAAATGCTCAACTGGCCGTTCTCCGCTCGCAGGTCAAGAGCAACGAAGAAACCATTCAACGCCTGACGCTGGAGCTGGATCAGCAGGCTGGCCGAGCCGATTCCATCGCAAGTCAGATTGCGGAACGGCAGCAACGCTTGAAGGAAATCAGCCGCCGTCAGTCCGAGGTGGAATCCACGCTGGAAACCCGTCAGCAGGAAGCGCTGGAAAATCAGCGTCAGTCCAGCAAGCTGGCCGAGCAGCTCTACCGCCTCCAGGAAAAGGAAGCCATTCAGAACGCTTCCGCCGCCGAAGCGAAAGCCCTCCTTTCTGGCCTGGCCGCCTCCGAACAGGAGCTGTTAGATCGGGAAACCAGCCTGAAAGGGCTGATTCAGGAGAATGAGGAAAAATTAAAAACCTTCCAGCAGGAACGGCGAGAACGCAGGAACGCTCTGAAAGAGCTGCGGGAACAGGCTCTCAGCATGGAAAATATCATCGCAGGGCATCAGCTGCGTTTGCGGGGACGACAGGGACGGCTCAACGCCGCCACCGATCAGGTCAATCAGCTCACGGTGGAAACCGGCGGCATGGCTCACAGAATCAAGATGCTCACGGAAATGGAGCGGATGTATGACGGTTACAACAAAGCCGTCAAGGTGGTCATGCAGGCGGTGGAGCGGCGGCAGCTCACCGGCATTCACGGCCCCGTTGCAAGCCTCATCAAGGTTCCCGAACAATTCACCGTTGCCATTGAGATTGCTTTGGGCGGAGCCATGCAGAACCTGGTGGTCTCCCGAGAAGAAGACGGCAAAACCGCTATTCAATTCCTGAAACGACGGGACGGCGGACGAGCAACCTTCCTTCCCCTCACCTCTATTCGTCCCACCGGACTGAGGGAACAGGGAATGGAGCATTGCCCCGGTTTTGTGGGTATCGCAAGCGGTTTGGTGTCTTGTGAGCCTCCATATACCGACATTATCAGCAATCTGCTGGGCAGAACAGTGGTGGCGGAAGATATGGACTCCGCTATTTCCATGGCTCGGCAGTATCAACATCATTTTAAAATTGTCACCTTAGATGGTCAGGTGCTCAATCCCGGCGGTTCTATGACCGGCGGCAGCGTCAGCAAACATGCGGGCATCCTCTCCCGAGCCGGGGAGCTGGAACGACTGACCCTCCAAAGCAAACAACTGGAAAACAGCTTGAGCCGTGCCAAAAAAACCTTGGAAAGCGTTCAGCGAGAGGTCAACGCCGCCAACTATGAGCTGGAAGTCACTCAGCGCCAAAAGCAGGAGCTAGACGGCCAAATCCTCAAGGCGGAAGGCGAAGAGGGACAGTTCCGCATCCTGATGAACGCCCTCCGGGATAACCGGGATAGCTGGGAAGAGGAACTGGAAACCCTGGCGCAACGTCTCACTCAGGTGGAAGCAGACGAAAAGAAGGCAAAAGCCCACCTGACCGAACTGGAAGGACACGCCGCCGCCCTGCGTGCGCAAACCGAGGGACAGGCGGAGGGGCGGGAACGCTTCCGCCAACGCTCCGAGCACTTGGCAAAGGCCATTGCTGACCTCCATGTGGAGCAAGCAGCGCTGGAAGGAGAACATTCCGCCGCTTTCAAGGCACTGAACGAGCTGAAAACCCTGGCAAGGGATATCACCGGCGACCGAGACAGCCGCCTGCGCCAGTTGGAAGAATGCAAGCTGCGTTCCGTGGAGCTGCTGGAGCAGATTTCCGGCGAGGAACACCGTGCAGCCGCCTTGCAGCAAACCCAATCCACCCTGAACGACAGCTTGAAGCAATTATCCAGCGCCAGGCTGGAGCTGGAAAAACAGCGGGTTTCGGTGGACAAGGCAGCTCGTGATAAAAACACCGAACTGCTGAACATGGAGCGGGAGTGCTCCCTGCTGGAGCAAAAGAAAAACAACGCCGCCATGGAGGAAAAACAGCTCATTGACAAGCTGTGGGAGACCTATCAGCTGACCTATGACAGCGCCCAGTCTCAACGTCAGTCCCTGCCATCCACCGCCAAGGCGCTCCGGCAGATTGGAGAATACAAACACCAAATCACCGCTTTGGGCAGCGTCAACGTGGGAGCGATTGAGGAATATCAACGTGTCCGAGAGCGCTATGATTACCTCACCACCCAGCGGGACGACGTTTCCAAAGCCAAGACCGAGCTGGAAAGCATCATCGGTGAAATCACCGGCGAGATGAAGCGCATCTTTGTGGAGCAGTTCAACCTCATCAACGCAAGCTTTCAAAAGACGTTCGGGGAGCTGTTCGGCGGCGGCATGGCTCGTTTGGAGCTGGAAGACCAAAACGATGTGCTGGGCTGCGGCATCGACATCAAGGTGCAGCCCCCGGGAAAGGTGCTGAAAACCCTGACGCTGCTTTCCGGCGGCGAAAAAGCCTTTGTTGCCATCGCTCTGTATTTCGCTTTTATGAAGGTTCGACCCACGCCGTTTGTGGTGATGGATGAAATCGAGGCCGCCCTGGACGACAACAACGTGACCCGGTTTGCGTCCTATATGCGCTCCATGAGCGACCGCACCCAGTTTATCGTCATCACCCACCGACGAGGCACCATGGAGGAAGCGGATATTCTCTATGGCGTGACCATGCAGGAGCGGGGCATTTCCAGAATGCTGACGCTCAACCTGAACGAAGCGGAAAAAGCAATTAAAAACAACTGATACAGCAGAAAAAAAGCATAACTGCTCGCATCAATCCATAGGAACAGAAAAGAACGGGCAAAACCGCCGTGTTTTTGCCCCTTGTGTGTGGCGCTTGGCGTTCACACGCAAATCAACAGGAGGAATGACCCATGGGATTTTTTGACAAACTGAGAAAGATCAACATCTTTGGCATGGCCACAGAGCTGAACGACGACTTCTATGACGAGCTGGAAGAGAGCCTCATCCTTGCCGATGTGGGTATGAACACTTCCCTGCGGGTGGTGGCAGAGCTGAAAAAACGTGTCAAGGAAAAGGGCATCCGCACCATGAACGAAGCTCGTGAGGTCATGAAAGAAATCCTCATGGAAAGTCTGGATCAAGGCACCAGCCGCCTGAGAATTTATACCCGTCCCTCCATTGTGCTCTTCATCGGCGTGAACGGCGTGGGCAAGACCACCACCATCGGCAAGGTGGGCGCTCGCATCAAAGAGATGGGCAAAACCGTCCTCTTTGCCGCAGGCGATACCTTCCGTGCTGCCGCTTCCGAGCAGCTCACCATCTGGGCCGAGCGCTGTGATGTGCCCATCGTCAAGCAGGGCGAGGGAGCCGATCCCGCCGCCGTGGTGTTTGATGCAATCAACTCTGCCAAAGCCAAAAACATCAACGTGGTTCTGGTGGACACCGCAGGCCGTCTGCACAACAAAGCCAACCTGATGAACGAGCTGAACAAAATCAGCCGTGTGATTAAGCGGGAATGTCCCTACGCCTGCAAGGAAATTCTGCTGGTTCTGGATGCCACCACCGGTCAGAACGGTTTGGTTCAGGCCAAGCAGTTTATGGAAACCTGCGGCATCACCGGCATCGTCCTCACCAAGCTGGACGGAACCGCCAAGGGCGGCATCGCCATCGCCATTGCAGAAGAGCTCAAGGTTCCCGTCAAGTTCGTCGGCATGGGCGAGGGCATCAACGACCTGAAGCAGTTCGACGCAAGAGAGTTTGTGGACGCACTGATTTAAGGCAACACCGCACAATCGTCGAATGTGCGCCTTGCTTGTCCTTTCACTCCCAAATTTGCCGTAAAACCCTTGAAATACGTCAGTATTCCTGCGGCTTTCCCAACAAATTTGGAAGCAAAATTACTGCGCAATCCGCACATCTCTATTATGCGGTATTGCCTTAAGGAAGCACTGATTAAGCGCCTATCCGCAAATCAGCGGCGCATCATCAGGCGCATCATCAAAGGAGATTATTATGAGCAGATTGGATGGAAGAGCACTGGACGAGCTGCGTCCCGTCACCATTGAGACCGGCGTGAACGCTTTCGCTGAGGGCAGCGTTCTCATCAAGTGCGGTCAGACCATCGTTTACATCACCGCTTCCGTGGAAAACAAAACCCCTCCCCATGTGGCAGAGGGTCACGGCTGGGTGACAGCGGAATACTCCATGCTGCCCCGTGCCAACCGCAGCCGCAGCCGTCGTGACGTTTCCAAGCTCAAGCTCAACGGCAGAAGCGCCGAGATTCAACGTCTCATCGGCAGAAGCCTCCGGGCAGCCGTGGACATGGAAAAGCTGGGCGAACACACCATCACCATCGACTGCGACGTGTTGCAGGGTGACGGCGGAACCCGCACCGCTTCCATCACCGGCGGCTTTGTGGCACTGGCACTGGCCTGCAAAAAGCTGATGGAAAAGGGCGAAATCACCGAAAATCCCATTCTCTCTAACGTGGCGGCCATTTCCGCCGGCATCGTGGGCGAGGTGCCCATGCTGGATTTGCAGTACTATGAGGACTCCGGCGCTCAGGTGGATTTGAACTGCGTGATGAACGCCCAGGGGGAACTGATTGAGATTCAGGGTACTGGTGAGGGACGAGCCTTCACGCTGGACGAACAAATGAAGCTGGTGACGCTGTGCAAAAAGGGCATTGACGAACTGGTGGAGCTGCAAAACAAGGCGCTGCTGTAAACCCGAAGAATACGAATCGGCAACCCCCTCGCTTTGTGTCTTCTCTCCCCAAACGGAGGTAAATCATGACAAAATTTGTTCTCGCAAGCCACAACAAAAAGAAGCTGGCAGAGCTGCAAAGCATTCTCGCTGACCTGGGCGTGGAAATCGCCCTCCAGAGTGACCTCGGGCTCGACTTGGAGCCAGAAGAGACCGGAACCACCTTTGCCGAAAATTCTCTCATCAAAGCAAAGGCTGTGATGGAGGCCAGCGGTCTGCCTGCCATCGCTGATGACTCTGGACTGTGCGTGGATGCCCTCAACGGTGCTCCCGGTGTTTATTCCGCTCGTTACGGCGGCCCCGGTCTCACCGACACAGAGAAAAACACCCTTTTGCTCCGGGCGATGAACGGTCAGTCTCCCCGCTCCTGCCACTTTGCCTGCGCCATCACCTGTTGTTTTCCCAACGGTGATGTATTGACCGCTGAGGGGCGGTGCAATGGCACGGTAGCTTTTGCCCCGATGGGGACGGACGGCTTCGGCTATGACCCCATTTTCTTCCTTCCCGGCTTGAAAAAAACCTTCGCCCAGCTCTCCCCGCAGGAGAAAAACGCCCTCTCCCACCGTGGCAACGCATTGAGGGCGTTTGCGGCAAAGCTGGAGGATTATTTGAAGTAATTTTACCATCGCATCATCATCTCTTATGGAGGACAAGTATATGCTTCACAAGAAACTCGCTCCATTTCCCAAGGACTTTCTCTGGGGTGCCAGCACTTCTGCCTATCAGGTGGAGGGCGCTCATCTGGAGGACGGCAAAGGCCCTTCCTGTCAGGATGTCAAAACCGTTCCCGCCGGAACCTCTGAGCTGGACGTTTGCGCCGACCAGTACCACCGTTACAAGGAAGATATCGCTCTGATGGCCGAAATGGGCTTTAAAACCTATCGCTTCTCTGTGTCCTGGTCTCGTCTGCTGCCCGAGGGAACCGGCAAGGTCAACCCCAAGGGCATCGAATATTACAACAATCTGATTGACGAGTGTCTCAAGTACGGAATTGAGCCTCTTGTGACCATGTTCCACTTCGATATGCCCGCCGCCTTGGACAAGCGGGGCAGCTGGGGCAATCGGGAGAGCGTGGACTGGTTCGTCAACTTTGCCAAGCTCCTGTTTGAGAACTTCGGCGACCGGGTGAAATACTGGCTGACCATCAACGAGCAGAACATCCTCACCTTGGCAGGCCCCGTCATCGGCACGCTGATGATTCCCGAGGGCTGCACCAACGTCCTCAAAGAGATTTACCAGCAAAACCACCACATGATGGTAGCGCAGGCCAAGGCAATGGAGCTGTGCCATCAGATGTTACCCCACGCCAAGATTGGCCCCGCTCCCAACATCTCTTTGGTTTATCCCGCCTCCTGCAAGCCCGAGGACACCATGGCCGCTCAGAACTTCAACGCCATCCGCAACTGGCTGTATCTGGACATGGCGGTTTACGGACGCTACAACAATCTGGTTTGGTCTTATCTGAAAGAGAATGACGCCCTGCCTGAGTTTATGCCCGGCGACGAGGAATCCATGAAGAACGCTCACCCCGACTTCATCGGCTTCAACTATTACAACACCTCGACCGTGAAGGCCAATCACGAGGACGAATACAAGCGCTCCTCTTCCGAAGATCAGCAGTCCGCTGGGAAGGTGGCCGGTCTTTACGACAGTTTCCGCAATCCCAACCTGACCGTGACGGAATTCGGCTGGGAAATCGACCCCCTGGGCTTCCGCAATACCATTCGTGAGATTTACTCTCGTTACCACCTGCCGATGATCGTCACTGAAAACGGCCTGGGCGCTTACGATACCCTGACGGAAGACGGCAAGGTTCACGATCCCTACCGCATTGAGTACCTGCGCCAGCACATCACTGCCATGCGCTTGGCTGTTTCGGACGGCTGCGACATGATGGGTTATTGTCCCTGGTCCGCCATTGACCTGATTTCCACCCACGAGGGCATGAGAAAGCGTTACGGCTTTATCTATGTAGACCGTGACGAGTTCGATTTGAAAACCCTGGATCGCTACCGCAAGGACTCCTTCTTCTGGTACAAAAAGGTCATCGCCACCAACGGTGAGGATCTCTCTGACTGATGGA
>JAKSQD010000005.1 GCA_024404315.1 Oscillospiraceae bacterium
TTCTGTTTTTATTTTCCCCAACTCCACCCTCGTCTGAAAACCGGTGATAAGGTAATAAACATACACGATAACCATGCAAGTGTAAAGGTGCAGAGCTTAACCTTCCTTAGGGATTCGAACCCGAATGTATGCGCCCGACATACTCCATACCCATATGGGGCTCCTTCTCAGCCTCTGGAGATCACACCCGCTTTTTCAGACTACCAACCAAACGGCTTTAAGGCAACACCGCACATTCGACTATTGTGCGGTATTGCCTTAAACAATCAACTCCGAAGTCCAATTGAGAAACTGAATCTTCTCATCTGTCTCTCGCAGCTCCTTGGAGAAACGGTCACATTCCTTTTGCAACTCCACCACCGGAACGGTGCTGAGAATGCGGATTTCCGTTTTGGAATACCGCTCCACTCGGGTGCTGGCATGATCCAAAAACGTCCGCATGACCTGAATGCGTTTTGAGAGGCAATCCCGCTTGGCCAGCAGCTCGGTCAAGGTGACACCATCTGACAAAACCTTGCTGTTGGTGAGGTTGATTTTGCCAATGAGTTCTTCCAGCCGAACCAAACAAGCGTCCAGTTCGTTCAACAGCTCTTCTGGATTCTCTGCTGGCGCTTCCCCCTCCTGTGTTTTTGCGTTATTGTTGAGACGATTTCCCAATTCGGAGATTTTACGCTGGAGATCAGCACGTTCGGTTAATGCGGTTGCCAGTTTCATGCTATTTGCTCCTTTCCATGACACTTCTCATCACAACGGTTTTGATAAGGCAACTTTATTATAAGAAATCAGCAGCAAATTGTAAAGACTTTTCGTCAAAAAGACCCTCTGAGCCGATGACAGCACCGTACCCAGAGGGAATTGACTTTATGTGTGATTATTCCGCAGGAGCTTCTGTGGCTTCCTGTGCCGAAGCTTCGCCGCCGTTATCGCCGCCGGACTCTCCACCACCGGAGGAATCGCCGCTATGATTACCGCCACCGGATTCTCCGCCAGAGTTGCCGGAGTTATCGCCGCCGGAAGAGCTGTTACCACCGGAAGAGCCGCCATTGTCACCGCCGCTGGACTCACCACCGGAGCTGCCAGAGTTGTCACCACCAGAGGAACCACTATCACCGGAAGAGCTGTTACCACCGGAAGAGCCGCCATTGTCGCCACCGCCGGACTCACTACCGGAGCTGCCGGAGTTATCGCCGCCAGAGGGATCGCTATTGCCGGAAGAGCTATTACCATCCGAAGAGCCGCCATTATCGCCGCCGCCGGATTCGCCACCGGAGTTGCCAGAGTTATCACCGCCAGAGGGACCGCTATTGCCGGAAGAGCCGCCGCTGGTGTCCTTATCCTTATCTTTGTCCTTGTCTTTATCCTTATCCTTGGACGGGGTTTTGTCCTTGTCCTTAGAAGGCGTCTTATCTTTGTCCTTAGAGGGAGTTTTGTCCTTGGAAGGTGTCTTATCCTTAGAAGGAGTCTTGTCCTTGTTTGTACTCGTGTTGCTGGAGGGAGTCTTTTCTTCGTTCTTGGAGGTTTCCTGACTGGAGCTGGTTTCCTCATTCGTAGGCTTGGAAACAACGGGCTTTGTTTCTCCGCTGCTCACGGTCACGTTAATGGTCTTAGAAGCGCTGAAATAGGAAGCAGTAGAAGCCGCTTTGACCGTGATGGTAGCGGAACCGGTGCCGACTACGTTCACCCAGCCGTCTTTGTCCACGGTCACAACGCTGTGATTGCTGGATTCATAGCTCAATGCACCATCGCCGCTGTTGGTGACATCCAGCCGGAAGCCGCCGTCAGTGATGTACTTATAATAGGAAGAAGTGCCGCTGATGGTTTGGATGCGATCCTCCGCAGAAACGCCGCCATAGAGAATCACATAGCTCCCCACGTCCACATTCTCAAAAACCTTACTGGCCAAGCTCAAAGGCATATTGATGCAGCCATGGGAGCCGCTTTCCAGGTAAACGTCACCGCCAAATTCTGCATCAGAACGCCAGGTAGCGTCATGGAGGCCAATGCCGCCGTTAAAGGGCATCCAATAGCTTACCCAGTCGTGCCAGGTGGGGCCGTTGAGCCAGCGGTCGGTTTCCATAGACTTGATGGTATACAGGCCGCCGGGGGTAGCGCAGTTATCGGCCACGTTACCGGAACAAATGGGGCCTTCTGCTACCAACTGATGCTTGCGATACACCCACAGGTGCTGATTGTCCAAATCGACTTCCACATAGCTGCCGCCCAAGTCGGTGGTACCAGAAATACCGATGGAAGTAGAAGCATAAGGCGCTGTGCGGATTCCGCTCTCCATATTGTCGATGCAGGAAATGATATCGTTATAAAGAGCGTCCTGATCCACGGTTTCATCGCAGGCAGGAAAATCAACGGGAACCAAATCACCATTGGTAGTAACAAACTGAGAATGAGAAGAAGAGGTTTCCTTCACAGAATAACGGTCATATGCTTCTTCAGCAAAGGCCTGCACTGCATTGGTGTCTGCGCTGATGGAAATACCGTCTTCATCCACATACAGCCACTGACTGAGCTGCTTATGGCCGATTTTCTCTTTACCGGAGATTTTCTTTCCAGGGACTTTAAACTCATAGGTCAGTTTCAGGTTCAGCTTTGCGTTGGCATCCTCCAGCGCCTTCTGCATGACCTCTCCCGCTTCGGTACGGATGGGCTGACCATACAGGCCGCTTTCCACGGCGTTGATGCTGGGATTGAGGATTTTCATCTGCTGTTCCATGACTCGAACCAGCTCCACGGTGTCGATGGTTCCGCCCACGGTCTCAGGGGCAATTAAGAAAACGCTGTTTTCCTCGTCGAAAACCAGGGTAGCATCCGTGGACTGGTCGCCTTCGTGACGATCCAGGTCATCCCAAGAGAGGCAGGCACTTTGCAGCGCCGCCACATCGCATTGAAACAGATCTCTGTCCATCAGTTCCAAATCAGAATAGGAGACATTTGCCTCTTCAATTTTATTCTGTGCTTTAACCAGTTTTTTCAGGTTATTTTTTTCATTGACCTCCAGCTTGACATCAGCGCCGGAAATCTTCCGCTGGCCGTCTGCGAAATCCACGGTCAGCTCGTACTCCTTCGCCAAGTCAACAAACTTTGCTTCCGCCTGATCGGCTGTCAGACCGGAAACGTCCTGACCATTGACCGTGGTTCCATCATAAAAGGCTTTCTTGCTGCCGGTGGCCACGATCATTCGCACAAGGGCAAAGGACAGCAGGCACACAACCATTGCCACTGTCATGATAACCGCATAAAAAGCGGTATTTTTCTTAGAAGGGGTTTGATTGGACATTTGTGAGTTGTTACTCCTCTCGTTCTCAATTCTTCGTAATGGTAAGCGGGGCATCCACGCCCAGCGCCTCCAGCAGCTCCTGAATGGCGCTCAAATCCTGATCGGTGACGCTTCGGCTGTAGACAAAAAGATCCAGACAGACCGATTTTTCACTATCGGGAATGGTAATGGTGCTGGTTAGAATGGTGACATCCTGTTCGAGTTCTTCGTCATAATAGCCGATGCCGCCCATGGCTGTTTTTTGATCGGCAGAGGTTTTCACCGTTCCCTTTTGCGTGATGGAGTATCCATACTCATCCCGGAAGGTTTCCTCAAAGACCATCATATTATCCTGAACCTGTTTTTGAGGATCCCGAGCAGAGACGCTGGAATATTCCAGGACATAGCCATTACTGCTCAGGAAAATATCCACAACAGCGTTGTTTTCCCGTTCCACTTCCGCCGCAGCGTAATTCAGAGGAACAGGAACGGAGCGTTTTTTGCCATCCTCCGTATAAAGGTCTGTGAAACCAATATACTCGTGTTGGTCTGTCAGCGTAACCTCCAACTGTTCCGCAGGCTCCTCCTCATTGCCGTTCAAATTCTCGGGAGGCACTTCCCCTGCCTCGGAAGGAGTCTCCTGACGAATTCTGCGATAAATCTCACTGTAGGAATAAAGCTCTGCCAAGGGCTCAGGTACCTCAGAGGACGCAGTGGACTTTGGCAATTCGTCTTGCTCCTGTGCTTGGGCGGGAGCAACGCTCAAGCGGTAATTGCGTGAACGCTCCCGATTGTCCGTCCAGTCGATGGTATAGCCGGATTCCTCGTTCCCACTGGCGACGACCTGAAGGCTCCAATCCTGCCAGGTGTCGGACGCTTCCACATGGGAGAGCGTTTCGTGGAGCTGTTCCACCGTTTCCCACTTCGTGATGAACCAATCCTCAGCGTTCATACCGTAAGAAACCAAAACGTCCGCAAAACCAGCTTTTAACGTTTGGACAACGCCTTGTTTGTAAACGTCTTGATTTTCCACAAGGCTGCCGGTCAATTTTAACAGCTCCGCTTGCAGGTCGTCCGATGCAAGCAGCAGAGAGCTGCTGTTTTCCCCGTTTTGGGTCTGGGAAGAAACCGATTCTTTGACCGAATCATATACCTGTTTCAACATTTCCCGGGAAACGGAAAGAGTTCCGCTCTCAGAACTGGTCCAGGGATCCTCCCCGAGGTCAAAGGAAACATACTGCGTGGGAAGTTTCTCCGCAATTTTGAGAAGGTCGGCTTGAAAGTCCGCTTTGTCTTCTTCCTCCAGCGTGGTCAACTGTGTGTATTGCTTGGCCAGGGTTTCGGAAGCCGTCTTTGCGTCCATCAGAACGGTGCTTCCGTTTACATAAAATGTGGTGAGAGGGATTTCTTCCAGCGTCACCTGGATGGCAGCCTGTTTCAAACGGGCAAAGGAAACTCCTTCCATCAGAAGCAGGCTATGACCCGTTGTACCGTCTGAATTGACACTGTTGATCTGGAACGAAAAGCGATATTCTTTCAGCTTCCGAATTGCTTCCCAGGTCTGAAACACATCCATAGCTTGCGGCGCAGTAGGCTCCTGCTCTCCCACATCCGCAACGCTGGTTTCTCCTGACAGAGAGGGGGGCTTTTTCCCACAGGAAAGGAGCGAAAGAGCCATGCAGAAGGCGAGCAAAAGCGCAGTTATTCGTTTCAACATCCTATATCCTCGTTTCTATCTGATGAAAACCGATGATTTATGCCATTGGCTTGAGCCTTCTATTTCACAACCGCTGACAAGAAAGCTCAGAATATACTTTACTACTCGCCGTAAAAAAAAGCAATGACCAAATTGTAAATTCCAAAAAATCTCAAAATAAAAGGAAGAAAATGGTTCTATCCGTCCGATTCTTTGGGATGGATACCACAAAAAATGCGCCCAGCCGCAGCAAACGGCCAGACACATTTTTGATACGCTTTCTTTTTAGTGAACAGCATCTTTTAGTGAACAGCTTCCTCTATCAAGAAATGGACAAAGTTCCTTGCTCCTTCTTGGTTCAAATGGTCAGAGTTCATAAACCAGGCGTAATTGTCAGAAAAGCGCTCATCGAAAGCGTAATCGTAATATTCCACGCCGGTGTCATTGACCACTTGATTGACAATGGAATAGAACTGGTCATAAAAACCGGGGGCATTTTTTTTGACTGCGTTGGTATATTCGGCCAGATAAGGCGTTGTCACCAGAATCGGCGTGGCTCCCTGCTTTTGACAGCCCTCAATCAACGCATAAAGGGCATCCACTGATTCTTGGTTGAGAAGCAACTGACCGGTTTGCTCGTCTTGGTTGTATTCGATGTGGCGCACATAGGCTCCTTCCGCATCAGCGGACACGTCAATATCGAAGGCGACTCTTTGCCAGTCGTCACCACCGTCGTCAACTGTTTTTCCCAACAACGTTTTGATAAGCACATCTGTTTCCGCTCCCAGGGCAGGCACATAATGCGTAAACAAATCGGTTGCAAAATCGTATTGTTTGATGAGTTTAGCAGGAAGAATGGGGTAGTATCTTGCGTTTTTGGACGCAAAATCCTCACTATTCTCTTCCGGCTCGCCGAAGAAGGAAAAATAAGACAAGGTAATAAACACAACCGCATGTTCCCTGATGTGGTCTTTGTATTCTTGAAAAAGGCGGTAATCGTAGGAAAGAGATTGCGCTGACAGACCGAAATTAAAGCAGGCATCTTTCTCCTCAAGCTCCTCATAATCGTAGCTGTATAAGCCATGAGACGACCCGAAATTACAAATTTGAATTTCGTTTGGGATATTCTGGAATTTTCTGATGTAATTGGGATCGCTTTTGTCTCGTTTTACATAGACAATATTCACCGATTCCACCACAACCGCTAGGATAACGGCAAACAGAATCAGTTTGCTAATCAATTTTTTCATTTTTCTTTAGAACTGAAAATAAACAAATTCAGCTGCTACTCCTTTCTGCGAAAAGAACACGATGATCCATCCCAGGCAGAGATACACAAGCCAACGAATGACCACGTTTTTCTTGCTGATTTCCTGAATAACATCCACTTGGAGGGAGAAATAATCATAGGCGGCCATCATGAAAATCAAGCAAGCCTCTTTCAAGAGGATGAATTTCTCCATTTCGATGGCGGCAAGGCCATCCTTCACATAGGCCAGCGGTGCGCTGATTCCGGTGAACAAGTGGCTGATAACATAAAAAGCGTCTTGAACAGAATGAGACACAAAGAAAATCCACGCAAATGAGGCAAAGGCAAAGACAAACGCCACTCGAACCAGCCAGAAAATCCCTTTGCTCCGTCTTTTAATGGTTTGTTTGGGAACCAGAATGGATTCTACCACCTGGCCAGCGCCATGGATGCCGCCCCACAGTACAAAGGTCCAGTTGGCTCCATGCCACAATCCGCTGACCAAAAAGACAATCATCAGGTTGAGGTGATATCTGATTTTACTGACACGATTGCCGCCCAAGGGAATATAGACGTAATCCCGAAACCAGGTGGACAAGGAAATATGCCAGCGACTCCAGAATTCTTTGATGCTCTGGGAAAAATAAGGGCTTTTGAAGTTGGTCATCAGATTGATGCCCAGCAGCTTGGAGGTTCCAATGGCAATGTCGGAATATCCCGAAAAGTCACAATAAATTTGCAGGGTGAAAAACAGGGTAGCAAGTACAAGGGCAAAGCCGGAAAAGTTTTGGGGCGCATCATACACCCAACTGACATACGGAGAAAGGGTATCTGCAATGACAATTTTCTTGAAATATCCCCAGGCTATCAGCTTTAAGCCATAGGTTGCCTGGTTATAATCAAAGGTGTGGTGTTTTTTTATCTGGGGGAGCAGATTGCTGGTTCTCTCGATGGGGCCAGCGACCAGCTGCGGAAAAAACGAAATAAAAGCGGCATAGTATCCAAAATGGCGTTCTGCCGCCACATCGCCTCGATACACATCAATGACATAGCTCAAGGTTTGGAAGGTATAGAAGGAAATTCCAACCGGCAGCAGCAAGTTTAAGGTAATGGGATTCATTTTGATGGCGAACAACGCCAGAAAATCGGCAACGGAACCGCTTACGAAATTAAAATACTTAAAGAAGAACAGCACGCCCAAACACAAAACCGCAGTGCCCACCAGAATCCATTTTTTTCGTTTTTGCATTTCTTCCTGTTCCAGCAGTCTGGCCGCTCCATAAGAAATGATGGTGGTAAACAGGATGAGAAACACATACTTTGCGTTCCAGCTCATATAAAAATAATAGCTGGCAAGCAGAATCAAAATCCACCGGTATTTGTGTGGCAACGCCCAATAGAGAGCAAAGACAATGGGCAAAAAAAGAGCAAAGGCAAATGAATTAAACAGCATTGCTTACACGTTCCTTTAAACAAAAAATAAAGTTGGAAATCTATCGTTGACGTTTTTTCTTTCTGTGCTTCCTTTTAAAATTTTGTTGTAATGACCCGAAAATACGCATGGGATAGTATATCATGCCCCACCCCTCTTTGCAAGCAAAATGAAACTTCACAATCAAAATTTCCCGTCCCCATTTCGCCCCATTTCGTACTGCTGGACGGACAGCAAAAACAAGGCTGGCTTTGGGAATTAACAAATATTTCATACTTCGTTTTCAAATTAGACATCATATGCCAAACGGGATATGGTATTCTATTTTCACAGCAAGGAAGCATGACAGCAGCTTACCAAACACAAATTCCGGTTTTCACCGTTTTTATATTGCTTTTCTCCTCCTCCTTTCTTTTCTTTTCATTTCTTTCCCTTCAAAAAACGTTCTGCTCTTCGTGGGCAGGGCGTTTTTTGATTGTTCCTTTCGTTATCAAGACGCAGAAACCCCCTGACGTGGCTCTACGCTGCTCCATCAGGGGGTGTTGTCATGCTTATGTGGTTCTATGATTCGTTTTTTCTTGTTTTTTTGAACAGCAGGTTCCAAAGGAGGATACCTCCAAAGATTCCCATGGTAACAAGAGCCACCATTTGAGAGACACGGATTCCAGTGTGGAAGAAATAGAGGCTGTCTGTTCGGAGTCCCTCAATCCAAAAACGCCCCATTCCATACCAGAACGCATAGAAGCAAAACAGCATTCCATGGAACTTGCGATGATGGCGCACAACGAAAAACAAGAGCGCCAGTCCCACCAGATTCCACAGGCACTCATAGAGGAAGGTGGGATGCACTTCCATATAAGTACCGTCGTAGAGCGTCAAGCCCATGCGCCAAGGCAGGTTGGTGGGGCCGCCGTGGGCTTCCTGATTGAAGAAGTTACCCCAGCGTCCAATGGCCTGGCCGGTGAACAAGCCAAAGGCGTAAGCGTCCATCACAGAAAGGACACTGCATTTTTTCAGGAGACACACGACGACGCAGGTCAACACACCGCCGATCAATCCGCCGTAGATGGCGATTCCACCATCCCAAATGGCGACGGCCTCCGCCCAGTTAAAGGAGCCGTCTGGATTTGTATAAAGCTCCAAGTAGAAGATTACATAGTAGATACGAGCGCAGACAATGCCGATGGGGGCGGCGTAAAGAATGACATCCAGGATATCATCCGGCGTGACCCCCAAGCGTTGCGCCTGACTGGAAGCAAAGCTGACACCCAGGATAAAACCAATCGCAATGATGATACCATACCAATAGATGTCTTTGCTGCCGATAGAAAAGGCCACTCGTTCCAGCTGGAAGGTCAGACCCAGTCCGGGAAAAGTAATGGGATTCATAGTTGATCCTTTCCATGTGTTTTGGGTAGAATCTCCGCAAAAGCGGCTCGCTCCTTGGTCAGCACCCGGTTGAGGAACTGTTCCACGTCGTCCTTGGTAATGCTGTCAAAGACCTCTGGGAAGTGGTAATAGTGATATCCCTTGAATTCACCCTTTGCCAGCTGCACGCAGCAATGCTCAAACGAATTCAGGCTGCGAACTCGGCTTCCGTAGCAGGCACGCTTGCAGCGGAGGAATGCTTCGTCGGAGATACCCTGCTGACGGATGCGCTCTCCTTCTTCCAGCAGCAAATCCACCACCTTGGAGGGGTTGTCCGTCTCGCCGCCCATGAGGAGGAAAGCAGCACCGGGATAATTATCATATCCTACGCCGAAGGTTTTATTGATGAGCCCCTCGTCATAGAGCTTCTGATAGACGGCGCTGGAGGTGCCGCAAAACAGCTCTCCAGCCAGCTCACCAATGAGCTCCATTCTGAGCGCATTCTTTCCCGCTTCGTGCGGCTCGGCCTTGAAGCCCAGCAAAAAATCAGAGGTGGAAACCTCCATCGCACGGGAGAGGTGGAAGTGGGCGGCGTTCATCGTTTCGGGCGCTCCGTGGTCTTTTGCCGCCTGCTCACGAGCCTGGGCAGGCAGCACCATGCGAGCAATGGCGGATACCTGCTCGGGATCCACGTCACCGGCAATGCAGAGAACCATGTTTCCGGGGTGATAGAAGGCTCGATGACAGTGCTCCAGCGTTTCAGCGGTAATATGGGAGATGCTTTCCTGACTGCCAGCGACGGAAACCCGAAGCGGGTGGTGGTCATACAGTCCCTCCAGCAGCAGATGGAAGAGCTGCCAGCCGGGGTTATCCTCAATCATGCCGATTTCCTGGCCAATGATTCCCTGTTCCTTATTCACAGATTCCTGGGTGAAGTAAGGCGTGGAAACAAAAGTCAGCAGCAGGCGAAGATTGGATTCAAAATGACGGGTGCATTCAAAATGATAGGCTGTGAGAGCGGAGCTGGTGAACGCATTGGGGGAAGCTCCACTGGCGGACAGCTGCATCAGGGCGTTGCCATCCGGCATGTCAAACATCTTATGCTCCAGATAGTGGGCAACACCGGCGGGAGTGTCCTCCCACTTTCCATCCAACTGAAAGCGCATATCCATGCCGCCATAGGACGTGGCAAAAAACGCATAGCTCTTTTCAAATTCGGGTTTCACGGCGACATAAATGGGCAGACCATTTTCCAGCCGCTCGAAGTAGCAGGTTTCCGCCAATCTGGGAAAATTGACTCGTTCCATCATGCCTGTACCTCCTCTTCCGCAATCTCAACTTGCGCAGTCTCAACAGCGGGCTGTTCCAGCCCCTTGAGGTAGTAAACGGTATCCAGCTTCCACTGGCTGGCGGAACGCATCGCGTCTTCTCGGGTGACGTGTTCCAGTGCGGAGGAAATTTCCTGTGGGGTGAGCTTCAATTCTGAAACCGCCTGACTGAGCCAATAGTCCTCCTGTGCACTTTGGCTATCCAAAATGGTGCGGAATGTGCTGGAAACAGCGTCCTTTGCTGCTTGCAGGTCGCTTTCTGAGAAATCGCCCTCTCGAACCGCCTCCAACTGAGCGAGAATTTCGGTCTCCGCCTGCTCAAAGTCCTCAAACTTCATGCCGGACTGCACAAAGAGCAGCCCCTTGTGCTTATCCGTCACGGAACTGGCGTAATAGCACAGAGAAAGGCGTTCCCGGACATTCTGGAACAGCTTGGAAGTGGGCAATCCACCAAAAATGGCGTTGGCTACCACCATAGCGGGATAGCCCATGCTGTTCAGCGTGCAGCCGGTGCGGAAGCCCATGACTAACTTACCCTGGGTCACGTCCAGATGCTCGGTGACACGTCGCACCTCATCTCCGGCGGTCTTGCGCCAATCGGTGGAAAGCTCACAGCGTTCATTGCTGCGGGGAAGCTCCATCAGTGCCTCCCGCCACGCCTGCTCCACCCGTTTGGGGTCGGCGGAGCCGCAGTAATAGGCTTCCACACGAGCGGTAGAGAGCACCTGGCGGTAATGCTGGGTCAGCTTAACCACGCCAATTTTCTTGGCGGAGCTGAGGTCGCCCAAACGATCCACGCCGTAAGCCTCTCCGGCGCACATCTCCTCAGTCAGACGCTGGCGGGCATACTGTCGCTTGTCATTGACAGAGCTGCGGATATCATCCATCAGATTTTTTCGCTCACTGACCACATAATCATTGCGGAGACGGCCATTTTTGGTAGCGGGACGGAGCAGCAAATCACCCATCATCCGAGCGGCACGATCCAACAAGGGCAAATCGTCTGGAACCAGGCCATCATCCAAAAAGGTTGCCACAAAACCAAAGCTCTGAACCTCGCCTCGTTTGGTGACGGTAGGCTCAATGACACCGCCATACAGCTCGTCTAAGGCGGCGGAAAGCTGTTCCATGGTGGGATAATGAACCGTACCACGGCGGAGCACTCTGGGAAGAACCGCATTGAAAGCGGCAGTTTCCTTTTTCAAAGGAAGAATCAACCGTAAGGACCAGAAACTGCTTTTGAATTTTTTTGTCTGAATGCAGGTCAGACCAACTCCCGGGGAAAGCTCGATTCGGGAAACATCCTGCATAGAGATCACCTCTCATTTCAACTCATTGTCCCCATTATACTAAACCTTGGTTCAGTTGGCAACAATTCGCTTTGGATTTCTTTTGACAAGGGCACAAAAACCCGGCGCATTCCACATTCCACGAAATACGCCAGGTTCAATGGTGAACAGTATGTTTGAAAATTGCTTTTAGCGAGTCAGCTTCAGCAGCTGCGCTCCCTGGGTCACTTCGCCGGAAGCATCCAGGTCGATGGTTTTGAAGTCATCGGTGTTCAGGACAGCGGCAATCACAATGGCAGGATAACCGGCGGCTCTGATTTGATCCACGTCCACCTCCAGAAGAGCATCCCCTTCCTTGACCTTTTGTCCCTCACGAACCAGAGCTTGAAAGCCCTTTCCCTTCATCTCTATGGTGTCAACGCCCACATGAAGGATGATCTGCACGCCGTTTTCTCCGGCGACGCCAAGCGCATGGAAGGACGATGCCACCTGCATAATCGTACCGGTAAAGGGAGATTTGACCTCCACGATACCGCCGGTCGGCTCAATGCCGCAGCAAAAACCCATTGCGCCGCTGTTAAAAGCTGCGTCGGGAATGTCCTTCATGGAAACAACAGTACCAGAAACCGGAGCAACAGCGGACACAGAGGAAGGATAGACCCGTTCTGCCTGCTTCTTTTTATTGAAAAAATCGAAAAAGCCCATTCCGTTCTCCTTTTTACAGCTGATAGGTCTTAGGAGGCTCGGTAAAAGAGCAAATGACGGCGGTAGCGTTGTTCAGGTAGTAGACAGCGGTGTTTCCGTCTCCGGGCTGGTACATGGCTTTCAGGGAAGGATAAGCGTCCAGCATATGCTCCTGGGGCTCGATGCGGTCATCATGAATGGCCTCACCGGTGACACGAATCCACTTGCCCTCTGCCATGCCGGAAAGCTCCACCTTGGGATTGGCGGCCATCTGCTTGGCAACGTCTTTTTTCAGTCCGGTCTGGATGTATAGCTTACCCTCGAACAGGTCAATGGTTCCAAAGGGACGGACTCTAGGCTGCTCTCCGTCCATCGTGGCCAGGTAATAAGTACCGCATTTTTTCAAAAACTCATATACTTCGTTCATCATAAATTCCTCCTTATTTGGATTCAGAAACGAATATTTGGATAGAAACAGTATAACACCAGTACATCCGATCCGCAAGGCCAGATTTTATTCTTTCTCAAAGATTGCTTCCACAGTGGTGTCCTTGAGAAGGCGCAGCTCTGCATAAGGCTGATCCCCTTCGGTGAGAACGCCATTCTTGGAGACCTTCCAACCGGCAAACACATAACCCTCGGCAGGCTCCGCCGTGAGGGTGACGGGGCAGGCTGAGTGATAGCGTCCCTGCCACTGGCCGGAAGAAAGGTCGGGTGTCAGGGTGTTGAGATGCACCGTACCGCCGTTTGCGTTCTGGGCGGAAAGGGTCAGCGTGTAAAGCTGGCCAGAAATCCCAAAGTAGGCTTCCAGATCCGGCAAAACAGCTTGAAAGCGCTCCTGAAAGAAGGACTTCATTTCCTCGCAGTTGGCCTTGAAGCGGGTATCATGCGTTTTTTTGTTGAGGGTAAGGGAATCATCGGTTTTCGGATAACGTTGGACGCAGACCCAGGCCATTTCCCGGTAGTCCTCCGCCAGCTGGTCAAGCAGGTCGGTCATGGTATCGCTGTCATAAATACCGTTGCCCATATCCAAAAAGGCGTTGATAAACTGCTGACAGAACCGCTCGTTCTTCATCAGGTAGGGAAAAAACGGGTCATTAGAAAGGCTCTGAGATTTACTCAATCGTGTGCCGGTGAAGCTGGGATAGGCTGCGGAGGCTTCGGCGGAGCCGCTGGAGTAATCCAAATCATACAAAATCCAGTGCCAGCGCTGGTCAGCGTAGGGATTGGAACGATCCAGCTTTTTGCTGTAGAACAGCACCCCGTTTTGTCCCTCGTACCAATCCAGATTGGCAATGTAAATCTGAGCAGCGTAGAAGTCAATGAAGCTCTCTATATCCATCATGGTATCAAGCTGTGCGTAGGTCTCGGGGTCGGAGAGGTCATTTTTAGAGATAAAGTCCAACAGGGGCTGGTAGTAGGTCTCATAATCGCCCTCCTCCCCCATCTCATAGACCCAGCTTCCGCCCTTCCCCTTCATCAAAACAGTGTCATCGGTGTCAACACCATAATGATCTTCCAGGTAGGTGTCACTGTCATAAGCCTCCTGCATGGCATAAAAACCACAGTATTCTCCATCCAAAAACACCTGGATGAGCTGATGGTCTTGCGTATACATCGCACGGCCAGCATTCATGCGCTGGCTCAAAACATAGCGGCGGGGAGAAAGTGCCGTTGTCAGCAGCACCTTATCTGTGGTCAAGCCATCCGCAAAAAAGGGCTTCAAAAACTCGTTGTTTCCGTCGTATTCCGAGCGAGCCAGGAGGGAAAAGGACTTCTGCGCCGCCCGGCGGCTGGTGTTGCCGTGCATCCGAATGCCTGCTTCCTGTGTGAAGGAAAAAGACTTGTCAGAGTTAAAATAGTCGATATGGATGGGGCGTTCCCAATCGCTGCCGGACTGGAAGTAATGGAAATAGTCTCGCATGGCATACCACTTGGTTGCCGTGGTGATTTCGCCTTTGTCCAGGGCTTTGAGATAACGATTTCCCGTGACCATGATGCCATTTTCCATTCCGTAAAGTCCTTCCGGGTCGCTGACCAAAGAGAGAACCGGGATTTTTTCGTATCCCTTCCGCTGACCAAAGCCAACAAAATAAGAGGCGGTTGTCACTTCGCTGGTCATGCCCTGCTCGTCCACCGCAATGGCACGCAGGACGGTACACTTATCCACATTCTTTTTGGGGAGCAGATAGTTGGCGTAATAGTCCTGATAGGCCGGTTTTTCATCCGCCAGAGGTGTTTTTCTCAGAGCGCCAAGGAACTGATTTTTGCTGTAGACGTTGGGGTTTTCCGTTGCGTCCGTGATGGTCAGGGGTTTGGTATATTGCTCTGAATCAGGGGTCGGAGTCGAGCCATCCAGCGTATAATAAACGCTCGCACCATCAGGGACTTTGATTGATAGCGTGAAAGGCTTGTCATAAAAGCCGCTTTGCGCCGAAAAAACCGGTGCTTCCACAAGTGAATAGACCTCCGCTTGACTGTTATCCTCACCCGGCGTGGGAGAAAGCGGAGAAAGAAGACCTTCTTGTGTATAACCAAAGCTTGTTTGCGCCTGTAAAGTGTAAGGCGTTGACAGAGTATCCATCACCGTTCCCTCTTGGCTGAGGCACACCGTATCGCCACGCTTGACAGAGAAATCCATTTTCAGAGGGTTTTCATCCTCGCTGCGTTCCATGCCGACCAAGAGATAGGCTTCCGCTTCAATCACGGCATCCTCCGGGAAGGTATAACGGTGAAGGTCGGTTTTTTTGTTGCTGAGAGACCAGCCGTTCAAGGAAATTGCCTCCTCGGTTGGGTTGTACAGCTCCACCCAGCCTTGGGACACACTGACTTCATTGATACGAAGATGGGGTTCCTCTGGGGAAGGAAGAAGGTGGAACAAACCTCTCAGGCCGTAGAGCGCCACAGAAGCCGCAAACAGCACACCAACGGCAGAAAAGACCAGCCATCTCCCCTGCCTTGGTGTCAGGCGAGACAGCTGATCCTGATAATTTTTCATCTGCTTCCAGAGTCCCGTGCGCTTATCGTTAAAATCCATTGTCATAGCCTCCGGGGTTATTCTTCCTGGGTGACATCCATGCCGTTCTCATCGCAGAAAACGGTGATGCTTCCTTCTCTGGTCAACCAAACCTCTGTTCCCGCTTCTTGCAGCTTGGTCATCAGAGCGCTATGCTCCCGCTCCGAAGCGGACGAGGTGATAAGGGCGTGCTCGGGCACAAACTTTTTCAGCAGCTTCTGCAACGGCTTTGGGTCTCTGCCATGGTGGGGAATTTTCAAAAAATCATACTGGGTTCCGTCGTACTGATTGGAAAGGAACTCCTTAACACGGGCTTTTTCTGCATCACCAGCAAACAGCAGCGTTTGTCCACCCTTGGAGCAAAAAACAGCGGTAATGATAGAGGAATTGTTGTCCTCATCCTTGGCGTAGGAATGCTCCATCGGCGGGTAAAGGATATAAGTGACTTCTCCCAGCTCCAAAAGGATGGTTTCTGTGAGCGTGACCACTTCCGTTTGGGGGTTCTGACGCAAAGCGTCCAGCAGGGCGGCGTACTGCTCACTGTCTCCTTCGAACTCGGTTCTGTAAAGGTAATTCACTTGTATGCGGTTCAGCACCTCGGCAGCTCCTCCGATATGGTCTCGGTCGAAGTGCGTGAGAATGAGCGCATCCAAGCAGGTGACATGATTTTCCTCCAAAAGGTTCAGAATTCTCCGGGCGTGGACATCTTCTCCGGTATCAATCAAAACCGCACTCTCTGGAGTGGTGAAAAGGAAGGCATCGGCAGCAGTGGAAAGCTTGGGGCAGCTGATTTTTAATCCTGGATATCTGTCAAGTAGATTTCCTTCACTGGAATCTGTCTCAACAACCGGAGGCAGAGGCTGCTCTTCCGGCTCGATGGAAAGGTGCTCTTTGTAGCCCAGCAAGCCGAAAACAGACATCCCCAAGGCAGTAATCCCGGCCATGATGCGGGAAGATCGTTTGTTTCCCATACTCAAAGAACCTGCTTGTTCTTGCGCTCGACGATGGCGGGAGCCACGATGAGCATCACGTTCATGTTGCCATTGCGAATGCGAATTTCATCCAACAGTTCTTTTTGGTTCATTTTTTTCTTGGGCAACAGCTGATAGCGCAGCTCACAGAGAGAGCCAAAATCTGTGGTACGAACCATCAAAAGGGTGTAGCTCTTGGTGTGCTTTTGCAGCACTGGGTCAAACACATTCTGGAAATCCAACGTTTCAGGAACCCAGATTTTCAGCAGCATGGGATTGCCCTCTGGCTGACCCCATTTGACCGCTTCCAAAACAAAAATGAGGGCGCACATGACAACGGTAAACAGGATGCAGTAAGCCACATAACCGCAGCCACAGAGCACGCCGCAGCAGATGGAGGCGAACAGATACGCCAAATCCTTGGTTTCCACGGGGCCGCTTCTGAAACGAACCAAGACAAAAATACCGCCCAGCCCCAAAGCGGTGGCAATGTTGCGCCCCACCAGCAGAATCACGATGGCAGCGGCAACAGGAACCACCACCATGGCCAGCGGAAGTCCGTTTGGGGCAACTTCGTCCCGGTGATGAAAGATATAAACCGTGCTGAACAGCAGCCCGCAAAGAATCGAGGCAAACAGAATCATAGAAAAGCCGGTTAAGCTAATCCCCGCAGCGATGTCAGCTTGAAACAAAGACTCAAATGGCATAGAAAAACCTCCTGAATGGGTGGAAAGCGGTCACTCTTCCACAGGAATATACATCTGCTCTGTGCCGGTGATGGTTCCTGGGCAGCCGAACAGAAAGGGCGCTTCGACGGTAACGGCAGCGGTATCTGCCAGAGCAATACCAGAGACCGCTTTCAAGGCGTAGTGTCCGGCATTTAGGGATACAGAGCAATTTTCCATTGAAATTCCACCGGATGTTTGGACAGCGTTTTCCCCACTGGTCAGAGTGACAACGCCGTCGGTCATTGCAACGCTATCCTTCCCCCGTAAGGCTTGGTTGGGGGCGGTCACGGTGATGATTCCGTTGCGGATGAGCAAATCATCCGTGGTGGAAATTCCGTTGCGGAAATGAGCCGTGACGGTCAGGCTTCCTTTTCCTTTGATGGTCAAGTCCGCTTTGGAAAAAACGCAGGCGTTGGGCTGGTTGTTGTCTGCTTCCGGGAAGGCGTAGTATTCGCCATCGGTTAAGAAGTTTACGGTGTCCTCTGGCAGTTTGAGCTTGACCTTGCCAGCGCTTTTGACCCAAATGGGCGCTGAGTGTTGGCAGGTAATGGACACGTCATCCAGCTCCAGCGTGACTGCATCCTCCGGGCCAGCATCCACGATGATTTGCCCATCCTCCAGCGTGCCGGAAAGCTCATATTTTCCCGGGGCGGTGATGGTGGCCGTGGTTCCCTCTACCAAAATGGTTTTGGAATCGCTGACCAAGATATGATCTCCTTCTAAATAGAGGCCACCGTGACCAGCAATTTCCTCTGCAAAGGTGATTCCTGAATAATCAGAAGATGCCACATAGCCCTTCAACAGGTTCCAGCTCAACACAAGCGCCGCCAACAGCACTCCCATACAAAGCAGAGCGTTCCTTTTTCGCAAACAGTATCCCTCCAGAAAAAGAACCATAATTCATCAGAATAAGTATAGCACTGATTTCCCAGATTGTCTACCAGCCAAACAGAAAGCGCAAAGGGAAATCCAGCGGGATTTTCAGGAAATTTTCCTGTTTAACCGTAGACATCCCTCAAAAAGGATGCTATACTACAACTTGATTTGGCTTTAACGAAAGGAACAGTTATGTTTAAGGTAATCAAGGTTCAGGGCAAAGCAAGACGGGGCGAGTTCACCTGCGCACACGGCACTGCTCAGACTCCTGTATTTATGAATGTGGGAACCCAAGCCGCAATCAAAGGTGGTCTTTCCGCTCGTGACCTGAAGGAAATCAACTGTCAGATTGAGTTGTCCAACACCTATCATCTGCATGTTCGCCCCGGCGACGATGTGGTGCGGCAGCTGGGCGGCGTTCACAAGATGATGAATTGGGACGGCCCCATGCTGACCGACAGCGGCGGATTTCAGGTTTTCTCTCTGGCAAAGCTCCGCAACATCAAAGAGGAAGGCGTGACCTTCCACAGCCATGTGGACGGGAAAAAGATTTTCATGGGTCCTGAGGAATCCATGCAGATTCAGTCCAATTTGGGCAGTGATATTGCCATGGCCTTTGACGAGTGCGTGGAGAACCCTTCCACCCACGAATATGTGGAAAAATCTGTTCAGAGAACTCAGCGCTGGCTGGAACGGTGTGTCGCAGAGCATCAGCGTCTCAACGCCCTTCCTGACTGTGTGAATCCTGACCAGATGTTATTTGCCATCAATCAGGGCGGCGTATATCCTGACCTGCGGATTTGGCATGCAAATCAAATCTCCGCCATGCCCGAAGGTTCTTATGACGGCGTGGCCATCGGCGGTTTGGCCGTTGGCGAGAGCACCCAGACCATGTATGATATCATTGATGCCGTAGAGCCTCATCTTCCCGAGGACAAGCCACGCTACCTGATGGGTGTTGGCACACCCTGGAACATCATTGAGGCAGTTGCAAGAGGGATTGATTTCTTCGACTGCGTGATGCCTGCCAGAAACGCCCGTCACGGCAAGCTCTATACATGGGAAGGTACAGTCAACATCAAAAACGAGAAATATAAGCTCGATACCCAGCCCATTGACCCGAACTGCCAGTGTCCCACCTGCCGAAGCTATTCCAGGGCTTATCTCCGTCATCTGGTCAAGGCAGAAGAAATGCTGGCCATGCGCCTTGCGGTCATTCATAACCTGTGGTTTTATAACGAGCTGATGGAACGCATCCGTCAGGCCATCGACGAAGGCACCTTTGACCAGTTCCGTGAGGAGTACGGGAACAAGCTGCAAAAAAGACTGTAAAGAGGCCAACTGCTCTTATTTGCAGTTTGAAATGTGTTTATTTTTATCTTTCATCATTGGAGGAATTTACTATGGCATACACCATCAACACCAAGTGCGTTCAGGCCGGTTACACCCCCGGCAACGGCGAGCCCCGCCAGATTCCCATCATCCAGTCCACCACCTTTAAATACAACACCAGCGAGGACATGGGTGCGCTGTTTGACCTGGAGGCTTCCGGTTACTTCTATACCCGCCTTCAGAACCCCACCAACGACTATGTTGCCGCAAAAATCGCCGAGCTGGAAGGCGGCACTGCTGGTATGCTGACTTCTTCCGGTCAGGCAGCCAATTTCTTTGCCCTCTTCAACATCTGCGAGTGCGGCAGCCACATTGTCGCCTCCTCCTCTATTTATGGCGGCACCTTCAATCTGATTGCTGTCACCATGGCAAAGATGGGCGTTTCCGCTACCTTTGTCTCTCCCGACTGCACAGAGGAGGAGCTGGATGCCGCTTTCCAGGAGAATACCCGTGCGGTCTTTGGCGAAACCATCGCAAACCCCGCTCTGACTGTTCTGGACATTGAGAAGTTCGCTCAGGCGGCTCATAAGCATGGCGTTCCTCTGATTGTGGACAACACCTTCCCCACTCCCGTCAACTGCCGTCCCATTGATTGGGGCGCTGATATCGTCACCCATTCTACCACCAAGTACATGGACGGTCACGGCGCAGCTGTGGGCGGCGCAATCGTGGATTCCGGCAATTTTGACTGGATGGCTCACGCCGACAAGTTCCCCGGCCTTTGCACCCCCGATGATTCCTATCACGGCATCACTTATGCGGAAAAGTTCGGTCAGGCTGGTGCTTTCATCACCAAGTGTACCGCTCAGTTGATGCGTGACTTCGGCTGCATTCAGGCTCCTCAGCACGCTTTCCTGCTGAATCTGGGTTTGGAGTCCCTGCATGTGCGTATGCCTCGCCATGTGGAGAACGGCATGGCCTGCGCCCAGTTCCTCCAGAACCATCCCAAGGTTAAGAGCGTGATTTGCCCCAACCTGCCTGGCGACAAGTACTATGAGCAGGCTCAAAAGTATCTGCCCAACGGCGGCTGTGGTGTCATCTCCTTTGAGCTGGAGGGTGGCCGTCCCGCCGCAGAAGCTTTCATGAAGAATTTGAAGCTGGCCGCCATCGAAACCCATGTTGCTGACGCACGTTCCTGCTGCTTGAATCCCGCCACTTCTACTCACCGTCAGATGACGGACGAGCAGCTGGCTCAAGCCGGTATCCCCGCTGGTCTGATTCGTCTGTCCTGCGGCCTGGAAGACAAGGCTGACCTCATTGCTGACCTGGCTCAGGCTCTGGACGGCATTGAATAAGATGACCAGAAAAGAACGGGCGATGAAGAACTTCACCGATGGCTATAACTGCGCTCAGTCGGTGGTTCTGGCCTACTCTGACCTGTTGGGATTGGAGGAAGCAACCCTCAGCCGCCTTTCTTGCTCCTTTGGAGGGGGTATGGGTCGCCTGAGAGAGGTATGCGGCTCGGTGAGCGGAATGTTTCTGGCCGCTGGTCTGCTTTACGGCTACGATGGGCCGGAAACCGGCAAGGTCAAAGCGGAGCACTACGCTCGCATTCAGGAGCTGGCTCATGCGTTTGAGGAACGAAACGGCTCCATTGTCTGCCGGGAGCTGCTGGGATTGAAGGTCAAACACGACGAATCCACGCCCTCCGCCCGAACAGCGGACTATTACCGCAAACGCCCCTGCAAGGAGCTGATTGGTATGTCCGCCGAAATTTTGGAGGAATACATCTGCTCTCACCCGCTTCACGAACAACCGTAATGGGCTTTTTCACAGTCTGTGGAAGAAAAATTTGCGTCTTTTTTGTAAATATCTCTTGCCACAGACATAAAAACCCTGTATAATAGGTTCACTATGCTGTGCTGGTGGGTTCACCGGCAAAACAACGGAGGTAAACAATTATGGACGGCACTTTATATTCCATTCTGATGATCGTCGTGATGATCGCAATCTTCTACTTCATGCTCATTCGCCCCGAGCAGAAGAAGAAGAAGGAACAGGACGCTATGCGCTCCAGTCTGGCTGTGGGTGATGATATCACCACCATCGGCGGCATTGTCGGCACCATCTGCGCTGTAAAGCCTAACACAATCGTCATTGAGACCGGCGCTGACCGTGTTCGTATCGAGCTGATGAAGTGGGCCATTTCCACCAAGGGGATTCAGGCAAACGAGGACGGCAAGGCTGAGTCCAAATAAGCACGAATAAAAATTTCCTCCCGCTCATAGGTTCTCTCAAGGAACGAACGGGAGGTTTTTTTATGCCAAAAAAAGGACGCAAGACGACACCCAGCATCTCACCGGCCATGATGACAGCAACATTGCTCACCGGCGCTCTGGTCGCCTTTGGCGTGTGCGGGCTGGGATTGGCGCTGTCCGCTGGTTTGGTGTTGGCCGGAAGGTTGGGAGAGGATGCGGTGACGAGGTGCTGCTGCGTCAGCCTGGGGATTGGATGCTTTATCGGTGGACTATACACCGCTTTGAGCTGTAAGGTGCGAATGCTGGCGGCATCGTTGGGTGCGGGGCTGATAACCGTTGCTTTTTTTGCTGCCATTGGGTTTGGATGCTTTGGGGGAATTGCTCCTCCCCTGCTGGGCACCAATCTGCTGGCGGCGGCCTTGGGCAGCGGTCTGGCTGGATTGGTCTCGGTTCGGCATTAAGCGCCTACGCCAGAAAAACTTTTCCCGAATTCCCCCCTTTTTTCATTGGAAATCCATTGCAATTCCGTTTTCTTTATGCTATACTCAAGGAAATACAGATGTAAGGAGGAGAGTATCTTGAAGCACGTTAAGACTCTTGCTGGCGCCACTCTGAAGATGAGCGCCGCTCACGGTGGCTGTGGTGAGTGCCAGACTTCCTGCCAGTCCGCCTGCAAGACTTCCTGCACCGTCGCTAACCAGAAGTGCGAGCAGTCCAAGTAAGCGATGCAAGTCCTACGAAAGGCTTTCTGTCATCCACACAGAGAGCCTTTCTTTTGCGTTTTTATCGTTTTATGGTGGAATAAATGAGAATTTCTGGCTACTAGATGGCCATTTTGATACGACTGAGAGGATTTTAATCTATGATTCATACCTTTGAGGCACTGGGCTGCCACATTGCCCTGGACGTTGCCAGCGGCGCTGTTCATGTGCTGGACAAGATGAGCTATGATCTGCTCAACTGCGTGGAGCCCCCCATGGCGGAACACTGCCCCGCTGAGGTTGCCGAAAAACTGCCTCAGTACGACGCTGCCGCTCTGGAGGAGTGCTGGCAGGAGCTGCTGGAGCTGGTGAAGGCTCATCAGCTGTTTGAAGAGGAAACCTACATTGACCCCAGCTGGGCTGTGGTGAAAAACACCCCCATCAAAGCGCTGTGCCTGAACGTCGCCCATGACTGCAACCTGCGCTGTAAGTACTGCTTTGCTTCTAAGGGTGGTTACGGCACGGGTCGAATGCTGATGAGCTTTGAAACCGCCAAGCGTGCCATTGATTTTGTGGTGGAACGCTCCGGCAAGCGTCAGAACATTGAGGTTGACTTCTTCGGCGGTGAGCCGATGATGGCTCTGGACACCTGCAAAAAGACGGTGGAGTATGCCCGTTCCATTGAAGAAAAGACCGGTAAGAAGTTCCGCTTCACCATGACCACCAACGGAATGCTGCTCAACGACGAGAACATGAAGTACTTCAACGAGGAGATGAAGAACTGCGTTCTGTCTTTGGATGGCCGTCCGTGCGTCAATGATAAGATGCGTGTCACTGCTGGCGGCCACGGAAGCTATGATATCATTGTTCCCAAGTTCCAGAAGCTGGTGGCAGGCCGTGGCGACAAGGAATATTATGCCCGTGGCACCTTTACCCGTGAAAATCTGGACTTCGCTGACGATGTCATGCACATGGCCGATGAGTTGGGCTTTAAGAATGTCTCCGTGGAGCCCGCTGTTGGTAAGGCGGATGATCCTCTGGCCATCACCGAGGAGCAGGTTCCCCAGGTCTGCGCGGAATACGAAAAGCTGGCAGAGCGTTTGGTCAACCGTCCCGACATCAATTTCTTCCACTTCTTCGTGGATTTGGAGCAGGGTCCCTGCGTCATTAAGAGAATGCGTGGCTGCGGCGCTGGTAATGAGTATGTGGCCATCACTCCCGAAGGTGACATTTACCCCTGTCATCAGTTTGTGGGCAACCCTGATTTCAAAATCGGCAACCTCTATGAAGGAACCTTTGACAAGGAAATTGCGGAGAAGTTCTGCGGTGTCAACGTCTATACCAAGGAAGACTGCCGAAAATGCTGGGCCAAGTTCTACTGCTCCGGCGGCTGTTCCGCAGGCAACTACAACGTAAACGGCGACATCATGAAGCCCTCTAAGGTCGCCTGCGAATTGGAGCGCAAGAGACTGGAATGCGCCATTGCCATCAAAGCCATCCGTGCAGGACTGGCCGAAGAATAAGGTCATCCAACAATTAAATCAAATCCTCAATGGGTCTGGAGCGCAACGCCTGCGTTCCAGACCTTTTCTGTTGCCAAGAGGCTCTTATGGAACAACAATATCCATTTTTTGCACTTTAGCCCAGTCAAATTCCGAAATCAGTTCAGCAGCAGAGACTTTTTTCGGGCGTTCGAGCAGTCCAGCCCAATGCGCCAACAGGCCGATGACTTCTTCTGGTGCGGTTCCTTTGGCACGAATGGCACCCAAATCAATATCCCGCTGACGCTTGGACAAACGGTGTCCATCCGAACCGTAAAGCAGCGGAATATGATAGTGCTCCGGCGTGGCAAAGCCCAGCTCACGTTGAAGCCAGATTTGCCTGGGCGTGGAATCCAGCAGGTCACAGCCCCGCACCACCTGATTGATTCCCATCAGAGCATCATCCACTACAACCGCCAGCTGATAAGCATAAACGCCATCGCTGCGGCGCAGGATAAAATCTCCACACTCGGTTTCCAGATTCTGAGAGACCTCCCCCATCACGCCATCTGTGAAGGAAATCCGTTCGTTCGGCACACGAACCCGAAGCGCTGGACGGCGCAGCTTTGCTTTCTCCTTTCTTTGCTCTGGGGTCAAGCTTCGGCAAGCGCCGCCATAGAGCAGCACACCATCCGACCGGTGAGGGGCGGAAGCCGCATGAAGCTCATTTCGGGAGCAATAACAGGGATACAGCAAGCCTTTTTCCTGCAAAAACTCGGTATAAGTGCGGTAAAGGTCACTCCGCTTGCTCTGTAGGTAAGTATCGCCTTCCTCAAGGCCGCCTCGATCCCAGGTCAGTCCCAGCCAGCGAAAATCTTCTTCCACCTGCTCACAGTAGGCTCGTTTGCATCGGGCGGGATCCAAATCCTCCAGACGCAGCACCAGCTCTCCGCCAGCACTGCGAACGGACAGCCACGCCAGGAGAGCAGAAAAGGCGTTTCCCAAGTGCATTCGGCCACTGGGCGAGGGCGCAAAGCGGCCTATTACTTTTTTCTCATCGTTCATACTCTATGTTCTCCTTTTGAGGCTGGTTTGGGAATACAGCCCCCTAAAAAATTCATGCCGACAAGAAGTTTCCTCCTCTGTCGGCATGAATGGTTTTTCATTTTACAAAGGGTTTAACGGTGGCCGCCACGACCTCCGCCGAAGCCACCGCCATGGAATCCACCAAAGCCGCCGCCTCGACTTCCACCGAACCCGCCGCCACGGAATCCGCCGCCGTGTCCGCCAAAACCGCCGGAACGAGGACGAGAACTGCTGCTGAACAGGTTCCCGGTACGGGGGCGGTGACTGCTCGGACGATAACCCGGATTTGGTCTGCCATTGCCAGGACGAGGTCCACCAACCGGCCCCCTTGGCCCACCGAAGCCACCCATAGGAGGTCGAGGCCGGAAGGTGTTCCAGAAAAAGATGGGGCGGAACACCACGGGAGGACGGGGCATATAACCATAGCTCCGATACCAGGTGTTATATCTGGCTCTATCAATGGATTGTAGGATGAAAAAGAGAATCACCAAGAGGATCAGCAGACCCATAATAGAAAAGGAACCTTCTCCACCACGGCTATACTGAGGAGCGTCCCACAAGGCGCTCCCCATGTTGTACTGTTCGTAGTTGTTGGGTGTCCGTCCGGTGGATTTGAAATAAGCGTTCAATCCCTTCATCAGGTTGAGAACGGCTGTGTCATAATCACCTTGAAAGAAGGAGGTTTCCACATACTTGGTCAAATATCCCTCATAGTCAAAGCCGGGATAGTCGCCGCCTTCGTAAAGATAAGCATTCTGACCACCGATGTCCATGACAAGGATCATATCACCGGAGCCGAGATCCCACTGGTTCGCCATGGTCAAGACGTAAGTCTCAGAATCCCATCCTTCCATGCTGCTCACCGCAGCCACGGCAACATAAGCATAATAATCCTTGTCAAACTGACGGTTCCAAGTGCGGATTTTATCCTCGGTCTTGCTGCTGAGGACTCCGGCTTCATCGCAAACCCAGTCATCCAGATTCAGAGTGGGCATTGAAACCCGCTGGACGGCCGCTCCGGGCTGAGGCGTAACCTGAACCGAAGTTCCTGGCGACGCCGTGACAGGCTGCTGGTGATTGGTCAGCGCATAACCGCCGCAGCCCAGCACCACCAAAGCAGTTATGGCAACCGCCACAGGGAATTTCTTAAAAAAGTTCATCATATTGCCTCATTTCACAAGCACTGGTTGACCGTTTTTGTGCTGCTGATTGACCGACAGGCGCTTACTTTCTCAGCTCCAGCAGCTTCTGACGAAGCTCACCCTCGATGCGCCCCAGTTCTTCTTCGGCCACAGCACGCTGCTGACGACCTTCTTTCTGAATGTTCATCACTTCATCCAGCGTTTCAATCAAGCTGCGGTTGGTCTGCTTCAAGGTTTCCAGATCCACAATGCCACGCTCTGCTTCCCGAGCGGTGTTAATGGTGCCGACCTTCAGCATCTCCGCATTCTTCTTCAACAGGTCATTGGTCATGTTGGTGACAGCAGCCTGAGCAGCGGTTGCCTGACGGGAGCGTTCCAGACCCAAAGAGATCACCATCTGGCTCTTCCACAGAGGAATGGTGTTCATGATGCTGGTGTCAATCTTCTCAATCATCATGGTGTCGTTGTTTTGCAGCAAACGGGTCTGGGGTCCCATCTGCAAAGAAATCATGCGGGTCAGCTCCAGATCTCCGATTTTCTTTTCAAAACGCTCCACCAGGTTGGACAGATCATTATAAGCCTCTGCGTCTTCCTGAGCGCCGGAAGCAATGGCCTTTCTCCGCAGTTCTTCCAGATCGCCAGCCTTCACCTCTGCCAGTTTCTTTTTACCGGCAACGATGTACATGGTCAGTTCTTTATAGTACTGCTGATTCAGGTTATACATTTCGTCCAGCATGGCAACGTCTTTCATCAGCTTGAGCTTGTGCTGCTCCAGAATGCCGCTGATTTTGTCCACGTTGGCTTCGGCTGCGGCGTTCTTTGCCCGTGCTTTGTCAGCGTCTTTCTTAAAGCTGCTGAAAAATCCCTTCTTTTTCTGGGATTCGGGATCCTCGGGGCTGTAGTTTTTCAGCTCAGTGACCAGGTTGGCCAAATCTTCGCCCACGCCTGCGCCCAGGTCTTTGGTGCGAACCTGATTGAGAGCGGTCTCAGAGAAAGCAGCGATATGCTTTTGGGCGGCGCTGCCGTACTGCATGACCTGCTGGGTATCGGTGATGTCAATTTTGGTCACAAAATCATTGACCACCTTTTTTTCGGCCTCACTGAGCATGGAATCGTCGATGACAACGGGCTTTACTTCTTCAGCGGGTTGTTCCTCGACGGCCAGGGCAGGGGCTGCCTGCACAGCGGGTTCTTCCACGGGCTCTAGGGTCAGGCTGGGCATTGCTAATTCACTCATGTTTTTTCCTCCGGTCTTTTCGGTCGTGGAACGGAAGCAGTCTGTGCGTTCCGTTCCTTCTCTTAGAGATTAGTATCTATCACAAACGTGAAAAATCAATGGGTAAATAATGAATATTTTTTTAAGATTTTCCAGTGGTTCGGTCAGGCGTTTTTCACCTCATCAGGACGAGGAACCTTGCGCTCTCGGTAATAGGAGCCCATGGTAAAGCGTCGGTCATAGGTCAGCTCTGGACCGAGGAACGACAGCGGCTCCCAAGCGTTAGCGGCCTCCTCGCTCTCAAATTCCACTTCGGCGTAAGAAAAAGCACCATAATCCACAACGGAGCATTCCAGAATGTTTCCATCTGGTAGACGATAGGCATGATAATCCTTATGCACCATGGGATGCTCCAGCATACCGGCCAGTTCCTCAAACTGCGTTTTCTCAATGGGCGTTTCCACCTCATGGCGGGAAAGTGTGCCTCGGCTTTTGATGCAAAGAATATACGTTTCACTGCCGGTGTCGCAGTTATGACTGCGGCGGATTCGGACTGTAACGGGCACAGTGGTCAAATATCCCTGCTCGGTTTCCAGATGAACCAGCTCGGGATATGCAGTGGGAAAGTCTGTGATCCAGAATTTACGTTCGATTTCCATACGCTCAAACCTCCAAAACTCTCTGATTTTAGTTTATACGTTTCCAGGGCTTCCGTCAAGGTATTTTCTGTATTTTTGCGGATTATCTCACAGAAGCTCCGGGGTTTCCAACGGGATGCGCCCCGCTCTTTCCCGCAGACATATGATGGAAGGCATGAATTTTTCCCAGTTTGCTGGAAATTTTTTGTGTCATCTGGTAACATTTTGTTACTTTTATTCTTCTCTTCATCTGAGTTTGTTTTATTTTTTTAAACTTTTTATCTCCATTTTTTGCGTTCATGATTCGTTCACAATTAAAATGTTATCATTTAGGTTGACAAATAGGTATTTTAGGTATACAATTCAATCATTCAAGGATTGTTACAAAAATTACAAATCGTAACCAAGCTATCAGAAATCCAAACATCTGACTCGGAGGTTTTGTTCATGTCTCACCAAAGTTCCGCAGCAGCAAAGGACTGGTTCTCTGTCATCCTTCGTCTGACCGTTGTGTTCGCAATGGTTCTGGCATTTGTTTTTTCCGCAAACGCAAAAAGCATTTATACCATTCAGGCCGATTCCTCCATTTTTACCGTGGAATCTGAAAGCCTGGAGGAAGAACAGTTAAATGATCGTGAAGTGATGACCGGCATTTTAAATGAGGCTGGCGTGGATATTAATTCCACCGATCAGATTATCCCCATCGGTTATGTGGACAGCGGTGACAGCTCTTTGGATCCGGTGCTGGAAGTAACCGTCACCCGTGCGCAATACGCCACTGTCACCGTGGACGGCGCTTTCTCCACCACGCTGCTGCAAGAAGGCGATACCGCCCAGGATTTGATTGACCGCCTGAACATTGAGTTGGGCGAATTTGACATCATCACCCTCAACGGCGAAGATATCAGCAAAGACCTAAGCGTAGCCGTGGCGGGCAATGATTCCATCTCCATCAGCCGAGTGGAAATCAGCTATTTTGATAAGGTAAAGGAATTTGGATATGATTCCTACCGGGTGGCAGACCCCTATAGCTCCATCGGTACCGAGTACATCAAGCAATATGGCTCCAAAGCCAAAAAAACGACCACTTATAAAAAGACCATCGTGGACGGCGGCAAGCCTGTGGTGAAGAAGGTCAATACCGAGTATGTGGACGCTGTGGACGAAATCACGGCCTACGGTACCAGAGTTTCCTTCCCGGAGCTTTCCAGTCTGAGCGCTTCTCGTACCTACATCACCAACCGAGACGAGGCGGAAAAAACCATCACCCTTTCAGATGGTTCCACTTACGGCTACAGCTCCATTCAGAGCTTTACCGCTACCGCTTACACCTCTAACAATGGCCGCACCTCTACTGGCCGCACCGCTCAGGTCGGCGTGGTGGCGGTGGATCCCAACGTGATTCCTTATGGTACGCTGATGTATATTTACAGCGGCGGCATTAACTACGGTGTCTGCGTCGCCGGTGACTGCGGCGTTCACGGAAGAACCATTGACCTGTATTATAATTCCTCTTCTGCGTGCTACTCCTTTGGACGCAGAGACATCACGGTTTACTTCCTGAACTGATTCTTGCTTCTCCAATCCATCAAACAGCTCTCGGTTGCACGCCGAGAGCTGTTTCTTTTTACGTTTTTTCTCATATCTCCGAACGGAACGACAATTTTCCCGATGATAGATTGTAGCGGATAAGCTCTTAAAGCGTATTTCTCATGATGATTGCGTGGAAGAAGGTTGATTTCCGCTTTTTCATGCTGTAAACTAAAAAAGCATGATAAAAACACACATGACCGAGTTACACCGAATGACAACCGGATAGGAAAGAGGCGCAGTATGAGCATTCAGACAACACCGGAGGTACTGACCATTCTGGAAGTGACCCAAAAACAGGCTTATATCTTCGGAGATAAGCACCTGATGGAGAATGTTAAGCGTTCCAGCCTGATTGAAGTGGTCACATCTCCCCGTTTTTTTAAATCCATCCCTGACAGCGGATATCAGCCGGACAACCTGGTCTATGCAGGCGGCGGTCATACCATTTTGCAATTTGACAGCGCCGACAGCGCCAGACACTTTGTTCAGGCTGTGACCCGCAAAGCATATCTGGATCATGGGATTGAGCTATTTGCAAAAACCATCCCCTACCGCACCGACCAAACACCCGGCCAAAACATGAAAGCGCTCATACAGGCATTGGAGAAGAAAAAGAGCCTGCGTCTCTTAGCCTTCCGTCAACACGGAATCGGACTGGAAAAAGAGAAGGAAAGAACCATCCCTATGCCGAACATCCCAGAAGAAGAGCCGGAAACTGAAAAGGCAAAGAAAAGAAAAGCCGAAGAAAACCTGAAACAGTTGGAATTCCCCACTGAAATCAAAACACTGTGTGGGAAGGATAACTTCTTCGCCGTGGTTCACATTGATGGCAACGGCATGGGCGCAAAATCTCAAGCTGTCACCGAAAAGGCAGGAAACGATTGGAATAGCTGCTGTGAAAAACACAGAGCGTTCAGTGATGATGTGGATCACTCTTTCAAAAAGGCTCTGCGCTCTGTGGTGGAGCTGGTAGATTATCACCGCTGGTATGGTACCTTTGAGAAGCTGGGCTTTGACAGTCAGAGCGAAATTGTTCCAATTAGACCGCTCATCTGTGCCGGTGACGATGTAACCTTCCTCGTTCCTGCCTCCATCGCCTTGGAATGCGCCGCCTCCTATCTGCGGACACTGGATGAACAGACTGATGGGAGATATTCTGCTTGCGCCGGAATTGCAATGGTTCATCAGAAGTATCCCTTCCACCGTGCCTATGATCTGGCCGAGCATCTGTGCGACAGCGCCAAGCGTTACGCCGCCGAGCTGGCAGAAAAAGCCGACAACAATCAAGAGCGCATTGCCACGATGGATTGGCACATGGAGTTTGGTCAGGGTAAGAGTACATTGGGGGCAATTCGTGAGGATTATCTCACCGACGAGAGTGGAAACGGCACGAAGGAGGCTCCCGTTTCCACGATGACCCTTCGCCCGCTGTGCGTGAATGGTTTCTATGAGACCCCCTACCGCACCTATGATTTCTTTATCCGCCTGTTTGAGCTGCTGACAAAGGAAAAGTATCCACGCAGCAAGGTGAAGGGGTTGCGTGAAACGCTGAAAAAGAGTGAAGAGCAAATTCAGGTGTATCTCAGAAAGAACCAAATTCAAAAGCTTACCAAGCTGGGGATGCAGGCGGAGAGAGAGGATGCCGTCCGGTATGTCTATGAACAGGGCAAAATCTTGGCCGCTGTGAGTACCATCTGTGAGGAGCGAGCAGAGGGACATCAGACGCAGTTTGTCCGACGCAGGCTTTATTTCGATGTCATCGAGCTGATGGATCGTATGATTCTGCTGAGAAAGGAGGAAGAGGCATGAGTAAGCGCATCAAAATCACCCTCAAGCTGGAAAGTGATACCATCATCGGCAGTGGATACAGAATCCCAGGCGGTGAGGATATCGCTGTCAGAAAAGACAGCAAGGGCTATCCTTATCTCCCCGGCGAGACGCTGAAAGGACTGCTCCGGGAGTCTCTGGAAGACCTTTTGGATTGGGAATATGCGGGCGAGGGGATGGTAAGAGCAACGGACTACTTCGGCGCACGTCAGGAAAGCCGCAATGCGGAGGAAAGCTGGCATGGAAACACCTGCCCGAAGCAAATTTTTGTCTCTCCCCTCCTCTTGGATGCTCCTCCCGAAGATGTGGACACCTGCTTCGGTGAGCGAATCTTCACCAGCCTAGAAAACGGCATCATCAAGGATGGTTCGCTCCGAGTGGCCTCTTGTGTCCGCAAGGGACTGACCTTTTCCGGCGCTGTCACCTGTGAATCGGATGATAGGGCTGACCTGGAGCTGGTAGAGGATGCGCTGCTGGGTATCAAGGCCATAGGAACCAGCCGCACCCGTGGTTTCGGTAAGGTTCATATACAGATTGGAGAATGGGAGGATGTGGCTTCCTCCAACACGGAAACGGAAATCGGAGCCGGAAACCATCTTTGCTATCGGGTTCGCCTGAATGAGCCCGTCCGTATCACCAGCCGCAACGACAGCCATGATACCTTCCTTGCCAGCCAGAACCACATCCCCGGCTCCGCTGTGCGGGGAGCTGTGCTGAACGCCCTGGCCAAAAAGGATCCCCAATGGTTCGAAGACAACAAGCGGTTTTTGTTGAAAAAGGCTTGCTTTGGGAATCTGCTTCCCGATAATGGCCACGAAGAGTCAGCGGTGATTCCCACCCCCAAGGGCTTCTACGCCGACAAGCTGGGCGATGACTTTTATCATTTTCTCACAGCGGGTGACGTGAAATCCAACACCAAACGAGCCAAGCTGGGAGCTTTTGCGGTTTTGGACATGGAAAAGGGTCAGATTGACAGTTGGTCTTCTAAAACGGGCGAACATACCCGCATCAACCTCAAGCTGCAAAAGGATGCTTCCACCGAAAGCGGCGGCATGTTTCAGGCCAGTTGGCTGGAAGCGGATCAGACTGCCTCTGGTGTCATCTCCCTGCCCGAGAACACCCCTGACGAAACGAAACGGCGCATCCATGCCGTTTTGAGCGGTGAAATTCGCTTCGGAGCTAGTGTTCACTCTGGTTTGGGGCTGTGTCAGGTTCTGAGTGAAGCATGGAAAGAGCAAATGCCGGAGCAGTGCTACAGCTATCAGCCTGGTGATACCATCAAACCGGTGTTGTATTTGATGCTGCTGTCTCCGCTGGCGCTGGTGAATGAATACGGTGAGCCTTGCGGCATCAGCAAGGAGCTTTTGAGCGAAAAGCTGAGGGTTTCCGTTACTGAGCTGATGTGCGCCACCTCTGTGACGGAGCGCCAAGGCTTTAACCGCACGCTGGGAATCCGGCTGCCGCCCACGCTGGTCTATGACAGCGGCTGTACCTTCCGCCTGACCTGTGACGCAGCGCCTACGCTGGATGCCATCCGACAACTGGAGCGAAACGGCTTGGGCATTCGCCAGGCGGAGGGCTTTGGACGGGTGGTATTTCTCAAGGATTTGGAGAAAATCAAGGAAAAGGCCCCTCCCAAGCAGAAAACCGTTGCTCCGATGACCGAAAGCAAGCGGAAGGAACAGGCAAAAACCATCTGGCTGATTGAAAATCCCCTTCCCGAGGGACTCTCTAACAGTCAGATTGGAAAATTGGAGGAGCAATGCCGTGTTGCTGCTCTTTATCCCGATGATGCAGTGAGTACTCTGAATCAGTGGTTTGACAAGCTCATTGAGCGTAACGATCATGATGAAGGCACCTATGGAGACATTCAGAACTTTGTGAAGTGGGTTTTGACGGATGAGGCCATTCCTGTGGACACGGTGAAAGACCGTCTGAGCCTGTTAATCGACCTCATTCGATACGAGAGAAAGGAGGACAATGAAAAATGGCATCCTTTACCTATGCAAAACGCTATCAAGTGACGGCACGCTGTGTCTCCCCTCTGCGTACCGGCGGAATCGGCGGGGAAAACAACGTCGTTCTAACCAATGTGGACGGTGTACCGATGATTCAGGCGGCTTCCATTGCCGGTGTCCTCCGCTCTTGGCTGGAAGAGACCAATCCCACCGCCGCAAAAGGGCTGTTCGGTGACTCCAACACGGCAAAAGACAGTGACCGAACCAGCAAAGTGACGGTATATGACGGTCTATTCCAAAATGGAACCACGACGCAGCTTCGTTCCCGCCTCCGCATCGACACCAAGACCGGCACAGGAATGGATCAACACAAGTTTGAGCTGGTGAGCGTTCCAACCGGTTCCCTGTTTACCTTTGAGATGATTTTGAAGGCTCAGAACGAGGAGGAGTTTTCTCAGGCAGAGCGTTGGCTGGAAGAGACGCTTTCCGCTCTGAATGAAGGTTTTCTCACCCTCGGCGGGCAGTATTCCAACGGCTTCGGCATTGTGAAGCTGGACAAGGTTGAAGCCTGCACCTTCTGCATGACCAATCGTGAGGACAGGCGGGCATGGCTGGACAACAAGGGCGTTTATGAGGTTCTGACTTCCCTGCCCGACGTAAAAAGAGAGCTTGTCACCTTCCGTTTGACCGGTGTTTCTGACCATTTTCTGATGAAAGGCGGTACAAGCTTCAAGGATGGTGACAAATCGGTCACAGATGCCATGAAAAACCCTGACGGAAGCTATGTTCTGCCGGGTTCCTCTCTCAAGGGCGTTCTCCGTGGCCGGGTGAGCCGCATTGCGGCCTATAAGAATGCTGAATCTGAGGTAAATGTTCTCTTTGGGCGGGAAAATGACCCCAATATTAAAGGAGATAATGGTCTCCCCGGTCAGCTGCGAGTCAAGGAATACACGCTTCAAGAGGCAAAGGAACAAATTATCAGCCGCACCCGGCTGGATCGCTTCACCGGCGGCGTGATGCAGAAAAGCCTCTTCAGCGAAAAGACCCTCAGTGACCGGGTCTATATCACGGTTGAGGTTCGTGCGTCTACGCCCATTGGAAACGCCCTGCTGTTCTACGCCCTGCGAGATATGGCAATGGGGATGTATGCTTTTGGCAGTGAGAGCAGCGTGGGTCGTGGCTACCTGGTAAAAGAAACCGCCGTTTTGACGGTCTCCATAGGAGAAAAAACCTGTTCCTTTATCTTTGGAAAGGGGATAGAAACGGACGGAGACAGCTCGTTTATTCGGCAATGGCTGAACGCACTGGATGGGAAGGAGGAAGGCTGACATGAATGCGAGAGCAAAAGCGCTTTTCCGTGTGATTTCTCTGAACGACGCCAAGACAGAGGGGCAGTTGCTCCAATGGGTGCTGGTTCGACAACTGAGTGCGGTTGCCATGGGGGAAGTCAGCAAGATTCCCATTGACTGGGAGGATGTAACAGAGGTTCGCTTTTTTGACGACGAGAAGGAAATCCGCATTTTTGAGAGAGGGGGGAAGCTTTGTGCCGCCGTGATTGCCGATGTCGCCGAGGATGTGGAGGGTGTGGATTTTCGTGACAGAACCTTCCCCCTGGAACACAAGGGCGTGTTTGGCCAGGAAATCACCATGCGTGAATACTTCGATTATGACGAGGATGGTCAAATCTTTGTTGTGGCAACTCGTTTGAAAGGATGGAGGTGACAGGGAGATGGCAAAGAAAAACAAAAAAGGGAAAGAGACCTCCAGCAATAAGGTACTTTTGGCGCACCCCATGCGGTATTTCAACAACCCTTATAACTTTGTACCTTTGGAGGAAACGGTTTATGCACGCTATCCTGACGCAGAATCTCTGCCCTGTCACGACAGCACGCAGGATAACCTTCTCTGTGGGGAAATTCGCTGTACCATCACAGCGGAAACGCCGCTCTCCGTGTCGGACGGCAAAGAGGGTTTTTTCCGCAACGCAAAGGGAGATTATGTCATCCCCGGCTCTACGCTCAAAGGTCTGGTGCGGAGCAATATGCAGATTCTTGGCTTTGGTGCTCTACGCCCGGGTGAGGATTTCAACGATTCCCGCATGATGTATCGTGTAGTTGCCTCCTCCACCGATGGTGTGAAAAAGGAACTCCAAAGAGCATATCAAGGCACTTTGGGAATCAAGTCGATTCAGAAAACCAATCCTGTGACCAACAAGCGTTTTTCTTACTCGGTGGCCGAAAACGTAAGGGCGGGCTATCTGGTTCAGCGTGCGGTGGATCAAAAATATGTCATTTATCCCATGACTTACTATAAGGTCAATCGTGCTCTGGATTGCGCCTCACGCTGGAAAAACCGCTACACACAGGTAGAGGAGGTTTGGTATCAGCTCAGTCAAAAAGGAACCGTAACGCAACTGGTTGTAGGCAATCAGCCCCAGCCAGAGGGCACGCTTTCTGGTCTGCTGGTCTGTACAGGACGAGCGGTGGGAAAACTCCCCAATCACCTTTATCTTCTCCCTGCGTTTGATGCGGCGGTAAAGCCCTTTGAGCTATCCAATGAGGATATCAAAACCTATTTGACGGACTACGAGCTGCGGAAAAACACCTTAAAGGGAACCGACCGTAACGCTCAGATGGATGCAAGCCATTGGAAACCGCCTCACCTGGAAAAAGGAAGCAATCAGGATACCAAACCGTGGCCTGTGTTCTACGCAGTATCCGGTAAAAATCATTATTTTGGTCGTTCTCCGTTTCTGCGTGTGGGCTATCACCATTCCCTCAGAGAAGGACTTCCGCTGGCACATCAGCTGGCGGGGGATTCCCTGATGTTAGATTATCCTTATGCTATGCTGGGCTTTACCTGGAGCGAGCCGAATGTGTCCTATCGTTCCAGAGTTTTCTTTGGAGATTTTGTCGCCGACACAAAACCGCTGGAACAAACCATCCCAGTTGTGTTAAGCAATCCCAAGCCCAGCAGCTTTGCAGATTACACCAAAGACGGCAAAAACTACAACCAGGATTTCCGCATCCGTGGCGTAAAACAGTATTGGCTGAAACAGGCTCAACAGCTCGAAGTGTCTCTTCAGCAGAGCAAGGTAAAGGATGAATTGAAAGTGATGTCGGAGCAAACCCATTTTTCCGGTGTCATTCGTTTTCATAACCTCCATGACGATGAGTTGGGTCTGCTTTTGTGGTCTCTGCGGCTGAACAAAGGATGTTACCAAGGCATCGGCAAAGGAAAGCCGCTGGGATACGGTCGTTCCACGGTCGTGATTGATTCGGTGGAACAGTATCTCCCCGCCAAGCTCTACTCTGCTGATTGCCTGAACGGCGCAAGCTACACCAAGCCGCTGGACGCTGACGCTCTGATTGAGACCTATCAAAATCACATCGCCAAGCACCATCTGGACGGAAAAGCCGCCGAGGAACAGCCCTCTGTGAGAGATTTTCTCTTTATCCGCAGTGTCATTCGAGAGGCGGAGCAGGTTCGTTATTTGAACCTGAAAGAATATCAAAACAGGCAGGAAAAGGAACTCCTTCCCACGGTGGAAGAACAGAGGAAAAATCCATTGGGTGGTCAGCGTGAATTAAAACCGCTCAAAGAAAACAGGATTATCAAAGGTAAGGTGCTCAAGGTATTCAAAAGAGACCATAAAGCCGAAATTAAACTCTTTGATTATGATTTGATTGGAACGGTTTTCTTGCATTACGGTCAATGGCTCGAAGCAAAGCAGGTGGTTTCTGTACGAATTCTTCCCGGCAGCATTCCTGAAAATAACAGGCTGAAATTGGAATTGGTTTGGTGATGCTCCGAACTCTCCTCCATGTTTGACCGATTAAAAAACAAGAAAAACAGGGAGGCCATCTCTCAGTGCGGAGCAAAAGGCTCTCAGCGCTGTTTCCTTTCCTGTGCGTTTGGGTAACACCGCACAATAGTCGAATGTGCACCTTGCTTGTCCTTTCACTCCCAAATTTGCCGTAAAACCCTTGAAATACGTCAGTATTCCTGCGGCTTTCCCAACAAATTTGGAAGCAAAATTACTGCGCAATCCGCACATCCCTATTATGCGGTATTGCCTTTGGAAATCCCCCACCACCATTTCGTCTTATTATGGAGTGATTATCACGATGAAAAAATTTCTTATGGTTACGCCCTTACAGCCCGTCGGTGTGAATGCGGATGGAACCCCCTTTGACCAGCTTCGTCTGTGTGATTACAAGCCCGTGGGAAATCAAAAGCTGGAATACCACAAGCAAACCCGTTTTCCGCTGATGCACCTCATCAACGGCTACGCCGAACCTGGTGAGGAGATTCGAGTGATTGCCATTACGCCCAAGTATGAGTTCTGTCAGGTTCATTTGCAGCAGCTTCGGGATGAATTGGCAGAGTTACAGGCGGAAAAGGGCTTTCTCTGCCGTGGTGTAGAAGCCGTTGAGGTAGATTTCGCCGGAGATGTTGCCACTCAAATTGAAGTGTTCCATCAACTTCTGTCCTATGTGGAGGATGACGACATTCTCTATGGCTGCCTCACCTACGGAATAAAGCCCATGCCCATTGCCGAGCTGATGGCCATTCAGTATGCTTACCGGGTGCTGAATAACGTTTCCATTGGTTGTCTGGTTTACGGTGAGGTGGATTACAGCCAGCCGCCCATTGGAAAGACATTCGACGGCAATGATATTTATCCCACCCGTATCTTTGATATCACCGCTCTGATTCAGCTGGATGAGATTGTCCGTGTTCTGGCAGACCGCAAGGTGGCAAACCCGAAGGGAGTCATTGAACGGATTCTGAGCCTGTGAGGTGTGAAGTTATGGCAAAAAAAGAGAACCAACCAAGCAAAGATTCGATTGAACGAGCTGGGAAAGCAGTGGAAGCTACATTCCCCTGTGGAAGACAAAGCCGTCTGTGAATCCCTCTGGCTGGAAATTTGGGCTGCACTCTTTGATATCTACTATCCGTTTTTGAAAACGGAGCCGGAGCTGAACGCTTTTGAAGAAACGATAAAGCAAACCAAAGAAAAATTCGACGCAGAAAAAGGCACACTGTCCGCTTTTTTCTCCACCCACCTGAGATGGAATACTGCGGACGCAATCGAAAAGGAACTGCGGAAAAATCCCACGGAGCGCATACAGGAAACACCCACCGCTAACGAGTCTGAACCGGATCGTCCGCCATCCCCTGTCCTATCTGACCCGACGGGAATGGGCGGCATTGACGAAGTGGAAAACCAACTGCTGATGAATGCCGCACTGGTGGAGCTTTCCAGTCAAATTCTCCATTTTTCAGAAAACCATGGTAAAAAAAGTGGAAATCTCGCTCGGCGCAATTACTTTCAGCTTTTTTATACCTCTGGTGTTACCAGCCTTGTGAAAATGTCCGAGGAATCTCCCGCTTTTCAGCACCAGCGTGACATTGAGGAAGCAATGAAGCAATCCTTCGTTGACTACTGCATGATACAGCAATGTCAAACCCTTCCTGAAATTTTCTGCGGTGATTTGAAGCAATATGGAGCCGTCGTAGAGGGTTTGCCGGACGGCAAGAGGGAAATGTCCATTCCACTACCCATTCCCGACCAGGTTGGACGCAGCTATTTAAAGAACGTAAAAGCTCTCAGCGTTTCCAAGAGCACTTATTCTGAGCAGAAATCCGCCTACAAAGCCGAAATGAAACAGTTCTTGATAGACAAAAGCATTTTTTGAATCAGAAGGGCGAACATTTCTCTTTCTCTGACGATTAAACGGTGTAAGAACCAGTTTTGTCATCAGAAAGGAGTTTATTATGCTCGCTCAATTGATTCACACCCCTGCCTTTCATACCCTCCTCATAATCCTGGGCTGCATGATGCTGCTGCTCCTTGTGGTGGCGACCATCATACTGGCAGCAATTGCCCTCATCAACGCAATCGTGCAATTCTTCGTACAGCATTGGAGAACGCTCACCAATATCAGCCTGTGTATTGTCATCATGGGTGTGATAATCCTGCTTTTTGCTCCCGTATAATCACCCTTTCCCCCGGTTCTTCCTTTGTGAAAGCCAGGGGTTTTGCAAAAAAATCAGGACTGGAAGGCGATTTGCTTTCCAGTCCTTTTTGGACTCTGCCCCAATCATTGACACAGAGCCAATTTTGATTTTGTTGTTACTGTTGAAAGTTGCCGTTCGTCACGATTATCTTTTGACTCTGCGCTTATTTCCTGGGGTATAGAGCACACTGTTACGCTGAGGCTGAGAGGTCGTATGGTTACGAGGTCTGTGCTGCTTATTTTGGGGCGGAAGCTCATCCGGTGTCTCGGTGTTTCGCACCCAATCTGGGTCACTTCGACTTCGAATGCCAGAAACCAAGCCCATTATCATAAAGTTGACCACCAGAGAAGTACCGCCTGCGGAAAAAAAGGGCAGGGTAACGCCGATAACCGGCATGACGAAAAGGCACATACCCAAGTTAAAACCAATCTGAGCAACAAACATACCAACGAATCCAAAGCAAATGAGGCTGTGGCAGGTATCGTTGCAGATAAAACCGATGTAGAGAATTCGCAGCAGAATCAGCGTCAAGAGGAGAATGACGATGGACGCTCCAACCATTCCCCACTCTTCGCAGCAGGTGGAGAAAATAAAGTCGTTGGTTCGTTCCGGGAGGCGAGAGCTTTGTGGATTCTGGGTCGTGATTCCCTTCATATACCCTTGTCCAAAGAAACCGCCGGAGCGAATAGCGGCGATGGAACGGAGCTGGTGCATGGAGACACCTTGGGGATCCAGCTCGTGGTCAAACAAGGTAAGAATACGGGCTTTATGGGTTTCATCATCTGGGATGATGGGCCAAACCACTCGAATTGCCGCCGTTAAAGAGGCAATGCCAAAGGCAAACCACAGCTTACTCAATCCAGCCCCCCACACCATAAACACAAAGATGAGGACAAAGATCAGGGCAGAGCCAAAGTCTTTGGAGAAAAACACGACGATACCCGCAAAAAATCCCAGGGTGACACACATCAAAAGCACCGACGAAAGACGATTGATGACCTTTTGGCGTTTGAGATAGGTCAGCATATGAGCCAGGACGACGCAGAAGAATATTTTAACGATCTCGGCTGGCTGAATGGTCAGGCCTGTGCCCGGAATCATCAGCCAAGCGGTGTTGCCGTTCTGACTATACTTGAGCGGAGTTTTTAACAGTGCCATGAGCACAAAGCTGCCAAAGGTTACGAGCTTCCACTTCTGCCGCAGGATGTCAATATTAAACTGGCTAACGGCGAAATAAAGAACGATGCCAGCGCACATCATGATGGCTTGTTTAAAGGGCATTCCATGGAGAACCGTTTTATATCGACTGGCGGAGTAAATCAGGATGACACCATAGGAGCTGGCCGCAACGCAGAGCGCAAGCAGGATTTTATCCGCCTGTTTGAACGCATCCAGGATCAGATCACGCAAAGCAGACATTTTGCCACCTCGTTTTCTTTTGAATTTTAGAGTTATTTTATCACAGACTTTTGGACGTGTAAACGAAATTTTTGTAAATAAGAAGGGAAGCCCTTTGAAGATGGAAAAGAAGATGGAAAAAACGATGCTGTTTCCAGCACCGTTTCCGTTCAAACTGCAAGTAAGCCTATAAGCCGGGTTCTGTTTTGACAGCCATCTATCTCGACCTGCCATTGCTGACAGGCTCAAGCCACCCCCACGGAACGGCCGGGCCGGCCTATTGTTCCCCCACGGTGTTGCTCCGAATAGAGTTTACAGAACGGAGCTGTTCCCAGTCCGTTGGTGAGCTCTTACCTCACCTTTCCACCCTTACCGGCATACAACCGGCGGTATATCTCTGTTGCACTTGTCCTGAAGTCGCCTTCGGCGGGCGTTACCCGTTATTCTTGCCCTATGGAGCCCGGACTTTCCTCACCGACGGACGTTTCCCTCCGGCGGCGCGGCTGTCCAGCTTGCTTGCGGTGGTTATTATAGCGCCGGGAATGTGGTTTGTCAAGGGGGGCGGAAACGCTTTGGATGGGATAGCGGGATATTTGTTGTAAAAAGCACTTTTTTCCACTTGTGTTCTCCCCTTTACTCCTCCCCTTGCAGCAGCGTCATGATGCTGATTTCATAAGCAATGCGGCGGGTTTCCACACCGTCGATGAGCTTGGTATATTCCCGTGATTGGAGGCGACCTGTGAGATGAATGCCCTCGCCGATGTTCATGCGGCTACATCGGGCGGCAAGGCTTCCCCAGGCGATGCAGGGTAAGTAATCAGCTCGTCCATAGGGTCGGTTGACCGCTAAAATCAAGTCGGTGATTTCCCGACCCAAGGGCGTGACACGGTAGATGGGCGCTTTGCAGAGCACCCCTGCCAGCGTCAACCGGTTGTCATCCTCCCCCACCGTGTCAGAGCTGATGTGCCGGGCAAAGAGGGTAATCACCAGCTTGCTCCCCATACCAGAGCGGTTATTATAGGAACGCACCTCTCCTTCTATTCGCACTCGGTCTCCGGCACACACGGGGCAGCGCTCCAGCAGTGTGCGTGGGATGAGGACATTCACCACGTCCTCCGCCCCAGACAGCCGCAGGCAGCGCAATGGAAGCCGATAAAAATCCTCTCCATGACTGGCGTGGGAAAATTCCGGCTCCTGCATGGCCTCCCCAATAAGAAGGGCTTGATTGACGTTCCAGTCCGTTTTCATAAGCAACGCTCCTTGAAATTCATTCTGATGGAGCTTATGCGGGTCACGATTGGAAAAGAACCCGTTTACATCGGATGAAAAATGGACTATAATCAATGAAAATGGACAAAAAGAGAGGTTTTCCCCATGAACATTCAGGTCAGAGGCTATCACGCCGAGGATCTCCCCCATCTCATCCGCATCTGGAACCAAGTTGTTGAGGATGGCGTTGCTTTTCCCCAGGAAGATGCACTGGACGATGTGACCGGTGCAGCTTTCTTTGCCGAGCAGACCCACACCGCCGCCGCTGTGGATACAGACACTGGCAGGGTTTGCGGTCTTTACATTCTGCATCCCAACAACATTGGACGCTGCGGCCACATCTGCAACGCCAGTTACGCTGTGGATCGTCAGCTGCGGGGTCTGCACATCGGTGAAAAGCTGGTGCTGGACTGTCTGAAAGAAGGCAAAGCGCATGGTTTTTCCGTTTTGCAATTCAATGCTGTGGTTGCCAGCAATATTCACGCTCGGCATCTTTACGAACGCCTTGGTTTTGTGCAGCTAGGAGTGATTCCTCACGGCTTCCGCATGAAGGATGGACATTATGAGGACATTTGTCCTTATTACCACGAGCTATAAGGAGAAAATCTTCCATGAACAAGCTGCTGATTGCGTCGGATATTCACGGCTCCGCCTACTACTGTCAAAAGCTGATGGAGCGCATAGAGTGGGAGGCTCCTGACCGCATTCTCTTGCTGGGGGACTTACTCTATCACGGCCCAAGAAACAATCTGCCCCGGGATTATGACCCCAAACAAGTGATTTCTCTTTTAAATGGTCTGAAAAACCGGTTGCTGTGTGTGCGGGGCAACTGTGACACAGAGGTGGATCAAATGGTGTTGGCCTTCCCCATGATGGCGGATTATGCCGTGTTGACACTGGGCGACACAATGGTATACGCCACCCACGGCCACCATGCCAACGAGGAGCATCCTCTGCCGCATTGTCCCGGAGATGTGCTTTTGTGCGGTCACACCCATATCCCCGCCTGGAATTGGCATGAGGATTTTCTTTATTTGAATCCCGGTTCGGTGTCCATCCCAAAGGACGGCTCTTGTCACAGCTATTTGATGTGGGAAAATGGCGTATTTTTGTGGAAAGACGTGGAAAATGGTCAAATTTACCATGAATGGAATCTGAAATAAGAAAACGGTCTGAAAAGCAGCTCTGTGACGGCACATCACGAACGGCTTTTCAGACCGTATGTTTGTTTGATTCAGCGCAAAACCGCTGTATGGTACGCTTGATTAGAAGCCCAGACCGCCCAGATTCAGGTTGCCGGTGATGCGGTTCATGGTGTTGGCTGCGTCCTCATCTGCCTGACGGTTGGCATCGTTGATGGCGGTCAGGAGCATATCCTGGAGCAGCTCCACATCCTCGGGAGCCAGAACCTCGGGTTTAATCTCGATGGACTTGAGCTGATGCTTACCGGTGACGACCACCTTCACAGCGCCGCCGCCGGACTGAGAGACGTACTCACGGGTCTGAAGGCTGGACTGCGTTTTCTGCATATCAGCGGACATCTTTTGAGCCTGGCGCAGCATATTGGGGTTGATACCGCCGCCCATGCCGCGCATACCGCGGCTATTAAAACCTTTTGCCATTTGCGTTGATCTCCTTTGCATTTCAGCACTTCCTGAGTTCTTGCGTTTGTAAATCGAAGAATTGAGACCTATTTTTGACCAAACGAATCTCCAAGAAGGCTTATCTGTTACTTTTTTGTAAAATACGCCAAACGATAGGTTTGCGCTTCACAATATCCTCTGTATTATAACCAATTTCTGACGCTCAGTCAATGGTCAGAATTTCTTTTCCGAGCTCTGTATGGGCAAAGGCCATCAGCTCGTTCATGGGGTCAACGGCCTCTTGTGGACGCAGGAAGCTTTGCTCTCCATTGGCCGCTGTTTGAGACGGCTCCACCTCCACCAGCACTCGAACCGGATGGCCAGCCTTCGCCGTGGCAGCAAGCTCAATGATTTGCTTGTCCCGCTCGTTGCTCAACCACATTCTTCCTCCCTCGTCGGGGGCATAAATGGTCAAGCGCTCTCCGTCATAAAGACCTGTGAGTAGGTTTTTGGTGATATAGCCATAAAAAACTTGACCCACCTGCTGAAGGAGCATGGGAGACAGCTCCTGCCAGAATTTAGGATCACCGGCGGCGGCCATACCACTGGGGCGGTTCCGGTGGCCAGTCTTGGGGCGAGGGCTGTTCTGGTGGGGGTTGTTTGCCTGCGGCATATGGGTCGGAATCTGCTCCAGGAGGAACTCCTCTTCTGGTTCGGGCGGCGCTTCCTCTGGAATGGGAATCTCTTCTTCCAGCAGTGCCGCCGGTGGAAGCTCCTCCATGGGGGGCGGAACCATTTCCTCCTGCGCTTGTTCCACTGTTCCCGCTTCCGGGTCCTCCTCCTCTATCGGAGGGGAATCCACAAAAGGGCGGGCAGGTTCCTCCATAGGCTCCTCAGAGAACGAAGGAAGCGGGGTTCCCGCAGGAAGGGTTCCAGTGGCAATGGCAGCCTCAATTCGGGTGAGACGTTCTGACAGGCTCAGGACGGAGCCGTCTAGGCGCTTATCACACAGACGAATCAAACACAGCTCCGCATCTGTTCGCCGGTCTGCGCTGGTTTTTAACTTGGTCAAGGTCTCTTGAATCAGGTTCAGATTGTGAAGTAGCCGCTGCGGTGTCATATTCCGAGAAAGGGCACGCATGGTGGCCTCGTCATAGCCACCCGCCATCAGTCCGGGGGTGCTTCCTCCGGTTGTCAGACGCAGCAGCAGATCACGGGTCAATCCTGCCAGCTCCGAAAGGAGCGCACTCACATCCTTGCCAGCGGCGTAAAGGTCGGACAGCTCCGTGAGCGCCGAAGCGGTATCCCCTTTGCGAATGGCGTTCATAATATGGGCGGTACGGGTATTGCCCACCAGACCCAGGGCATCCAGCACGGCCTGTTTATCCACAGTTTGGCCGGAAATGGCACACTGATCCAACAGAGAAAGCGCATCACGAAGAGCGCCATCTGCCAAGCGTGAGAGAATCGCAGCTCCATCCTCAGTGAGAGAAATCCCTTCTAATTGGGCAATATAAAGCAGACGGTTCTGGATATCTGTCGGCTGAATGCGCTTGAAGGAAAAGCGCTGGCAACGGGAAAGAATGGTCGCCGGAACCTTATGTAGTTCGGTGGTCGCCAGAATAAAAATAACATGCTCCGGCGGCTCCTCTAAAATCTTGAGCAAAGCGTTAAAAGCGCCGACAGACAGCATATGCACCTCGTCGATGATATACACACGGCGGCGCACTGCGGCAGGCGCATATACAGCCTCATCCCGGAGGGCACGCACCTGATCGACACCGTTATTGGAAGCGGCATCCAGCTCCACGACATCCAGAATGGAAGCAGACTCAATTCCCAGACAGGCGGGACAGGTTCCGCAGGGGTTGCCTTCCACCGGCGTTTGACAGTTGACTGCTTTGGCCATGAGCTTGGCGCAGGTCGTTTTACCGGTTCCCCGGGTTCCGGTAAAGAGATAGGCATGGGACAGATGGTCTGTCATAATCTGCCGCTTGAGTGTTCGGGTGATATGAGACTGACCTACCACATCGTCAAAGGTTTTAGGCCGCCATTTGCGGTAAAGAGCCTGATACACCGTAAAGACCTCCAGAAAAAGAAAAAGCACGAAACCATGACGGTTCCGCACCGATGGACGGATCCCGTCCGAAAATAAGTATAAGAAAACTCCGGCAATCAAACAGAAACGGCTGGCCGCAACACACCGAAGTGTCCGCTTAATGCTGCTCGGTTCCCCGCCTGACATGGTTCACGGTCTCCCGTTGCGCGGGACCGTAACTGCTGACTGCCGGAGCAGGATTACTATATCACACTGTGTTCCGTTTGGCAAGTGTTTTTTTCGTTTTTCTCAAAAAATTTTGCAAAAATTTTGCTTCAAATTTCTGACAACTCTTATTTCTTTCGCTTTTTTCTCTTCCATCCCATTTCATCGACCATCTCGGTCTTGACATCACGCCAAATTTCATTACAATAGATGATATTACTACCTGTTTTTTTGCCAGTGTGTTTGAGAAGGAGGTTTGCGCCTTGGGAAAAGCAATCAAACGAATTGATGTTCCAACTGGTACGCTCAGAGCCAGCGAGCTGAAACGCCTGGCTATGGAGGTTTTTCAATACCAGTATTTTGATGGTATCATTCTGTTCGCCGATCCCTGTGACATTCCATTTTATGGAACAGCGCTGTCTCTGATCCTCAAAAACTTCCATCGTCCCATTGTTTTTTTCCACAAAGAGCATCTGGCGCAGGATGCCACCGCTTGGGCAGAGCTGGGCGTAAATGGTGTGTTCGCTCTGGGCGACGATGGGCTTGATTTGGCCTGCCGCACCACTTATGAGCCATGTGACGGTCTTTGCAGCCCCCATTATCCTCAAGTGGGACAATGGACGGTTCGGCGCAGCTTTCTCCAGCATCTGCTTCCTTTAGAAGAACGGGATCCCTTTCTGATGTGCGATGCCCTGAATGACAAGGTTCTCGCTTTCTATCCTGGGGATGACCTGGCCAGCCACCCCGGATTAGAGACAATGAGCGGTGTTCTGATTGCTGTAAATGGAGAAAAAGACATGAAATGGCTGCTGGAAGAACAGATGCCCGCTCTGACCCGTTTGCGGCGGCGGCGGATTCCTGTGGTAGTAACCGGCTTGCCCATGGACACCGGCGACCCCATCCGTCGGAGACAGCTGCTTTTGTCTGGCATTATCTCTGCCGGTGATATGACCCGTGAAGCGGCCTTGGTCAAGCTGATGTGGACCTTGGCACGAACCACTTCCTTTGACGGTCTCCGGCTGTATTTTGGTCTGAGCTTTGCAGGGGAAGTCTCTCAGTAACAGTTGTGTTTGTTTTGCCGGAGCGTTCCGGTTTACAAAATAAAGGAGGAGCTATCATCTATGAAAACTTATGCGTTTGGCGTGGACATTGGCGGAACCACGGTCAAAATCGGTCTGTTTACCACAAGCGGCACCATGGTGGACAAGTGGGAAATCCCCACTCGCACGGAAAACAACGGCGAAAACGTGCTGCCTGATATTTCGGCTTCCATTCGGGAACATTTGGCCTCCCGCTCCATTGACTCGGAGCTGGTGGAAGGCATCGGTGTCGGCGTTCCTGGCCCCGTGGGTGATGACAACACCGTTTACAAGTGCGTCAATCTGGGCTGGGGTGTGTTCAACGTCAAAGACCGCATGAACGCTCTGCTGCCCGAAATCCCCAATGTAGCCGCTGGCAACGACGCAAACGTGGCAGCGCTGGGCGAGCTTTGGCAGGGCGGTGCCAAGAGCCACAAGAGTGCCGTGATGTTTACCCTGGGCACGGGTGTCGGCGGCGGCGTGGTCATGAACGAGAACATTGTGGCCGGTACCAACGGCGGCGCAGGCGAAGTGGGACACATCACCGTAGAACCCAACGAGACCATTCCCTGCGGCTGCGGCAAGTACGGTTGTTTGGAGCAGTATGCCTCCGCAAATGGCATTGTCCACCTGGCTAAGACCATGCTGGAAAAGTGCGATAAGCCTTCTCAGCTCCGTGAGATGGAAACCTTCACTTCTAAGGATATCTGTGACCTGGCTCGTGAGGGAGAAGAGATGGCTTGTGCCATTCTGGACAAGTGCGGTTCCTATCTGGGACGTGCAATGAGCTATGTTTCCTGCGCCATTGATCCCGAAGTGTACGTCATTGGCGGCGGCATGAGCCGTGCCGGTGCTGTGTTGACGGATTCCATCGAGAAATATTACAAGAAATACGCATTCCATGTTTCCGCAAACACCAAGATTGTGGTTGCCCAGCTCGGCAATGACGCTGGTATGTATGGTTGCGTGAAAATGATTCTGTAAGCGATGCTCAGTGAGGGGAACTCATAGGAATTCGCTTTCCATCCCATAGAAACAAGAATAAGCCTGAAACGGAAGCGCTTCGTTTCAGGCTTTCTTCTATCAAAAAGTTGGGAAAGCGAGAAATCCACTTTCCCAACCAACCGTCTTATTAGGATAGGCTCTTACTTAGAGATGGTTCTCCAGGTGCAGTTCATTCCCACCTGACGGGTATAGCCGTCGTCCTGATAGAGTTCGTAAGAGACAGGCTCAGTGGTCCAACCTACCACAGTAAAGTCCTCTTCGTTCAGCTCTGCGACACACTGGGCGGGCTGTGCCAGAGGAACGATGTGGTTCTTTTTGACGAACATGGGAACCTCGTTGAGTGCAACGGAAATATAATGGATTCCCTTGGTCAGCTCCTCCTGATAGAGAGTTCCGTCGGGCATGAACTTCACCAGCAGCATATCCTCTGGCAGATAGACCACACGGCCAGAAGCGTTCTGCTGATAGACGGGAGCGACCATCAGGCTGTCACCCAGCATGAGCTGATCCTCGGTCTCCCTCGCAATGGCATCTTCGGGATACTCAAAGGCAAGGGGGCGGAAATACATCTCGTCATTCTCAACCGCCTTTACCAGCTCGCTGTAAAGGTAAGGCAGCAGGCGGTAACGAACGCCCACGACATGGGCGAAGTCCTCGGGCTTCTCCCACTGATAGCACTCCTGCTCACGAGTACCAAGGGCGGCATGGTTCCGCATGAGCGGCGTGAACACGCCAAAGGCCAGCCAGCGCAGCACCAGATCACGGGTGGTATTTACGCCAAAGCCGCCAATATCCGCACCGGTAAAGAGGAAACCGCACATATTCAGAGCGGGCATCATTTTGATGTTCAGCAGCAGGTGAGACCACCAGGACTTGTTATCCCCCGTCCAGATGCCGCCGTAACGGTGCATCCCGATATAAGAGGAGCGGGAGAACATCAAAATGCGCTTGTCGGGAGAAATGCGCTCAAAGGCTTCTCCGGCGGCTCGGGTCATGTTGTAGCCGAAGAGGTTGTGTACCTGATCGTGGCATACTCGCTGACCGTTGACATTATGATAGAAACGAGTGTAATTTTCCGGGGTGGTCAGCAGCTCGGAAAGAGCGTTTGCCCGGTTATACGCAGTCTCGTCAATGGGACTATCCAGGAATTCCCGGATGCCCTTTTTGTATGCCTCCATGCTGTCGTAGGTATAGAAGATAGAAGGCTCGTTCATATCGTTCCAGAAGCCGTCCACGCCCTGCTCCAGCAGGCGCTGATACTGGCTGCCAAACCACGCACGGGCTTCGGCGTTCAGGAAGTCGGGCATATAGGCAGGGCCGGGCCACACAGCCATCATATAAGGCTTGCCATCCTCACCGGTGCAAAAATACCCGTTTTTCACCCCTTCATCATGGACGGAGTAGCCCTCCTCCACCTTGACACCAGCGTCAATGATGGGCACCAGATGCACCTTCTTTTCCTTCATCGCCGCAGTAAAGGCGGGGAAATCGGGGAAATTTTTTTCGTTGGTGGTAAAGTCCTTGTAGCGTTCCATGTAATCAATATCCATGTAAACCGCATCCAGAGGAATGCCCAGCTTTCGGTAAGTATCCGCCACGAAGAGGAAATCCTCGGGGGTTTTATAACCCCATCGACTTTGACCAAAGCCCATGCCCCACTTGGGAGGCAGATAGCTCTTGCCGATGATCTGGCGGAACTCTTTGACAATGGCTAAGGCGCTTTCTCCTGTGAGTACATAGAGGTACAAATCCGCTTTGGCGCAGGAGACGGTCAAGGTATCCTGACGGGTATATCCGATATCAAATTCCAATTTGGTGGGATAGTCAAAAAACAGGCCCACTTTCTCTTCGCCGTCTAAGAGGATAAAATTCTGGGAACCATAGAGGGAGATTTTATCCTCATGATGGTGAGGATCGTCGGTGGCGTAGCTGATATAACGATATCCTCGCTTGTTCATGCCTCGCAGGGTTTCGCCCAGGCCATAAACAACCTCCTTCTCCCCCATTGTATAGGTAAAACAGAAGCCATGCTCACCCGTCTCAATGGTTCCAACGCTGGGCAACCCTTCAGCGCATTCCATCTCCCGCACGACCGCTTCGGTTTCGAATGGGGTTCCAAATTTGTATTTTTGAACCATTTCAGTTCCTCCTGTCAATGTTTTGCTTCTCTCCGGTGCGAAACTTTCCGCACCTTTCTCTGTTATGAAGATAGCATAAATCCCCCTTCTTTTCAAGAGGAGATTTCTTGTTTTTCACCTGCTTCTTAGAGTTCGCCACTGTTTTCGACCCTTGACGCTTCCCAACAAGTAAGTTATAATTGGCTCTCTGGAAGAGACATCATCCATTTTAGGAGGAATGATTCATGAAAAAATTCGTATGCTTTCTGCTGGCTATCGTGACCGTTTTTTCCCTGGCTGCCTGCGGAATGTCCGCTGAGAAAGACCTCCCGTTAGAGGATTCCGCCGAGGAATCTTTTCCAGCAGAATCCTCTTTTGAGGATTCATCTATAGAGAACTCAGGCGAAGAAGAGGCGGAAATCCTGGACGTCACCGAGGAAGAGCCTCGTTTTGACTGGACGGTTGTCAACCCGCTCACCGGCGAACCCTCCGACAAGGACTATACCAACATCCGCCCGGTGGCGGTGATGCTGAACAACATCAAACAGGCTCTGCCCCAGTTCGGCAACGGTCAGGCCGATCTGCTCTATGAGGTTCCCGAAGAGGGTGGCATTACCCGCATTATGGCGCTCTATCAAGACTTGACGGACGTTGGCTCTTTGGGAAGCATCCGTTCCACCCGTCCCTACTATGTCCGTTTGGCGCTGGCCAATGATGCCATTCTGGTTCACGCCGGAGGAAGCGGCTCCGCTTATCGGCTCATCAAGAAGCTGATGGACAGCAAGTACAACTTTGAAGACATTGACTGTCTGTACAAGGGAACCAACTCGGCAGAGTCTATTTTCTTCCGGGATCAGGGGCGGATCAACTCCGGCTATGCCATGGAGCACACGCTTTTTACCACCTCTGACAACATTCAGGAGTGGATGGCTAGCCATTCTGACCATGTTCAGACCGAACACAGAAAGCACTTCCGCCGCACGCATACCTTTGTAGAGGACGGAACCCCCGCCCTGGGAAAAGACTGTACGTCTATGGATGTGAGCTTCTCCGGTTACAAGGGCACCTCCTTCCACTACGACGAGGAGAGCGGCACTTATCAGGTCAGTGAGTTCGGCTCCGCCTACACCGATGCCGCCACCGGAAATCAAGTTTCCGTGGAAAATGTCATTGTGATTCAGACCAAGCTGGAGCAGCTGAACGATGCCAAGCAGCGCATCGCCGTCTACCTCACCGGCGAAGGCACGGGTTATTACGCCTGCAACGGAAAATATGAGCCCATCCGCTGGGTAAAGAAAAAGGCTCGTTACACCTATTCCTTCTTCGACCAGAAGGGCAACGAAATCCCCCTTGGCGTGGGCAAAAGTTATATCTGCATTTTGGACAAGGATCGTCCCATCACCGTCAACGACAAGGTAATTAGCAACGGAAAGAACGGGATGGATCTTTCCGACTTCCAGGAACTCAGCGACGAAGAGGCTGATTAAGAACCTCCCCGTTGTTGACCAATCGGCTCAAAAGACAAAATACAACTGCGGATTCCTACAGGAGCAATCAACCTGAACGAATCCGCAGTTTTGTTTTGGAGATCAGAAGGGCGGCAGCTCGTTTTTCTGGGGTGCATCGCTCATCATTTTTGCAAGCTCTGCACCGGAATCCAGACTCATTTGTTGTCCGGTCAACTGCATCTTTTTCTCCGCCCACTTTTCCTTTGTGACCAAGACGGTACGAGGCTTTGAGCCTTCAAACGGTCCGACATAGCCGTATTCTTCCATCTGATCCACCAGGCGAGCGGCACGGGCATAACCTACCTTTAACTTCCGCTGCAAGGTAGAGGCAGAAGCCATTTGCAGCTCCACCACCACGTCCACAGCATCGTAGAACAGTGGATCACGGTCATCCTGTGGCTCACTGCTGCTGGCGTAGCTATCGGGAGGAGCCACATTGAGGGCTGACGAGCCGCCCTTACTGCCCTTTTCGTTGCGCCGAGCATTTTCATCTACCTGGTGCATGACATCTTCGTTATACTCCACCGCTCCGCTGTGCTCCTTGATGTAGCGAATGACCTCATTGACCTCTTCTTCCGAAATATAACAGCCCTGAACACGGCGCTTAGGCTTGCCCAAAGGTGCAAAGAGCATATCACCGTTGCCCACCAGGTCTTCCGCACCGACGCTATCCAGAATAATACGGGAGTCCAGCGAGGAAGCCACAGCCAGAGCGATTCTGGAGGGGATATTGGCCTTCATCAGGCCGGTGATAACATCCGAGGAGGGACGCTGAGTGGCAATGACGAGGTGCATACCCGCTGCACGTCCCATCTGTGCCACTCGGCAGATGGCCTCTTCCACCTCTTTGGCGGCGGCAATCATCAGGTCGGCCAGCTCGTCGATAAAAATCACGATTTTCGGCTTTTTCTTGCCCAGTTCCTCGTGTTCCTGAACCTTGCGGTTATAGGACTCGATATCCCGGGCGCCGATGTTGGCAAAATCCTGATAGCGCTGCATCATCTCAAACACAGCCCACTGCAAAGCGCCGGCGGCTTTCTTGGGATCTGTAACCACTGGAATGAGCAGATGCGGAATACCGTTGTAGTTGCTCAGTTCCACCATTTTGGGATCCACCATCAGAAAGCGGACATCATCGGGCGAGGACTTATAGAGCAGGGAGATAATCATGGAGTTGGTACAAACCGACTTACCGGAGCCTGTTGTACCGGCGATGAGCAAATGAGGCATCCGGGCGATATCTCCAACCACATTGCGGTTGGAAATATCCTTGCCGACCGCAAAGGACACAGAGGAATAAGATTCCTGGAACTCTTGAGAGGCCAGCACCGAGCGGATGGAAACGGGCGTTACCTTTCGGTTGGGCACTTCAATGCCAACAACAGAGTTTTTGCCCACGACAGGCGCAATGCGGACACTGAACACGCCCAGACAAAGGGCAATATCCCGGGCAAGGTTGGTCAGCTTACTGAGTTTAATCCCTCGCTCCAGCTCGAACTCATAGCGTGTGACGGCGGGGCCACGAGTTGCATAGACGATGCGGCCACTGATGCCGAACGACTGGATGGTTTCCAGCAGGTCTTTTTGTGTGCCCTTGGTTTCTCCGTCGTTTTGGCGAGAGAGCTTCTCGTCGTCTAAGGTAGCCAGCAGCTCAAGCGGCGGAGCCTGGTAGTTTTCTACCTGCACAGCGCTGGCCTGCGCCAAGTCACGCTGAATTTGAGCATCCGGCACAACCTTTTCCTGTTTGGGTGCAGGCTTCGTCGGGGGACCCATATCAAGCCCGATTTGCTCCAGTTCTCCTACTTCAGATTCTATCATGGCAGGCTGTACCTGCACCGATTCAATCTCCTCAAAGACCAATTCCGAGGGCACGGGTTCGTCGGTAAGCGGTTCGGCAAAGAGCGCTTGTCCCGCTTTGCTCTCAAAGAACTTCTTTTTACCCTTTTTAAAGATGCTTTCGGGTTGCTTATTCTGATCACTTGCGCTGTTCCGCATGGCTTCGATGTCCTCTTTGGACAGCGTTTCTCCATCCAGGGGAATGTCCAACGGCTCTTTGCCTGTAATGACTCGCTGGACTTCCTTGAGCAGCGTCTCGTTGCCAAGGTCGCCGCTATCCATGATTTCGTTTTCTTCCTCTGATGTCGCAATGGGAACACGACGATGAAATTTCTGCGGGTATTTTTGCGGATCGTCATCCTCCGGGTCATAGGTTCCCCAGAATCGGAAGCGAGAAAGGAGATGGGGGGCTTCCTGTTCCTTCTGCTTGTCCAGCATTCCCTCCACATACTCCCAGAGCGTTTGTGGAGTCGTCTTGGTCAGCACCATGGCGTAAATCATCATCAACAGCAGCGTCACAAAAACAGAGCCCACTCGTCCGATTGCGCCAATCAGCAGCTGCGCTCCGTAACCGCCAAACACACCGCCGGAAAAACGAAAATTACCCAGATTATAGGCCATCTCTGCACTATGGAAATTCCACTCCAACGGAGCGCCCACCACGGAGTGAAAGAACATGCCAATGATGGCGGGCAGCGTCACAATGCAGAATTTCCGCCAACGGCGGGGCGTTTCTCCCCCAAAGAGCTGAAGGACAGACAGCGCAAGGAACGACAGGGCGCAGAAACGCCAGCCCACGCCGACAAAGCCCCGTTCCAGCCGCCTGAGTTCATCGACGAAAGCACCACTGTTTTCCACGGAGAACCAGCCAAGAAAGGAACAGATGGTCAGCACCAAAAACGCCACTGCCCAAAAGGTATGCGCCACAACATCTGACACCTTGGGCATCTGATTTTGCTCCTTAGAGGAAGCCTTTGAAGCTTCCTTCGGAGCTTCTTTGGGTGCTTCTTTTTGGGAGTCCTTCGGCGGTTCTTGTTTCGCCTTTGTCGTGGCGGCAGGCTTTCGGCCTCGTTTTGCGGTGGTAGAACGCTTTTTCTTTTCTGCACTTGAATTGTTTTTACTTGATTGAGTAGCCATAACAGCCACCTCCTTAGAAAAACAGGAAGTGTGAAGCAAAGAGGTTATCGGGAGGTGATTTCCCTTCTCTCTCGTCCTCACACTTCGAAAAATTACAACAGGATGGTCAGCACAATGGCCAGGACACCCACTGCCCAGCAGTAATAAGCAAAGGCACCAAATTTGCCCTTATCCGCCAGCAAATTCACCAGTCGAATGGAGAAATAACCGGACACAGCGGCCACAACCACGCCCACCAGATAAACCGGAATCATGCTGGTGTCAATACCAACCTCCAGAGCGTCTTTAAAGCTGAGAATGTTTGCGCCCAGCACGGCGGGAATGCTCATCAGGAAGGAATAACGAACGGCGTATTCACGGTTATAACCACGAAGCAGACCTGCGGCAATGGTCGTGCCGGAGCGGGAGAGACCCGGGACAGTTGCCAGGGCCTGTGCAAAACCGACAATCACGGTATCCAAGATGGTGGCACTGCGCTCGTTCTTTCTTCCTTTTCCCATACGGTCGGAGAGGAAAAGCAGTGTACCGGTGAGTAGCAGTGCGCAGCCGATGAAGAGGGTGCTGCCGCCCAGCTTCTCAACCACACTCTTAACGGGCAGGATGACAAACAGGGGCAGAGTGCCCACGATGATGAGCAGAATCAGTCGGCGGGCAGGGGCAATTTCTTTTTCCTCGGTTCCGCCGTGCGCCAGATCACTGATCCAGCCGAAAAACTCCAGGATCATTTCCCAGATCATCTCACGATAGTAGACAAACACCGCCAGCAGGGTTCCCAAGTGCAAAAGCACATCGAAAAACATACTGGCTTCTTCTGCGCTCTGAATGCCCAGGAAGTTCTGGAACAGCGCCAAATGGCCGGAGCTGGAAATGGGCAGGAACTCAGCAACGCCCTGCACCAGACCCAGAAATGCGGATTGGATCAGTGTCATGGAAATACCTCCTCAATAAGGATCAGGGGTGGGAGGGAAGCCGCCTGTTCACACACAAGCAGCCTCCCGCTCGTTTCACTTTACGATTTTAGTGGTTGAAGAATGCCCGCATTGCGCGGTAAGTCATGTAGCAGTCCAGCTTTGCGGTCACTTCAAAGGGAGCGTGCATCGCCAGGATAGGAGTACCAGCATCCAAGGTAGGAATGCCACGACGAGCCATGTAATGAGCGATGGTTCCGCCGCCGCCGTTATCTACACGACCCAGCTCGCCAATCTGCCAGACAACGCCGTCTTCGTCCAGGATTCTGCGGGCGTATGCCAGCAGCTCGGCAGAAGCATCGGAAGCCCCGCTCTTGCCATGGGAGCCCGTGTATTTGCTGATACCAACGCCATAGTTTACATAACAGGCGTTGCGTTTCTCATAAGCAAAGGTATAATTGGTGTCGTATGCGGTGGTAACGTCGGCAGAGAGGCAGAAGGAGCGCTCAATGCAGGTTTTGAGATTGACCTGCTGTGCATCACACAGATCGGAGAGGAAGCGGTCAAAATAGCTGCTGTCCATGCCGGTGACACCGTAGGAGCCGATTTCTTCCTTGTCGCAGAAAACGGCAATACCGGTGCGCTGGAGGGTGTTCTCTGCGTCAAAGAGCGCCTTGAGGGTAGCATAAGCGCAAACACGGTCATCCTGTCCAAAAGCGCCCACCATGGAGCGATCCAAACCGATGTCAGCGGTACGCAAAGCGGGAACAGCGCACAGTTCGGCAGAGCTGAAATCCTGCTCGACGATGCCGTACTTTTCGTTCAGGAGCGCCATGACCATAAGCTTAATGCGGTCGCTCTCGTCCTCATCGGGATAAGGCTCACTGCCCACAACGGGATTCAAATCTTCTGCGCTGATGGCCAGCCACAGAGGTTCCTTGGCCTGCTTGTCCGCCAGGTGGGGCAAGAGATCGGGAATGGTCAGCTGAGGATCACCAGGCTCATCACCCAGACGAACGGTGATGGTGGAACCGTCCTTCATGCAGATGACACCATGAAGGGACAGCGGGATGGATGCCCACTGATATTTACGGATACCGCCGTAATAGTGTGTCTTGAAACGAGCCATTCCGTCGCTATCCTCATAGAGGGGGCGAGGCTTCAAATCCAGACGGGGGTTGTCGATATGGGCATCGCCGATGACTGCGCCATTTTCCAGTGACTCGCTGCCGATGACAGCCAGCATGATGGCCTTGTTTCCCTCCACACGGTAGAGCTTATCGCCGGTTTTGACGGCTTCGCCCCGGATGTAAGGACGATATCCACGAGCCTCCGCCTGACGGATGATTTCGATAACGCACTCACGTTCAGTACGGCCTTCGTCGAGAAACGCTTTATAGCCCTCGCAGTAATCCTTCATCTCCTGACGCTCCGCCGAAGTAATGCGGTCATAGCCGTTCTTGGGCTTTCGCAGCAGCAGATCACTTTTTTTTGTACTCATTTTTTGTTCTCCTGTCTGTCCGGGCTGATACGAACCCGAAAAAAGAATTTTTATATTAAGTTTCTCTCTCAAGGGGTATATAAGGCAACACCGCACAATCGTCGAATGTGCGCCTTGCTTGTCCTTTCACTCCCAAATTTGCCGCAAAACCCTTGAAATACGTCAGTATTCCTGCGGCTTTCCCAACAAATTTGGAAGCAAAATTACTGCGCAATCCGCACATCCCTATTATGCGGTATTGCCATAACAGCATTTTAATCTTCCTGAGAAGACAAAATGTGTTCAAAAAGAGTTCTCGCACGGCGAGCGTAGGTTTCCTGGTCTCCGTCGTTGACCAAGGTATAATCACAGTGGTCAGAAAACCAACTGTCTGGCTTTTGGGCGGAGACACGTTTTCTGGCATACTCCTCACTGATGTTTTCCCGAGCCATAATGCGGCGAATGCGGGTTTCCACCGGGGCGGTGATGGCCACCATTGCGTCACAGTCCTGCTTCAAGTCACTGTCCAGAAGCGCCACACCATCAATGGCAGTCACGGCACATCCTCTCTCTCTTGCAAGCGCCGTTCTGCGCCGAATCTCAGCGGTGATGATGTCAAACGTAATGGCGTTCAAATCGGCCAAAGCCTGCTGATTTCCGAAAACGATGGAGCCCAGCTTTTTTCGATTCAGAGCATTGGAGTCGAACACCGAACCAAACCGGGCGATGAGTCTCTCTCTCAGTTCATCGCTGTTGGTCAAAAGCTGGTGATAGATGGCATCGCAATCCAAAATTTCGGCGTTGAACTCTCGGAGGACGTTTAACGCTGTGGTTTTTCCGGCGCCAGTGGCTCCGACAATCCCGATGATTTTCATTTCGCCACCTCCACAATGTGGAAACCTGCCGCCTTTTGCAGGCGGTTCAGCACAGCGAACCCCAAACCAGAGCGGTCGGGGCACTGAGCGTAAATTTCGGTCACATCTGTGCTGTCAAAGGCTCGAAGAACGCCAAACACTCTGCGAGCCTGAGCCGCCTTATTGAAGGCACTGCCCAGACATTCTACGGTTTGATGCGGAAACAGCTCTGCATACTCATCAAAGCAGATTACACCGGACGTTTTTCCCACGTTTTTCAGGATGTAAGCCGCCGTTTGGTCGGCGGAGCCAGTGACCACCGTCACGGGTGCTTTGGGAGCGTAATGGCGGAAGGCCATTCCGGGCGCTCTTGGTTGAACGCCGGGCTTGATTTCAGAGGTGACGGCGGAGTCAATGTCCACCTCCCCCACCACCTCGATGAGCTCTTCCAGCGGCATACCACCGGGGCGGAGCAGGCAAGGTGGATTGCTTGTCAGATCCAGAATGGTGGATTCCACGCCCACTTCACTGTCTCCGCCGTCCACAATTCCCTCAATTCGCCCATCCATATCCTCAATGACATGACTAGCGGAGGTACAGCTGGGGCGGCCAGAGGTATTGGCGGAAGGGGCGGCGATGGGCACTCCTGCGGCGGCAATGATGGCAGAGGCCACAGGATGAGCGGGACAGCGAACTGCAACGGTATCCAAACCGCCGGTGGTTCGCTTGGGAATGATGGGTTTTGCCTTCAAAATGAGGGTCAGAGGGCCAGGCCAAAAGGCTTCGGCCACGTCATAGGCCAGCTGCGGCACATCAGCACAATAAGTATCCAGCCAGTCGGCGGAGGGAACATGGATAATGAGCGGATTGGTAGAAGGACGCCCCTTTGCTTCGTAGATGCGCCGGACAGCATCCTCATTCAGCGCATCAGCCCCCAACCCGTAAACGGTTTCGGTGGGAATGCCCACCAGACCGCCGGAGCGGAGGATGGATGCCGCTGCCTGGATGTCTTCCTCATATCCTTTGACTTGAGGAATGACGAATAATTTGGTATTCATTCTATTTTTCACCTGATTGTCATGCTCTGGCGTTAAGATTGTTCCGCCAGCTTCTCCGCTTGGTCAGCGGCGGCGAGGGCATTGATGATTTCATCCAGCTCACCATCCATGACGCTGTCAATCTTATAAAGCGTCAGGCCGATACGGTGGTCAGTGACACGACCTTGCGGAAAATTGTAGGTGCGGATGCGTTCGTTTCGCATTCCTGTACCCACCTGACTGCGGCGGTCAGCGGCTACAGCGTCCTGCTGCTGCTGTACCTTTTGTTGGTAAAGACGGGCACGGAGAATTTCCAGCGCCTTATCTTTGTTCTGGAACTGACTGCGCTGATCCTGACATTCCACCACCGTTCCGGTGGGAATATGGGTCACTCGGATGGCGGAAGAGGTTTTGTTGATATGCTGACCGCCTGCGCCGGACGAACGGAAGGTGTCAATGCGGAGGTCGTTTCGATCCAGCTCGAAGGTAACTTCATCCACCTCCGGCATCACCGCAACTGTGGCGGTGGAGGTGTGAACTCTGCCGCCGGATTCGGTTTCAGGAACTCGCTGGACACGATGAACGCCGGATTCATACTTCAAACGGGAGTAAACTCCGGTGCCAGAAATTGTAAAGGTTATTTCCTTCACGCCTCCAAGCTCAGTCAAATTGGAGCTTGCCACCTCCTGCTGCCACCCTCTTTGATCGCCGTACATTCCGTACATGCGGTAGAGAGAATGGGCAAACAAGGCCGCTTCCTCGCCGCCGACACCGGCACGAATCTCCACAATGACATTTTTTTCATCGTTTGGATCTTTGGGTAAAAGCAGGATTTGAAGTGTTTTCTCCAACTCTGCGGAGCGGTTTTTTGCTGTGAAGTATTCTTCCTTTGCGAGCTCTCGCAGCTCAGGATCCTCTTCCTCCATCATCCACTCGGACTCCTCCATGGCGGTCTGACACTTCTGATAGTCCCGATAGGTCATTACCAGCTCTTCCAGCTCTCGCTGCTCCTGGTTGAGCTTTGTCACCAATGCGGTGTCATTGTAGGTCTCCGGTTCATTGAGCCGAGCCTGCACCAAGCTGTAGCGCTGTTCCAACTGTTGGAGTTTTTCAAGCATTATCATGACGGGTATCCTTCTGGAAGACGGTCAAAGAGAAAGGATTTCACCAGGGCGGCTCCTTCTCTCAGTGCAAAATAGGTACGGTATACGCTGTCACCAGGGACAGGAGCGGATAGGGTGCTGACGGTCAGATGGTTGCGCTTGGCCAGCAGCTCCGCCCGAGCCAAGTGAGAGGAGCTGCTAACCACCAGTAGATGCTCGGTGGAAAATCCTTTTTGCTCCAACAGGCTCTTGGAAAACTGAAGGTTCTGCATGGTGTTGGCCGCTTCTTCCTCCAGGATGATTTGCTGGGACGGAACGCCCAGTTGCATCAGCGCTTGAGCCATGGCTTCTGCTTCGGAGCAGGGCTCGTCGTCCCCCATACCGCCGGTAACGACAACGGTCATGTCAGGGTGCTTCTTCCAATAGTCTGCCGCCACGTTGAGGCGCTGCTGTAAAATGGGAGATGGTTTGTGATCCCAAAGATTGGCTCCCAAGACCACCATAGTTTCCGGCTCACCGGTGATATGGCTGCTTGAGCGCTGCATAATATAAAGCTCTAACACAGAAAACAGCACCACCAGAATCAAAATCGCCGCTGTCATGGCTCCCAGCAGGATTTTGGAAAGGAGCGGCGGCAGGATGAGGGACACCGTGACCACAAGGGCAATCAGCGCCAATCCCCAAAACGCCATGGCTCCGAAGAGCATGGGGCGGCCTCCCGCATAGTAGACCGCTTCACCGGTGGCTGCCATGGACAGGGCTATCAGCGTGCCGGGAAGCAAGGATTTTTTGGTTTTCTTCATGGGTCATTCCTCCAATTGCAGAGAAAGTTCCTCCCACTGTTCATAAAGTTCTGCGATTTTCTCGTCAATCTCGTCTTTTTGCGTGGAAATATCCTTCCAAGCGGTGTAATCCGTGGCCTTGGCAGCCATTTCCTCTTCCAAAGCAGCAGACTGCTCTTCCAGCTTGGCGATTTCTCGTTCCACCTGAGCAATCTTCTTTTCCACCATTTTGGTGCCTCCGGTGCGTTTTGGCTTTTCCTTTTTTGGTTTCTCGGTTTTGGGCTTGAGAACGCTTCTCAGCTCCTCTTCCCTCGCCTTTCGTGCCAGCCATGCTTCATAATTGCCGTGGAAATCGGTGATTCCGCCGTTTTCCAGCACCCAAATACGAGTGGCGAAACGGTTAATGAAGTAGCGGTCATGGGAGACGAAGAGCAAAGCACCCTCATAATTTTCCACCGCTTCCTCAATCCATTCACGGGAGGCGATGTCCAGATGGTTGGTTGGTTCGTCCAGCACCAGGAAGTTAATGCGCTCGTCCATCAGCATACAGAGCTTCAACCGGCTGCGCTCGCCGCCGGAGAGGTTGTAAACCGCTTTGAACACATCATCCCCACGGAACTGAAACGTACCCAGACGGTTACGAGCCTCCTGAACGTCACAGTTGGTCTCATAGAGCATAGTATCCACCAGCGTCCGCTCCATATGGTCAAATTGGATAATCTGGGGCAGATAGCCAGGACGGACAGCAGGGCCAAAGTGGATGTAACCGTCATACTTCTTATCATCCCCGAGGAGGATTTTCAGGAAGGTGGTTTTTCCGGTTCCGTTGTCACCCAAGAGGGCAATGCGTTCACCGCCGGTGACTTCCAAGTTCAGGTTAGAGAAGAGGGTGCGTTCGCCGAACGCCTTACCCACTTTGTTCAGAGTGAACAGCTCGTCTCCTTTAAAATCCAGGCCGGAGAAGCCCGCCTTCATCCTGCGGGGGCCGGAATCGGGACGGTCGGTGGTTCTCATGCGCTCAATGCGTTTTTCAATGGCAAAGGCGGTTTTATGCTGCTTTTCCGTACCCCGCTGGTGCATGAGGGTGGCGGTAGCGGTAAGCTGGGCAATCTTGTCCTGTTCCTTTTGGAACTGCTTGAGCTGCTCTTGATAGCGCTTTTCCTTCTCCACGACATAAAAGGAATAATTGCCGGAATAAAAAGCCGCTTGACCGTTGTCGATTTCCACAATGCGCTTGACCACTTTATCCAAGAAATAGCGGTCATGGGAGATGGCCAGAACAGTGCCTTTGAAGCTTTCCAGGTACTCTTCCAGCCACTCTACGGCGTGGAGATCCAAATGGTTGGTTGGCTCGTCCAAGAGCAGAATTTCGGTATCCTCTAAGATGAGGCGACCCAGGTTGACACGGGTTTTTTCGCCGCCGGAGAGCATCTCAAATGGCTGCTGCCGCATCTCGGCGTTGATGCCCAGACCGTTGCAGACTTTGCTGATTTGGACGGAGATATCATAGCCGCCCGCCCGCTCGAACTCATGGCTGAGGAAATCGTAGCGGTTCATGGTAGCGCTGGAAGTATCACCGGCGGCCATTTTCGCCGCCAGCTCCTCCATTTCCCATTCCATGCGGTGGACACGGACGAAAGCGTCATCCAGCACTTGCTCCACGGTGCACCCCAGCGGATAGACGGGAATCTGGGAAATGAGCCCCAGACGCTTTCCCGGCGCAATGGAAATTTCGCCTTCGTCGTAGTCATACTCACCGGTGAGGATTTTGAAGAGGGTGGTTTTTCCGCAGCCGTTTTTGCCGAGGATGCCCACACGCTCCCCCTCATTGACCTGAAAAGTGAGACCCTTGAGGATTTCATCACCGATGGTGAAGGATTTTACTAAGTTGTTGATGGAAATGTCAATCATGGTTTTATCCTTTCCTGTCGGATGCAGCACGCCGCACCCTCACGGCGAAGGAAAAACGCCGGTTTTGTCCCAATTGTGCCTTGGGCACTTGTGCGTTGCGTGCGGATTATTCGGTAATGGTTTTGAGGTATTCCACCAGCTCTTCCATTCTCATGCCACGGGATGCCTTGACCAGAACGGCGGAATCAGGCTTGACCACCTGATCCAAAACAGCTTTGGCTTCTTCCTTATTGGGGCGGGCATAGCACTCGGTCTGGGAAGAGACAGCACCGTTATAGATATTCTCGGCCAGCTCACCCACAGCAATGAGCACATCAATGCCGCACTCGCCCACAAAACGTCCCACGCCCTCATGCAGGATGGGACCAAGCGTGCCCAGCTCCAGCATATCGCCCAAAACAGCAATCTTCCGGGGAGCGGAAAGCTTGGAAAGGGTGTCCACAGCGGCACGCATGGACTGGGGATTGGCGTTGTAGGTGTCGTTGAGGATGGTGATATTATCGCCTCGATGGATGATATCCATTCTCATCTTGGTGGGGACAAAATTGGAGATGCCACGGCGAATTTCTTCGGTGGTCATGCCGAACCAACTGCCCACAGCAGCGGCAGCCAGCACGGGGTAAACCATATAGGATCCGAGGCCGGGGACATTCTGCGTCCACTTGTCCTGGGGCGCTTTGATGCTCATCAGCATATGGCCATCATAGCTCTCGTCCAGAGACCGACAGCGGAAGGTATTGTTTTCGCCGTTGCCGTACCACATAATCTGCTGACGAAGCTTGCCCTCCAGCGTGCAAAGAAGAGGGTCATCACCGTTTAAGATGGCAACACCCTGCGCCGTCATACCATTGAAAATTTCGCTCTTTGCCTTGAGGGTGTTCTCTCGGCAGCCCATATTCTCAATGTGAGCGTCGCCGACGTTGGTGATAACGGCGACATCAGGATTGGCAATGTTGGTGAGGTAATCAATCTCACCGAGATGGTTCATACCCATCTCCACAACGGCAACCTGATGCTTGCTGTTCAGGCGGAAGAGGGTTTTGGGCACGCCAATGTTGTTATTAAAGTTGCCGTCGGTCTTCAGGACGTCGAAGCGCTCGCTGAGGACAGAAGCAATCATATCCTTAGAGGTGGTCTTTCCCACGCTGCCAGTGACGGCAACAATTTTCACATTGAACTTATGGCGGTAATAATAAGCCAAATCCCGGAGAGCCAGCATGGTATTTTCTACCTTGATGTAGAATTTATTCTCATCGTAGTGGTTCAGCTCCACCTCGGTGAGCGTGCCAGCCGCACCCTGTTCCAGTGCTTTGCCGATGTAAGCGTGTCCATCAAACCGTTCGCCCACCAGAGGGATAAAGAGAGAGCCTTCGCTCATGGCTCGGCTGTCGGTGTCAACAGCTGTCACCACGGTATCCAGCTTGTCAGAGCTGCCCAGCAAGGTGCCGTGGACAGCCTCCAGAATTTCGCTCAGAGTAATGGGTTCCATATTCTGTCCCTCCTGTTAGTGGTTGCCGCGGATGCGGAGAGATTCCTTAATAATCATTTCGCACAGCTCACCATAACCGATGCCAACGACAGCGGCTTCCTGCGGAACCAGGCTGGTGGGGGTCATGCCGGGAAGCGTGTTAATCTCCAGGAACCAGGGCGTTCCGTCCTCGGTGACGATAAAATCCGCACGGGCATACACTGCCATACCAATGGCCTTAAAAACCTTTTCAGTGGCCTTAGAGATGCGGGCTTCCCACTCAGCGGGAATGGGAGCCGGGGTCACTTCAACGGCTGCGCCGGGCTGATATTTGTTTTCGTAGTCGTAGAAGCCCTCCTTGGGGATAATCTCAATGGAAGGCAGGGTGCGATTCACCAGATAGGCCATTTGGATTTCACGACCCTTTACGTACTGTTCCAGCAGAACGTTAGCACCCAGGGGAATGCAGTTGAGCAAAGCCTGCTCCAGCTCCTCGGAGGTGGTGGCAATGGCAACGCCGATGGAGCTGCCGGAGGAAAGCGGCTTGACCACAACGGGGAGGCCGGTTCGGGCGACGATGGCTGGAATCTCTTTCTCTGTATAGGTAAAGGTTTCCCACATGGGAGTCTGAACCCCAGTCGGAAGGATGGCCTTTTTGGTCAGATCCTTATCCATGGCAATGGCGGCGGCAACAAAGCCCGTGCCAGTATAAGGGATACCCATGGTTTCCAGAGTGGCCTGAATGCGGCCATCCTCGCCACAAGCTCCGTGAAGGGCAAGGAAGACAATATCCGCCATACCGCAGAGATCCAGAACACCAGAACCAAAGAGGCTATTGCTCTTGAGCTTACGCTGTGCCTTCAATGCGTCGAGATCAGGAGCCTGACGTGCAACCTTCTTCCAGCCGGAAGGAATGGGACGAGTGAAGCACTCTTCCAAAGCACCTTCAAAATCCTCAAGACCCAGGTAGAGATCTACCAGCGCTACCTCATGGCCTCGGCTGCGGAGGGCTTCCGTGACCATGGTACCGGAGGACAGGGAGACGTTGCGCTCATCGCTGAGACCGCCCGCTAAAACGACAACTTTCATGTTATTTGCTCCTTTGAAAAGGTTGGAGATCATATTCTCATACGGATTAGATTATAACACACTCTGTCTGGATAGACAACTGAAAAAAGCAAGGAGTTTCTGGTTTGAATACGGTCATTCTGACGGAGAATTGGAATCGTCTTGCATTTTATCAGGGAAAATGGTAGACTAAGAGCCTATCAGAAAAAGGAGATTTGCTATGAAGCTGTCACTCATTCAAATGCCCGTCACCGCAGACAAGGCGCAAAATCTTCAAACTGCCACCCAGGAGGTTTCCGCCGCCGCCCAGCGTGGCTGTGATCTGGCCGTACTGCCGGAAATGTTCTGCTGTCCTTATGACAACCGATGTTTTCCCCGTTACGCAGAGCCGGAAGGTGGGGAAATTTGGCAGTCCCTCTCCCGTATGGCCAGGGAAAACCATGTTTGGCTGGTGGGCGGCTCTATGCCGGAGCGGGAGGCAAACGCCATTTACAACACCTGCTACGCCTTCGACCGGGAGGGACATCAAGTGGCAAAATTCCGCAAAATTCACCTGTTTGACATTGATATTGACGGCGGACAGAGATTTATGGAGTCGGAGGTTCTCTCCCCCGGAACTGCTCCCGCCGTTTTTAAAACTGAATTTGGTGTGGTGGGATTGGCCATCTGTTTTGACCTGCGCTTTCCCTCTCTCTTTGAGAAAACGGCTGACTTGGGAGCCAAACTCATGGTGGTTCCGGCGGCCTTCAATTGCACCACCGGCCCAAAGCACTGGGAATTGCTGTACCGGAGCCGAGCGGTTGACAACCAACTTTACACCGTGGGGGTCTCCTGCGCCCGAGACGAAAGCGCTGAATATGTGGCTTATGGGCACTCCATTGTCTGCAACCCTTGGGGTGATATTCTCTTAGAAGCAGACGAAAAACCCGGTGTGTTAGACGCAGAAGTGGATTTCAATCTGGTGGACAGTGTACGCCGCCAGCTCCCCGTCAGAAGCGCCAGAAGGTTCAGAGTAAAGTAAGATGTCTATCTGTAACAAAAAACACCCTCAACCGTTCGCACGGTCAAGGGCATTAAGAGCCTATCGCAAATAAAGTTGCGTCGATTGCGGATAGGCTCTAAAAGAATGTGAGAGGGAAGCACAACGAGCGGCAAAGCGCATATCCGACGATATCCGACGATGGTTTAAACAGCGGCGCTTTCTCGCACCTTGATGATGAGGCCGGAATAGGTTTCCTTTACCGTTTCCCCCAACTCCTCCCGGAGAATTTCCATGGCTTTGCTGCCGGTGCAGTGGCCGGTGAGGACATGTTCAATCCCTGTCTGTTTAATGGACTGCGCAATTTCACGCACCTCCTGCGTACTAAGACCAACCAGGTGCAGGCCGCCCACGGTCATGAGTACCTTTTTACCAGGCAGACAGCGCCGCACATCTTCGACAATGGTTTCCAGCCCCACATGGCTGCAAGAATTGAAGATGGCCAAGCCTCGGCTAGTCTCAAAAACCAAACTCTGTTCGTGAGGAAAACAATCTGGGAGAAGTTTTCTTCCTTGCTTGCGGTACAAGTGCCCCCGCTTTCCCAAATAGTCCAACTCGTCATGGCGATGAGGAACCAACCATACGCCCTCTTCCAGCTGCAACAAACCATGGACAGGAACAATTCGTTCTTGGTATTGGTTCAAAATTCCTTTTGGGATGCCAATATATCGAGGGAAGAGGCCAAGCTTGAAATAACAGTCCTCTCGACACTGGTCGCTCACATAGAGCGGAGCGTGACGGTTTGTTTCAAAAAAACTGTGAAACCCGCCGGAGTGATCGCCATGGGCGTGGGAGAGGACGGCATAGTCCACATCCTCTATATGGATGCTCATTTGCTTGGCGTTGGCCAGATACCGATCCGAAGCGCCGGTATCCAGCAAAAAACGCTTGCCGTTATAGTGAATATAAACGCAGAAGCCCCACTCGGCGTGAAAGCCGTTTTCTGCGTTATTGTCGATTAAAATGGTTGCTTGAAACATAAGGATGCCTCCAATGCTGGTGCGGTCTTTTGGGGTAATGCTGGCCGTTTTCCGGTGTCTTTTGTCTTTTCTGCATCATTTCCGCCATTTTCTCCTCAAAACCAAGAAAAAATGACGGATGCTGCTCCTTTCCTGACCGCAAACTTCTGGAAGGAGACCCAAACTATACCACAGGCTATAGTACCTGTCAAGCATTCTTCTCTCTTTTGGTCGCTCACATTACGCATTTGTTTCGTATTCCGGCACGGGAAGGCCGGTCGGCTTCCCTAGGAAGCGGAGAATTTCTCCCGCCACCACGGTGCTGTGGATGATGTAGGTCTCATGCCCTTCCCCTTTCAAAATATGCAAGCGGCTGTTGGGAAGGGTTTGCGCAATATGGCGTGTGTGCTCGTCTTTGATGAGATCCGCAGTTCCAGCCAAAACCAAAGTGGGAAGGAGAAGCTTTTTCAGTTGCCAGTCAGCGATATTGGGTTCCCGGAGCATCATCAGAGATTTGGTACTGCCGGTTTTCTGATAATCCTCCTCAATCAGAGCATAAATCTCATCGGTCATACCGTGGGGATAGAGGTTTGCGCCGCTGAGAATCATAGCCGCTATCCGGTCGGTTTGCAAGGCCGCTAAAAGCCCCACTATGCCGCCGTCACTGAAGCCATAAAACACCACGTCCCGCAGGTTCAGGTTCTCCATAAACACACAGATGTCTTTTGCCATGTCTGCATAGTGGAGCGCCTCCACCTTGGAGCTTTGGCCGTGATCCCGGCTATCAATGGCATAACAGGTAAAATGCGGTTTGAGATGCGCCACAGCCTCATCAAAGATGGTATGATCCTCTCCATTGCCATGAATGAGGAGGAGAGGTTGCCCGTTTCCCGCAACCTCATAAAAAAGAGTAACACCATTTACCTTTTGTTTCATCTTACTTCTCCGAATAACCACTTCTTCCACATTTGCGGGCAGATTTTACGCTTATTTTGAAAAAATATCTCATCTCGAAACTCTCCGGTTATCATCTTCTTCTATGATAGAAAAGGGAATTTTCGAGTCAAAAGCAAAAAAGAACTGATCCAACCATTCAACCTCTGGTCAGGTCAGTTCTGAAAATGTTCAATTTCAAGTTTCATTGCTCTACCCTCTCTTTCCTCTATATCGGGTCTGTTCCTGTCATACATGATCGGCAAGCATTTAAGGAATCATCAATGATTGGGAATCTCTACCTCGAGTACGCATCGCCAGATGGCTGAGGACTTTCTACCTATTTTTAGAGGATGATGAATGCTGCCGGGAAACAGAAGAAATTCGGCTGGTAAAGAAGCGGCAGCCGCCGAACCGCCACCCGCAGGTTCTACGGGGAACCTCTTTTGTTTTGTTGAGCATATTATAGCGCAAGCATTCTATTTTGTCAAGCACTTTTTAAAACTTTTTATTTTATTTTTTGTGATTGATTGGAATCCAGGATAGTCGAGCTTCTGGCCTTCTCTTTTTACACATATATTAAAATTGTGAGGAATATTTTCCCCCGCAACCTGTGGTTGACAAAAAGAAACAGAAGATTTCTTGCGTCCTTGGTCAAAGTCTGGTAGGATGAACCCATAAAAAGAAAGGATGTGGCCGCTATGACAACAGGTCAGAAGATCGCAGAATACCGGAAACGAATGGGTCTCAGTCAAGAAAAGTTAGGAGAACAACTTGGCGTTTCCCGTCAGGCCATCTCCAAATGGGAAGCAGATGCGGCTCTGCCAGAGGTAGAAAAATTAGCGGCTCTGAGCAAGCTCTTCGGCGTGACGGTGGGCTGGCTGCTGGGACTGGAAGAATCAGTCGAACAGTCGGAACCTCTGGCGCTGAACGAAAAACAACTGGAGATGATAGAGGAGCTTATCAAGCACTATACCTCCCCTCCCCCATCGGCTCGGAGCTGGAAGAAACTGTGGCCGCAAGCGCTGGCGCTGGTGCTCTGCTGCGCACTGGCTGTATGGTGTGTGACGCTGACTATGATGCTCGCCACATGGAAAGACTCGATGAACCTTCAAATGCGTCAGCTGGACACTCAGATTTCCGAGGTGAATGGCCGGATTCCCTATGTTCCCGATTATGACACGCTGTATGACCAGTTGGAAAAGCAGCTGCAAAAGAATGCTGGCAAAACTGCTGCTCTGGCCGCCTGTCAGTTGGATGTGGCGCATATTGATGTGTCTACCAACAACGTGACGTTGCGTTTGACCGCAAAACCTCGGATACCGGGGCTGATTTCCGATGGAAAGGACATCGCCTTCACCGCCCAGCATGGCAAGGAGACTTATCAGGCTGATTCCATCACCTGGGATGGTGCCACCTTTGTGGGAGAAATAACGTTGCCTGCCGAGAACAACACCCATTATTTCCTGATGATGCCCACCAACGAGGGGCTGTCTCAGCTTTGCATTGATGACAATGAGAATGAGCTGTGCGATTTGAAGCGATACATCAGCTTTGAGCTGAAACAAGCTGACATCATCAACATTTACACAGGGTACAACGAGGCAAAAAATCAAACGTTTGCCGCCTGCGTAATCGAGTCCTACGGTATTGTGAGCATTGGCGGGTATGAATATTATTTTGAATACGGCGAGGATACCTACAGTGCCACCGGTGATGACAACAGCGCACTGAAACAGAACGGCTTTTCGATGAGCTTGGAAGCGCTTTACAACGATAAGAGCTTGGCTACAGAGGTAATCTTCCAACAAGATTCTCTCTCCACCAAAGCAACCTTTGACCTGCCCAAGAATCCCCAAAAAGGCGATGTGGTTTGTTTCCGCTTTAAGGCCGAGCTGGCTGATGGAAGAACGTCACAGCTGGACAGTTGGGCGGCGTTTACCTACACCGGAACGAAATGGGAGGAAGGGCTTTTCTACGAGGAGTGAGAAAATGGAGGGAAATGGAAGAGAATGACGATGAGGGCTCGGTTTGAGTCCTCATTTTTTGCTCGTTCCTCAACGTTGTGGTTTCTCTAAGAGGCTGTTTCGTATCCCGGCGTATGCTGATAACGAAGGATATTTTTCGTCA